>NZ_DATJYB010000224.1:0-14566 GCF_035499775.1 Mycobacterium sp. | reverse complement strand
CTCGGGCTCGGTGTAGCCGGGGCGGGCCGCGAAGTCCTCCTCGGAATAGAGGCGGATGCACACACCTGGCGCGACCCGACCGCACCGGCCGGCCCGCTGCGCCGCGGACGCCTGCGAGATCGGCTCGATCGGCAACCGCTGCACCTTCAAGCGACGGCTGTAACGCGAAATGCGGGCGGTGCCCGGGTCGACGACATAGCGGATCCCGGGCACGGTCAGCGACGTCTCGGCGACATTGGTCGCCAGCACGACACGGCGCCCGGTATGGGGTGCGAACACCTTCTGCTGCTCGGCGGTCGGCAGCCGGGCGTACAGCGGAAGCACCTCCGTGTAGCGTGGGCCGCCCGCCAGCTCAGTCAAAGCTTCCGCCGTATCCCGGATTTCGCGCTCGCCGGACAGGAACACCAGCACGTCGCCGCGCGGTTCGTTCTCGAGTTCGTGCACCGCGTCGACGATCGCCTCGACCTCGTCCCGGGTCTCGGTCCGGACGATCTCGTGGTCGGGGTCGTCGGGATCGCCGGAATCTTCCGGGGAGCCGGACTCCACCGGAACTTCCAGCGGGCGGTACCGGATCTCCACCGGGTACGTCCGGCCCGACACTTCGATGATCGGCGCGCCCGAGAAATGCGCGGCGAAGCGGTGCGGCTCGATGGTCGCCGACGTGACGATCACCTTCAGGTCGGGCCTACGCGGCAGCAGTTCGCGCAGGTACCCGAGCAGGAAGTCGATGTTGAGACTGCGCTCGTGGGCCTCGTCCAGGATCAGCGTGTCGTAGCGCAGCAGGCGCCGGTCGCGCTGGATTTCGGCCAGCAGAATGCCGTCGGTCATCAGCTTGACCAGGGTGCGGTCGCTGACCTGGTCGGTGAATCGGACGCTGAAGCCGACGGCGTCGCCGAGCGGGCTGCCCAGCTCGTCGGCGATGCGCTGCGCGACCGTGCGGGCGGCCAGCCGCCGGGGCTGGGTGTGCCCGATGGTGCCGCGGATCCCGCGGCCGATCTCGAGGCAGATCTTGGGCAGCTGGGTGGTCTTGCCCGACCCGGTCTCTCCGGCGACGACGACCACCTGGTGCAACCGGACCGCCTCGGCGATGTCCTGCCGGCGCTGGCTGATCGGCAGGTCGGGGTAGGTGATCGTCGGGACGGCTGCCTGCCGGGCGGCGACGACCGATTCGGCCTTGTCGATCTGGTCGGCAAGCTGGCGCAGCTTCTCCGGCCCCGCGGCGCGGAGGTTCTTCAGACGCCGGCCAAGCCGTGCGGCGTCGCGGATCGTCAGACCGTCCAGGCGCTTGCGCAGTTCCGGGACGGACGGTTCGGCCACTCCGGTCACAGTAAGTGAAACCTTGGGCAGAATGGGAACCCAGGAGCGAACAGGGAGGAGCAGCTCGTGCAGCGACAGGAAATCCGGTCACTCGCCGACCTGGCCGGTGAGGGCACCCGTATTCTCACGGCGCTGGTGCGCGACACGCACAGCGGCATCGCGGAGCGGGTGTTCGGCTCTATCGGGCCGGCGTCGAAACCCGTGGAGGTCGTCCACAACACGATTGCCGCGGCCACCTACTATGCCGTCGACCACGGCTGCGGGCTTCGCTGCACGGCGCCGGTGAACTGGCGGCCGCCGCATACAGCAATGACGAGGACCACACTGTCGAGTCTCGTCCCAAGGTCCGCGGCCTGCTCGCCGCACTCAACGGAATCTATGGCGACGAGCTGGTCAGCCGCGGCAACGGATTCGCGCTGACCATGCAGATTCGCGACCACGGCAAGCCCGTCGCGATGAACGCCGACGCCATTGCCTCGGCGTTCCCGAACGCCACCGGGCGCGTCGTGGTGTTTGTCCACGGCTGGTGCCTGACGGAAGTTGGCTGGTGGCGGTCTCCGAGGGAGAGTCAGCGCGAGAGCGATGACGAGACCGTGCAGCCGTATGGCGCGCTGCTGCGCAGCGAGCTCGGGTTCACCCCGGTTTACCTGCGCTACAACACCGGTCTGCACATCTCCGACAACGGCAAAGCCCTGGCCGCGCTGATCCAACAGCTGAAGGCGCTGTGGCCGGTGCCGGTCGAGGAAATCGCGTTGGTCGGTCATTCGATGGGTGGCTTGGTCGTGCGCAGCGCCTGTCACTACGGGTCCGACCAGGACCACGCCTGGCCGGACGCCGTTCGCCACGTCATCTGTCTTGGTTCCCCGCACTTGGGAGCCGACCTGGAAAAAGGCGTCAACGCCGCATCCTGGGTGATAGCCCGGCTGCCCGAGACCCGCGCCGTGTCGGCATTTCTCAATGCCCGCAGCTCAGGCATCAAAGATCTGCGGTACGGGGCGTGCCTAGAGGAAGACTGGAGCAACTGCGACCCGGACGAGTTCCTCTGGGACCGCTGCCACGAGGTGCCGTTTCTCCCGGGCGCCGTTTACCACTTCGTCGCGACCACCGCAGCGCCGCGGGCGGTGGGAATCATCGTCGGCGACCACCTGGTGCGTTCCAAGAGTGCGTCGGGTGTGGGCACGTCCCGACAGGTTCCGTTCGAGGAGGCCCACGGGCTGACGCTGGCCGGACTGCACCATTTCGACCTGCTCAATCACGCGGCCATCTACGCGAAACTGCGCGACTGGCTCGGTCAGTCGGATCAGCACAGAGAATCCGCGGGCTGAGGCCGGCCGAGGGTTGTAGACACCACGAGGTTAACCGCGTAACTTCGGCCACGGATTTCGGTGTCGGCCAGCTCGATCAAGGGCCGTACAGGCCCAAAAAGGGGATGCCATGACGGTGCAGGCGGTACTGGACGAGGTCCGTGAACGATCCGGCACCGGTGACGTGATCCCGGTCTTCGATCCGGCCAGCGAGGAACAGATCACCGAGTTCACCGACTGCGGACTCGACGCCGTCAACGACGCTGTCGCCCGCGCGAAAGCGACCGCCGAGTCCGGGGTGTGGTCGGGCCTGCCCGATTACGACAGGGCCAAGGTGCTGTGGCGGGTCGCCGATCTGATCGACGAAAATGCCGAGCTGCTCGCCGAGCTCGAAATGCTCAACGCGGGTATGTATCCGGCGCAGGCGCAGATGCAGGTGAAGGTCGGCGGTGAGTGGTTCCGCTACTACGCGGGCTGGTGCACCAAGATCGACGGCATCGCGCGCGACGTGAACACCGGCGGACTGACCGGCGTCGATTCACACATGCACGCCTACACCCTGAGGGAACCGTACGGCGTTGTCGGTCTGATCTTCCCGTGGAACGGACCGGTCTTCAATTTCTGCGCCAAGCTGGCACCGTCACTGGCGGCGGGCTGCAGCAGCGTCGTGAAACCGGCTGAGGAGACACCACTTTCGGCGCTGGTGCTCAACAGACTCCTGGCGCAGGCCGGTGTGCCCGACGGGGTGGTCAACCTCGTGAACGGGTACGGGCACACCGCCGGTGCGGCCATCACCGCGCACCCAGACGTCGAGAAGGTCGCCTTCACCGGTTCGACGGAGGTCGGCAGGGAAATCGTGCATGCCGCGGGAAGCAGCAACCTCAAGAAAGTGACGCTGGAGCTCGGCGGCAAGTCCCCGGTGCTGATCTTCGACGATGCCGGCTTGCGGAAAGCCATCACGCTGGCGGCGTTCGGCGCCTTCGTGCACTCCGGACAGGCCTGTGTCTGCGGGTCGCGGATCTTCGCGCAGCGCGGCGTCTACGAGCGGGTCGTGGAAGACATTGCGACGATTGCGAACACCCTGAAACTCGGCGGCCCGAAAGAAGAAGGCGCCATGAGTGGCCCGCTGATCAGCCAGAAACAACTCACCCGCGTCTTGGGCTATCTCGACCAGGGCAAGTCCGACGGCGCCGAGTTCGTCACCGGAGGCCACCGCCTGGACCGGAAGGGATACTTCGTCCACCCGACGGTCGTCACCAACGTCGACCCCGACTCGAGCAGGCTGTTCCAAGAGGAGATCTTCGGGCCGGTGGTCACCATCCTGCCGTTCGACGACGAAGACGAAGCTGTCGCGCTGGCCAACAACAGCACCTACGGCCTGGCAGCCACCGCCTGGACCAAGGATCTGGGCCGCGCGCACCGGCTGGCCAAGCGGCTGAAGGCCGGGACCGTGGGACTGAACTGCCAGATGCAGTACGACCACTCCATGCCCTTCGGCGGATACAAGCAATCCGGGTGGGGCTACGAGTCCGGCAAGGCCGGCATCGAAGCCTACCTGCAGGACAAGATCGTCTGGGCGCAGATGTAGGCAGGTACTTTCAGCCGCGTATGCCCTTCACAATGCAAAATTCACGTTAGGCTCCACGGTGTCCACGGTCAGATACCGGATCAGGAGCCAACTATGAAGAGCGACGCGAAGGGCCTTGGGCAGGACGCCCGTCGGCTACGCGAGTTCAGTGCATTCAACAAGTTCTCGGACGGCGAGCTGGAGCGCCTTACCGCTGTTGCCCATCACAATTCGTCGACGACGCAGTGGCCGCTCATTCAGGAGCAGACTCCGTCGGACGCCTGCTTCATCCTGCTCAGCGGGGAGGCCGGGGTGTACGTCGGCCGAGACCGTGTCGCCTTGCTGGGACCGGGCGAGTTGATCGGCGAATCGGTGCTGCGCAGTGGGAAACTGCGTTCTGCGACGGTAACGACGACCGGGCCGGCTGAGTTGCTGCGTATCGACCGCGTTGACCTCGAACGCCTTGTGGCAGAGATACCCGCACTGCGTGAATTGCTCGACGCCACCGCCGCCCGACACGAGGCCGGAGCCCCGCCGCCAAAGCCAAAACCCGAATACTCCAAGCTGAGCGCTTCAGTTCCGACAGCCTTGCTCGAGCGATTCGAGAAGGCCGCCGAGAACGCCGGTGTGGGCTTCGGGGCCGCGCTCGAGGATGCGCTCACCCAGTGGACCGGGCGGAAATAGTCAGCAGCCGCCGCCAAGTTCGCTCGCGCGCGGTCAGACGAAGCTAGGAGCCGAATTCCATTTCGCCGATGCGGTCGGCCAGCGCCAGGATCCGTTGGGCGTCGCGCACGTGCAGGCTTTCGATCATCCGACCGTCGACCGTGATGACGCTGGTCCCCGCGGCCGTCGCCTCCTCATAAGCGGCGACCACCTTGCGGGCGTCCGCCAGCTCGTCTTGCGACGGACCGAACGCGTCATTGGCCGGTGCGATTTGGGACGGATGGATCAGGGTCTTGCCGTCGAAACCCATCTCGCGGCCTTGTCGAGCCTCGGCTCGAAAGCCGGCTTCGTCGGTGATGTTGTTGAACACGCCGTCGAAGATGGCCTTCCCGGCCGCCCGCGCACCCAACACCGCCAGTGCCAGTGCCGGCACGATCGGTGCGCGTCCGGGTACGTGCAGTCCGTGCAGATCGTTCACGAGATCGTTGGTACCGACAACCATCGCGGCCAAGCGATCGCTGGCCGAGGCGATCTCCTCGGCTCGCAGGAAGGCCCCGGGCGTTTCGATCATCACCCATAACCGCAAAGACTCCGGCCCGCCGAGCGTGTCGAGTGCGGCGGCCAACGCCTGGACCTGTTCGCCGTTCCCGACCTTCGGCACCAGCACTCCGTCGGCGCCCGAACCGGCCACAGCGGCCAGGTCTTCGTCGTGCCATTCGGTGCCCAAACCGTTGATGCGCACCACGACCTCACGGGGTTGGTAACTTCCCGACGAGGCCGCGTCGCACACCGTCGCCCTCGAGTCGGCCTTGGCGTCGGGTCCCACGGCATCCTCGAGGTCGAAAATCAGCACGTCCGCCGGCAGCGTCTTACCCTTCTCCAGGGCCCGGGCCTTGTTGCCGGGCAAATAGAGAGCAGATCGGCGCGGGCGCACTGTCGGTGCCATGAAGACGGTCGCTTTCTGTAGCGGAATGACTTCATGTTCTCCTAGACCGGTTCACTTGCGACAAGGCGGGGCATCCCCTTGAACAACCACCCGATAACCAGGAGGCTGGGCGCATGAGCAATATCCCGTCAATCACCCTGAACGACGGGAACACGATCCCGCAGTTGGGGTTCGGCGTCTTCCAGATCGACCCTGCTCAGACGGCCGCGGCGGTTCGTTGCGCGCTTGAGGTGGGCTATCGCCACATCGACACGGCGGAGATGTACCGCAACGAGAAGGGAGTGGGCCAGGGCATCCGCGACGCCGGACTGGACCGCGGCGAGGTGTTCATCACCAGCAAACTGAACAACGGGTATCACCGGCCCGACGATGCACGCCGCGCGTTCGACGCGACGTTGTCCGCGCTGGGCTCGGACTACGTCGACCTCTTTCTCATCCACTGGCCGCTGCCGATGCTGTACGACGGCGATTACCTCTCGACCTGGATCACGCTCGAGGAATTCGCCAAGGACGGACGCGCCCGTAGCATCGGCGTCTCGAACTTCCAAACCGAGCACCTGGAGATGATCGGCGACGGTTCGGAGACCGTGCCGGCGGTCAACCAGATCGAGGTGCACCCTTACTTCGCCAACGAGCAGGTTCGGGTCTACGGCCAAGCTCACGGGATCGCGACCGAGGCGTGGTCGCCGATCGCCCAGGGCAGGGTCCTCGATGACGAGGTCATCGTCAGGATCGCGAAGTCGCTGGGCAAATCCCCCGCGCAGGTGGTGCTGCGCTGGCACATTCAGCGCGGAGACATCGTGTTCCCGAAGTCGGTGTCCCCCGAACGGGTGAAGGCGAATTTCGAGATTTTCGACTTCGACCTCACCGACGACGACATGGACGCGATCACCGGCTTGGATCGCGGCGAGCCCGGCCGCACCGGGCCCAATCCCGACGAGTTCGACTACATCCCGGACTGAGAACGAGGACCCTGATCTCCCCAGCGCAGGCCTGTTGATCGGTGGCCTCAGTCAGCCACGGCTGACGATCTTCGTCATGACACGGGCGATCGGTTGCGCCAGCCGCGGCGAAAGTCGGTGCACCAGATACGGGCCCAGGACGTGCGAAGGTGGTGAAACGACGATCCCGCGGGGCCGCGCGATCGCGTCCAGCACGTCCGCGGCGACGGTGTCCGGCGAGACACCGTGCTTGTCGTAGAAGGCCAGGATGTTCTCTTTGTCGGTGCCGAGTTGCCCACGCAGGACTCCGTCACGGATGATCGGCGTTTTTATGATCCCGGGGCACAGGGCGATCACCCGAATGCCTCGCGGGCGCAACTCGGCGTCTAATGACTCGCTCATGCCCACCACGCCGAACTTGGAGGCACAGTACGGCGCCATTCGTGCGATCGGGAAGAGCCCGGCCATGGAGGCGGTGTTGACGATCGTCGCCAGATGGCCCTGCTTGAGCATCCGGGGCACGAAGGCCTGCACACCGTAGGCAACGCCGAGCAAGTTCACCCCGATCACGCGTTGCCAATCTTCGACGGTCGTCTGCTCGGTATCGCCGCCGTGGCCGATGCCGGCGTTGTTGTGCAGGATGTCGACGCGTCCCCCGTCGTCGAAGACGGTCTGTGCCAGCGCCTCGACTTCTTCCGGCCGAGTCACGTCGATCGCGTGATCAACGGCGCCGCTGCCGATCTCGCGGGCCACGGTGACGGCTGCGTCGGCGTCGACGTCTGCGACGTGGACTTTGGCGCCGCGCTCGGCGAGCAGCCGCGCGGTTGCGCGCCCGATCCCCGAGCCGGCACCGGTCACGACCGCTATCTTTCCGGTCAGGTTGATGCGCCGTGCCATGGGCATCTCCTCAAATCAGGCCTGGGGACCCTCGGACGGCGGCCAGTGCGCACCCGGGGACGCATCGCCGGGTTCGGCGTGTTCGCCGCGGGCCAACGGCACCCACTGCTCGGTCGGGGCGGGCTGCTTCGACGACGGGAAGTCCCGTAGCTTGCCCGACGGCTTGGCGTCCCACTTGGCGAACGTCAGCGGCGTCTGCAGCCAGGCGTGCAGGAGGTTATACGCGGCTTCCAGCGATTCGATGTGGGTGCGCTCCCAGCCGTGGCTGCCGTCGAGCCCGAAGCCGACCAGCGCAGCGCGGGTGCCGGCGCCCGCCTCGATCGCCGCTGCGGCGTCGGACCGGTAGTAGCGGAACACGTCCCGCGCGAACGGTATGCCCCGCTCCTCGGCGAGCCGGCACAGCTTGCGGGTGAGGTGATAGTCGAACGGTCCGTGCATGTCGGCCATCGGGATCGTCACGCCGTCCTCGATGGAGTGCTGGCCGGGCGCGCACACCGCGTTGTCCACCGAGATCAGCTCGGCGACGTCGGCGGGCAGGCCGTGGCTGGCCCCGTGGCCGACCTCCTCGGTGATGGTGACCATGATCGTGGTCCGGTGCGGCAGCACCAACTTGTTCTCGCAGAAGTTCTTGGCCAGCGTGAGCGCGACCGCGACTCCCGCCTTGCCGTCGAGGTGACGGGAGACGATGAACCCGTCGGCCGCGAGCTCGGGGCTGGTGATCAGCGCGACAAAGTCGCCGACCTTCAGGCCGAGACGGACCAGGTCCTCGCGTGAGGACACCTTGCGGTCGACGCGGACCTCGACGTGCTCCCAGTCGGTGGGTTGGGTGTCGATCTCGTCGCCGAAGGCGTGCCCACTGGCCTTGAGCGGCAGGACCGTGCCGGTGATAAATTCGTCGGGGTCGTCGGAGAAGATCCGCACGCGCGCGCCCGTGGCGAAGCGCGCCGAGAAGGTGCCGACCGGGATCAGCTCCAGCCGCCCGTTGTCCTTGAGTCCGCGCACCATGCACCCGATGGTGTCGGCATGCACCACCAGCGCCCGGTCGGTGGTCGCCGACTTACCCGCGAGTTCAGCGTTCAGCGCCCCGCGGCGGGTCAGTGAGAAGGGCACGCCGAAGTCGTCGAAGATGTCGCCGATGAGCTGCATCACCATGTCCGTGCGGCCCGACGGGCTCGGCGTCTGCAGCAGCGCGAGCAGCGTGTCGATCATCCACGCGCGGTCAGCCTCGGCCATGACCGCGGTTTGGGTCAACGGTGTCTCCCTTCGGCGTCTTCCAGAGTCGCGTTCAACCTACCGAATTACGTCTGATTGCCGTCACGGAACTGACGGCGGCGGTCCGACCGGCACACTACTCACATGCAACCAATCGGCGGGATCGTGCGTTCGGCTCGTGCGCAGGACGCGGCGGCTTGCGTCGCGATCTACCAGCCCTACGTCCAGGACACGGCGATCAGTTGGGAGATCGAGGTCCCGACCGTCGCTGAGATGGCCGCTCGTATCTCCGCGGCGCACGAATGGCTTGTCCTCGAATGTGGCGATCAGCTCGTCGGTTTCGCATACGGGCACGCGCTGAATCGGCTGCCTGCCTACCAGTGGTCGGTGGAAACCGGAATCTACGTCAGCGTCGGCCACCACCGCGCCGGCGGCGGGCGCAGACTCTACACAGAGCTACTGCGCCGGCTTGCCGAGCGCGGCTACCGCCGAGGTTTCGCCGGCATCACTCAACCCAACGAAGCGAGCAACGGTTTTCACCGATCCTTCGGGTTCCGGGATGCCGGACTGTACCGGCGCGTCGAATGGAAACACGGCCGCTGGCACGACGTCGCGTGGATGCAAGTCGACCTGCTCGGCGACGACGAGCCGGACGGACCGCCCGGCCCGATCGCCTGACCCGGTGAGAGTTGTTGTGGCGCTTACGACCCGACTAGCGCTGATGGTGGCGACCCGCTGCGCCCGGCTCCGCCGCGCTTGCGATCACCACTAGCGTTTGGACTCGCGCCACCCACGCTCGAACGGCAACCGCCACGCGTTGGGCGCGATCAACTGATGAATGGCGTTGGGACCCCACGTTCCGGGCTGGTACATCTTGGCCGGCGGCGGGTCGTCGAGCAGATCCTCCGAACGCTCCCACAGTGATTCGATGCCCTCGGCGGTGGTGAACAGCGTGTGATCGCCTCGCATGGCGTCAAGGATGAGCCGTTCGTACGCCTCCAGCACGTCGACGACGGTGTCGATCTCTTGAGAGGAGAACTGCATGGACAACTTGTCGAGCTTCATCCCGGGACCGGGCCGCTTGCCGTAGAAGGACAGTGAAACCTTCGAGTTGTCAGCCAGATCGAACGTCAGGTGATCCGGGCCTTGTGTCCCCACCCCCGATCCCGGCGGGAACATGCTTCGCGGAGCCTCTTTGAAGGCGATCGAAATGATGCGGATGCCCTCGGCCATCTTCTTGCCGGTGCGCAGGTAAATCGGTACTCCCGCCCAGCGCCAGTTGTCGATGCCGACCTTGAGCGCGATGAACGTCTCGGTGTCGGAATCCCTTGCCACTCCGTTCTCTTCGCGGTATCCGCTGTATTGACCGCGCACCACATTCGACGTTTTGACCGGCAGCATCGACCGGAACACCTTGTTCTTCTCTTCGCTGATGGCGTATGGCTCGAGCGCCGTCGGGGGTTCCATCACCACGAACGCCATCACCTGGAACAGGTGCGTCACGACCATGTCCTTGTAGGCGCCGGTGTTTTCGTAGAAGTTCGCCCGCTGATCCAGACCCAGGGTCTCGGGAATGTCGATCTGGATGTGGTCGATGAAGTTGCGGTTCCAGATCGGCTCAAACAGGCCGTTGGCGAACCGGAACGCCAGGATGTTTTGAGCCGCCTCCTTGCCCAGGAAGTGATCGATCCGGAAAATCTGGGATTCCTCGAATGTTTGGTGCACGAAGTCGTTGAGCGCCACCGCACTGGCCAAGTCGGTGCCGAAGGGTTTCTCCATAACCACCCGGGAGCGCTCGACGAGGTTGGCCTCGCAGAGCATCGTGATGACGTCGCGCGCCGCCTTCGGCGGGACCGACAGGTAGTGCAGTCGCCGCACCTTGGGTCCCAGGTTGGTTTCGGCTTCAGCGACGGCGGCCGCCAGTGCCTCTGGTCCGGCACCCTGCGGCACGTAGGTGACGATCTTCGCGAAGTTGTCCCACTGCTCGGGCGTGAGCTTGTGGTGGCCGAACGAGTCGATCGCGTTCTTGGCGAGATCCCGGAATTCGTCAGGTGTGAAGTCTTCCAGCGATGTGGCGACGATCTGGATATCGGGCGCGAGCTCGGACTGATCCAGGTAGGCCAGGCCGGGGATCAGCTTGCGTTTCGCCAGATCCCCCGTCGCGCCGAACAGGATGATGACGTGCGGGTCGAGCGGGGCGGAGTCGTAGCGGCGCGGACGCGAGCCTGGCGCCGGGTAGGAGATTGTCTGCGGTTTTCTGGTGGCCACTCACGCGATACTTCCACCGCGTCGCCGTGTCCGCAGCCCGCAGGCTTGATCCTTCATTCGAAATTCTTCCGCACATCTCCGGGCCGGGGGTGCCGCGGTCCAGCTCAGCGCCAAGGTCCGAACCGGAGACCCGCGGTTGGCATACTGCTGTGCATGGCAACCGTCGTCGCCTTCCACGCTCATCCGGACGACGAGGTGGTGCTCACCGGTGGCACGCTGGCGCGGGCCGCGGCAGCCGGGCATCGGGTAATCGTCGTCATGGCGACCGACGGGCGCATGGCCGACGAGGACTCTTCCCGCCTGGACGAGTTGCAGTCGAGTGCGCGCATTCTTGGTGTCCACGCGGTCGAGTGCCTGGGCTACGCCGACAGCGGATACGGCCCGGTGTTCTACCCGGATCCACCCGGGCGCGTCAGGTTCGGGCGCGCAGATCGCGATCAGGCGGCGCACCGACTCGCTGACATACTCCGTGCCGAAGACGCGCAGCTGCTACTCAGCTATCAGCCCAACGGTGGCTACGGCCATCGCGATCACGTGCAGGTGCATCACGTCGGGAAGCGGGCCGCCGAACTCGTCGGACTGTGGCGGGTGCTGGAGGTGACGATGCCGCGCGAATTAATCCGCCGGACAAGTGATC
Organism: Mycobacterium sp.; assembly: GCF_035499775.1. Taxonomy (GTDB): domain Bacteria; phylum Actinomycetota; class Actinomycetes; order Mycobacteriales; family Mycobacteriaceae; genus Mycobacterium. Next base: position 2,814 of record NZ_DATJYB010000224.1, on the reverse strand, counting down.
TCGCTCGCCTGTTGCGGCTGCCGCCGCTGGCGGAACCCGATGTCGTCCGCACCGCGTACGCCCCGCGGGCCACGATCACCCACAGCATCAACGTCTTTGGCTTCGCAAGGCAGAAGCGCGATGCGCTGGCCGCCCATCGCTCGCAGCTCGAGGCCAGCGGCGCGGCGCGCGCGCTCGGGGTGCTGCGCCGGCTGCCGCCCCAAGCGTTCGGCCTGCTGTTCGGCCGGGAATGGTTCGTCGATCCGGCGGCGGCCACCAGAACCGTGCATCACGACATCTTCGATGGCTGGTGAGAATTGCTGCGGCGCATGGGTTTACGACTGTGAAAGTTGTCATCGCGGGCTATGGAAGTCGCGGCGATGTTGAGCCCTGCGCAGCCGTCGGTCGCGAGCTACTGCGACGGGGTCACGACGTGCGCATGGCGGCCCCGCCCAACATGATTGACTTCGTCGAGTCGGTGGGGCTCCGTGCGGTTGCCTACGGCCCGGACTCGCAGCAGGTGATGAACCCGGCCGCAGACCTGGTGACCGGCGTCGCGACCAGAGGCCTGAATCTGTTCAGCGTGTTGACCGAAGTCACCGAGCAGGTCAGTCAGGTCAAGGCGGACAAGACCGCGACCCTCAAGCACCTGACCGAAGGGGCGGACCTGCTGGTCGCGGGTTTCAACGAGCACGGTCTGGCCGCCAACGTCGCAGAGTACCAAGACATTCCGCTGGCGGTGCTGCACTGCTTCCCGGAGCGTGTTTGGTCTGCCGGGGGAATGTATGCGGCCATCTCCAAGCAAACCGACGACGCCCAACGCGCCCAACTGGGCTTGGCGGAGGCCACCGGAACGTCGACGTCGCTGCAGATCCAGGCCTATGACGAGCTCTGCCTGCCCGGGCCGGCAGCTGAATGGGTGAAGCCGGATTTCCTGGGCCCCTTCGTCGGCGCGCTGACGCTGGAGTTGCCGACCGATGCCGACGAGGAGGTCTTGTCGTGGATCGCAGCCGGAACACCGCCGATTTACTTCGGATTCGGCAGCACGCCAATCGAATCCCCCGCCGAGACGGTGGCGGTGATCAACGCGGCGTGCGCGCGGTTGGGCGAGCGGGCGTTGATTTGCAGCGGCCCCAATGACTTCACCGGCGTCCCGGAATTGGACCAGGTGAAGGTGGTCGGCGCGGTGAATCACGCGGTCGTTTTTCCCGCTTGTCGCGCGGTGGTCCACCACGGGGGTGCCGGCGTCACGGCCGCGGGCCTGCGGGCGGGGGCGCCCACGCTGATCCTGTGGTTCTGGCTCGATCAGCCGGTCTGGGCGGCCGGCATCTCGCGGCTGGAAGTCGGTGCCGGGCGGGCCTTTTCGGAGTCCACCCTGGATTCAGTGGTCGCTGACCTGCGCCGCGTACTCGCCCCGCAATACGCCGCTCGGGCCCGTGTGGTCGCCGGCCAGATGACCAAATCAGCCGAAAGCGTCTGCCGCGCAGCCGATCTGCTGGAAGGTGCCTCTCATGAGTAGATGTACGTCGTCCCCACCCCGGAGGGGCTGTTGGAGATGTACACCGGGTGCTCCGCGAAGATCAGGTTCCCGGTGTTCATCAGGTCGCTGGCTGTGACCACCGAGGGAGCGTTCGTGTTGTTGACGACGTAGGAGTACAGCACATTGCCGGTGGTGGGGTCTGAGACGGTGATTACCGTTCCCGTCGGGACGCTTGGGGCCACCGAGGACGGGATGGTTCCGTACACCCCACCCGAGTCGACGATCGAGGAAACCTGGTGGGTGGCCCCGCTACCGACCTTCACGTCCAGGTTGGTGATCGGCGATCCGGTGAGCGTGGCGATCGGAGTGCCCATGCCCGTGGGAGTGGGTTCGAACGTCAACTCATGCCCCTGCTGGTTGATGAGCAAACCTTTGTTGAGGTTGCCGGGCAATGCCTGGGTCGGATTGCTGGTGTTGGGGCCGGTCGCGTTCGGACCGACACCCAGAACGCCCGCTGCACCGTTGCCGGCTATGAACGACTGGAACGTCGTCGGGAAGGAGAAGAGCACGACGTCGACGTCGGTGGGTTGGGTGACGATGCCATTCCCGAAATCCACCGTCGTGTGGAACTTGGCGTAGACATAGACCAGCCCGCCGCTGTAGGCGCCGGTTCCAAACCCGGTCGGAAGGCCCAGGTGCTGGAATCCGACGTCTTGAAGTGGGACGACCAGACCGTCGGATCCGGTGTCGACCAGCACGGGAATGGTCTTGCCGCCGTTGACGGACAGGTCTACCACCGGTTCGGTGGTCATGGCCACCTCCAGTGGGATGGTCGCGCTGTTCGGTGCGCCGGTGCCGGCGGTTCCGTTGCCGCCCAACAGCCAGCCGCCGTGGCCTCCGGCGCCGCCGAAGTTGCCGTTTGCGTTGCCACCCGTCCCGCCTTTGCCGAACAGACCCGCAGAGCCGCCGAGTCCGCCTTGTCCGGCGGTTCCGGTTCCGGCGTTTCCGCCTTTACCCCCGTCACCGAGTAGCCACCCGCCGTGACCGCCGTTCCCGCCACTGGCGCCGATTCCGCCGGTACCGCCAGGCCCCCCATTGCCGATCAACCCGGCGTCGCCGCCGGTTCCGCCGACCTGCCCGGCTGTCATTGGGGAATAGCCGGCGCCGCCGTTGCCGTACAGCAGCCCACCGGACCCGCCGTTCGGGTCCATGGCCGTCCCGGGAGTTCCGTCACCGATCAGCTGACGCCCCAACAGGGCCTGGGTGGGCGCGTTGACCATGCCCAGCAAATCCTGCTCCGCCGCCTGCAGCGGGCTGGCGCTGGCCGCCTCGGTGGCCAGATACGACCCCGCCCC
>NZ_DATJYB010000223.1:0-4780 GCF_035499775.1 Mycobacterium sp. | reverse complement strand
TTTCGGCGACGAGCGCGGCCGCTGCCGGGTCGACGGTCGCACGCACCGCACGCAGGACACGGCGATAGTTGACCGGCGATGCCGGAGGCGGCAGCGGGATGGGCTGATGGCCGGCAAGCAACTCGGGTGCATCCGCTGTCACGCGCCGGATACTAGTGGAATCAACCGCGGTTCAGGCTGCGATTTCGCCAGTACCCCGGTCGACGCGCTCAGGGAAGTTGCTTGGCTTCGTGTCGTGGTTTGCGCTGCCACGGCCAGGTCATCAGGGCCCAAACGATGGCGATGGCCACGCCCCCGGTCAATATGTAGAGCGGCCATGGGCCCAGTACATCCAGCAGCGTCGCGGTGGCGGGTTTTCTGTTGAGGAAGCCGTAGTTGGTTCCGGCGATTCGGTTGAACGTGAAGGTTACCGCCGCCCATACCAGCGTTGTGATGACCGCGATGCGGTAGCTGCGCCACAGCGGCCGCATTCCTCGGCCCCAGGTGAGATAAATGGCTGCCCATACGACAAGCAGGTGAATGGCCCAGAACCCAAGGAATTCGTAGTTGGGAAAGTCTGGGGCATAGAGGACCGGAGAGACCAACGCCTGTGAGCTCAGCACCAGGCCCCAGTAGTAGGTGAGTGCGAAGGCCCAGTGGCGCTGCGACCACAATGCGTACGCCGCCGCGACGGTCGCGAGATCGGTCATGCGCAGCGGCACCGAAGCGGCGATGGTCGGCGGGAGCAGTAAATACACCAGCCAAGCAACGTAGATCGCCCCGGTCAGCACCGCCAAGACACGGCAGAGGCGTCGGGCCTGTGAGTCGCTCTGGTGGCGTCCAATCCAGACCAGGCCAGCGGACCCGATCGCGAACACTGCAAGTACCGCCCAATGGGACGGGCCGTACGGGCTGAACTCGCGCTCCACAGCGTTGAGTGCCACCAATTCAGCGGTGTCGGCCGACATCACCTCACCAGTATCGATCTGAGATCGCCGCGCAGCGAAAAGGTCGCGTCCAAGCCCAACTTGCGAAGTCCGATGTTCCACGACGTCAAAGCGCGGCAGCCGCTTTGCTGGCTCTCAGCGCCGGCGGGGTCTAATGGATGCATGGAGCTGATGGTGCCCACCGACTCGCTGTACTTATTCGCCGAATCGCGCGAGCACCCCATGCATGTGGGCGCACTGTCGTTGTTCGCGCCGCCGCAGGGGGCAGGTCCGGACTTCGTCCGGAATTTCACTGATGCTCTGGTTGCCAACGACGAAATCCAGCCCACCTTCCGCAAGCGCCCCGCCACGGGCGTGGCCGGAATCGACCTGCTGGCCTGGGCCTACGACGACGAGATCGACGTCGACTACCATGTACGGCGCTCGACGCTGCCGTCGCAGGGACGGCTGGGTGACCTGTTCGAGCTGACCTCCCGGCTGCATGCCGACATGCTTGACCGCCAGCGTCCGCTATGGGAGGCGCATGTGTTGGACGGGCTGAACGACGGCCGGTTCGGCCTGTACATCAAGGTGCACCACTCCCTGATCGACGGCGCCGCGGCGGCGAAGCTTTTGGAGCGTGCGCTGTCGGTGGACCCGTTCGAGACCGAGGTGCGGGCGATGTGGAGCCTGCCTCAGCGCCGGAGCACACCGAAACCCCGCGGGTCCTTGTTGGGCTCGCTGACAAGTATCGCGGGATCTGTTGCGGGACTTCCGTATTCGACGTTGAAGCTGGCCCGCGGGGCGCTGCTCGAACAGCAGCTGACCCTGCCGTTCGCGGCACCGCGCACCATGTTCAACGTCAAGATCGCGCGCGCCCGCAGGTTCGCTGCTCAGTCGTGGCCACTAGACCGCGTGCTGCGGGTGAAGAAGGCCGCCGGGGTGAGCTTCAACGACACGGTGCTGGCGATGTGTTCCGGCGCGTTGCGTTACTACCTGCTCGAGCAGAATGCGCTGCCGGACACACCCTTGATCGCGTTGGTTCCGATGAACCTGCGCCCGGCGGCGGACGCCGGCAGCGGCGGCAACAAGGTCGGCGCCATCCTGTGCAATCTCGCCACCGACGTCGACGACCCCGCGCGACGCGTCGAGGTCATCAGCGCGGCCATGCGAGGCAACAAGGACGTACTCGCCGAGCTGCCGCGGGCGCAGGTCGTGGCGTTGTCGGCGATGAGCATCGTTCCGCTGGGGCTGGCGGATTTGCCGGGTTTCGTATCGTCCACGCCTCCGCCGTTCAACCTCGTCATCTCGAATGTGCCGGGACCGGCTCAGCAGATGTACAGCGGCGGCGCCCGACTGGACGGCAGCTACCCGCTGTCCCACCTCACCAACGGGCAAGCCCTCAACATGACCTTCATCAACAACGCGGACAACATCGATTTCGGGCTGGTCGGGTGCCGGCGAACTGTGCCGCGTCTGGGGCGACTGCTGGCGCACTTGGAGTCGTCACTGCAGGATCTGGAACGCGCCTTCGAAGTGTGAGCCGACTCCCGTCAGCGCGCCCACCATTGCTGGTAGGTGTCTATCAGCCAGCGGTTGAGCCGGTCGTAGTCGCAGTGCTCGGGAAGATCGGAGCTCTCGGTGCGTGCGACGAGCTCGTTGCGGGCATCATCGATCGCGTCGAGCACGCTCTGCTTGTCGACCTTGCCGACGCGTAGGTCATGCAGCCAACTGCGCGACGGTTCCGGCATCGGTAGCGTGATCCGGCCCGTGCTGAGCAGCTCGAGGCCTTGCAGGCCCAACCGCACGGCGTGGTAGGCGAATTTCGTGTCGAAGCCGTGGATCTCGATGAGCTCCGGGCGGTTGGTGTGCTTGGAGCGCAGGCCCAGCATCTGATCGCGCTGGGCGTCGAGATAGCCGACGAACCGGTGGCCGCAGTCGCGGGACAGAAACAGCTCGGGGTGTCGCCGCATTTCCTGTCCGGGTGCCGCGATGCTGACGATTTCGTGCTCGGGCGCGAACAACAGCAGCAGGACGGTCGGATTCCCGGCGGCGGCCAGGCGCGCCCACTTCCGCAGGCCGTAGATGACGAGGTCGAGGTCGCCGGCGCCGGATCGGACGCCCTCGGGTTGTGTCCGGTACTGGTATTGCTCGAACTGGCTCAGGCCGATGACACAGTCGGGTGGTTCGATGCAGACGCCCATTTCGTCGCGGTCGTCGGTGCCCTCGATCGTGACGCCGTGTAGTCCTGATCCGACCTGGGTGCGCAGCACGGTGTTCGTCTCAGCGATCTGGCGGTGCCACTCGGTGGCGTGCCGATTCTCATAGACCGTGGCTTCCGGGACGCTCATGCCGACACGATAGTTCGACCCCGGCGTGGCGGTAAATCGTATTTCCGTAAAGCTAACCGGGTGGCAGCAGCAGCGTGTCGCCGTACCAGTGGCAAAGCAGCAGGGCCAGTTCGAGATCGAACCGATCGTCGGTGATCGGCCTGCCCCGCCTTGCCAGGGCGCGCCCCACCCGGTACTTCACCGTGTTGAAATGCAGATCCAGCTGCTCGGCGGCAAGCGTGTAGCTCGCGCCGCTGTTGAGAAACACGCGAAGTGTCTCGCGCAGCCGCGCATCGCTGTCGGTGTCGGCGGCCAGGCGTCCCAGCACCTCAGCGACCCAGACCCGAGCGTCGTCGATGTTTCCGCATACCAGGGCCGCGGCCGCGAGCCCCGGATCGCCGTTGGCCACGACGGTCGGCTTTGCGCCCGTCCGCGCCAGCACTACCGATTGGACCGCGACTGCTTGAGCATGCGATCGGCGAAATCCTCTGATACCAGCGGCCGTTGACCCGATCGCCACTCTGGGCGCATCCCGATGCTTTAGCGAGAACTCCCGTACCGCCGGGACAATCCCGTCGGGGGCGAGGTGGAAGGGTAGCCATGCCCACCCGGTCGAGCGATCGGTCGCGATGAACAGCGGAGCCGCGCCCGCCTGCAAAGCTGTTCCCAGTTCTCGCACGAACCGCTGCATTCGGGCCAACTCGTCGGCCTCACCGGTGCTAGCCGGGTACCACACCACCAACCCGACATGTTGCGACCTGAGCGGATAACGAATCGCGGTGGTGGCCGCATCGATGTCGACCGACTGACGTCCCGCCAGTATTTCTCGAACACGTAAGGCGCGCATGCTGTTTCGGGTTTCCAACCACCGCTCGCGTTCCTCTTCGTATACCTCGACGACCTGTTGAGACATCCAGTCGACGTACGCGAACAGCGTCTCGGTCATCCTCTCCACGATTGCGACTCGCGCCTCCGGCGGGACGTCGATCCGCTGCAGCTCGCTGAGGGCCAGACGGGTAAAACTACGCTGCCCCAATCTGTAAATGCGACCCAGCACATTCACCGGAAGCCCCTGCTGGGCGATTCGACGCGCTTGCTCAAGCGCCGCCGTTGGCGCCGCGACGCATTCGACCGGCGCGTCGTGGCCCAACGTGTACAGAGCCGTTGTCACGTTGCCCTCGATGCTCGTATCCAAGAGCGGGGTCTGTGCTTCATCGCGGAGGTCGGGGATATCGTCGCGAAGCGACGCCGAGATCGTCGCCACCACCTCGGGCAGCCGATCACCCAGGCGGACAGCGAGTTCCGCGATCCCGCGACGAACCTCGGTGTCGCCGGGGTCATCCGAAGCACTCGTTCCGTCAGCCCGGGCCGGCGCCCGTTCACGCGTATTTCGCTGAGTCGGCATTGCTTGTCCCCCGTTCACATGATGGCCGGCGTTGCGAACCAGAAACCCAGGATCACCGCTGCCACCACCGCAGGCCATGCCTCGAACGCGGCGCGCACCGGGAGCGGTGCCTGCCGTAGCTCCATGAAGTCGAGCACCAC
>NZ_DATJYB010000222.1:0-103979 GCF_035499775.1 Mycobacterium sp. | reverse complement strand
ACGCCCTGATGGACGGTGGCGAACCCATCCGGCTGCCGGCCGTCGGCAGCTATGACGAGTACTGCAAGCGCGAGCGCGCGCACAACTCGGCGCTGAGCCTGGACTCCCCCGCGATCCGTAGGTGGGTCGAGTTCTTCGAGAACAACGGCGGATCCCTGCCCTCCTTCCCGTTGCCGCTCGGCGACACGGCACGGCTCAGCACCGGCGACGTCCTCTCGCTACGACTGATGGACGCCGAGCAGACCGCTCGCTTCGAAGCTGCGTGTACCCGCGCGGGCGCCCGGTTCAGCGGCGGGGTGTTCGCGTGCGCCGCCCTGACCGAAAACGAACTCACCGGCGCCGAAACCTATTACGCGGTCACCCCTACCGGCACTCGCAGCACTCCGGCGGAATTCGTCACCAGCGGATGGTTCATCGGCCACATTCCACTGGTCGTACCCGTCGGCTCCTCGTTCGACGAGACCGCGCGCTGCGCCCAAGCCGCCTTCGACTCGAGCACCGACCTGGCCAGGGTGCCGTTCGAGCGGGTGCTGGAGCTGGCGCCCTGGCTGAAAAAGCCACCGCCACGGAACGGCTTTCCCATGCTGTCATTCCTCGATGCCGGTGTGCCGCCGCTTTCTGCCGTCGTTGCGACACAACTGGGCCGGGCGAACACCAGGGTGTTCACCGACGGCAAGGTCGCCGCCCGAGTGTGCATGTGGGTCAACAAGTTCCACGAAGAAACCACGGTCACGGCGTCGTTCCCGAACAATCCGATCGCCTTCGACTCGGTGCTGCGGTACCTCGAGGCGATGAAGTCGGTGTACCTGGCCGTGGCCGAGGGCCGCAGCGAGGTAGCGCACTTGTGCGGCACCTCGCAGCTGCAGCGGCAACCGTCCTGATTGCATTCATATTCAATTCGTCCAGAAGCACTATCGACCGACGTAAGGGGACCCGATGAGCAGCCACACCTACCGCGTAATCGAGATAGTCGGAACCTCACCCGACGGCGTCGATGCGGCCATCCGTAGCGGCCTGGCGCGCGCGTCACAGACCATGCGCGCCCTGGACTGGTTCGAAGTGCAGTCGGTTCGCGGCCATCTGGCGGAGGGATCGGTTGCACACTTCCAGGTGACCATGAAAGTCGGCTTCCGCCTGGAAGATTCGTAGTCCAGATGGTGGCGACCCGCTTCGCCCGGCTGCGCCGCGCTCGCGATCGCCACGAGTCCGGTAGGTCAGCCGGCGACGGCTCCCGGCTCGGCGAACGGGGCACCGAAGTCGGTCACCGGCTCGAAGCCGCGCTTCTTGACCTTCGCCGCCGCCTGGCGCAGCAGGCCGCCGAGGGCCACCATGCCGACATGGTCGGTCAGCACGAACGGTGTCAACAGCCGGTTGTGCACGAACCCGAAGGCGACGCCGGTCGCCGGATCGGCCCAGCCGAGCGAACCTCCCAGCCCGACATGCCCGAAGCCCGGCAAGGCGAACGGCACAGAGTGGTAGCCCAGGTGGAAGCTCAAGGGAACGCCGAGGTTTGAGTCCGGCCGCAGGCTGCGCCGCCCGGCCAGACCCGCAACCAGCTCCCGGGACAGGAATTGGGTGCCGTCCACCTCGCCGTGGTTGGCGATCGCACCGTACATGCGCGCCAGCGCGCGGGCCGTCGCTACGCCGTTGGCCGCCGGCATCTCGGCGTCCAGCATCGCTATCTCACCCTGGACGGAGGCCATGACACCCGGGAAGTACATCGACCGGTACACGCCGAGAAAGCGGTTGGCGACCTTGTTGGTCACGCAGGCGACAACCCGGTTGGCGGCAATGTTCTGGGGCATGATGATCTGGGCGGCCCGGGTCGGTGCTTCGATCGGCGGCCGGCCCAGGTGAAAGCCATCGGTGTCCAACGGCGCCGCAAGCTCCTCACGAAACAGCGTGCGCATGCTCTTTCCGGTGACCGCTCGCGCCAAACCCGACATCAACCACCCGTACGTCAGCGCGTGGTAGGCCTGTTTGCCCAACAGACGTCCCGGTGCGGCCGCAGCAAGCCGCTCTTCCATCATCAGGTGGTCCAGCAAGTGTTCCTGGGTGGCGCCGCGCAAGCCCGACAGGCCGGCCGCATGCCGCATCACCTCACGCACCGTCATGGCCGCCTTGCCGTTGGCCGCGAACTCCGGCCAGTACTGAGCAACCGGGGTGTCGTAGTCGATCAGCCCGCGGTCGGCGAGCCGGTGAATGACGGTGGAGGCCATCCCCTTGGTCGCCGAGAACACCATCGGGGCGGTGTCCGCCGTCCACGGCACGTCTCCGCGCCGGTCAGCCCACCCGGTCCACACGTCAACGGCGGGCTGACCGTCGACATACACCGCCAGGGCCCCGCCACCGAACCGCCGGGCGGGAAACATGCCGGCAAACGCGCGAACGACGCAATCGAAATGTGAGTCCGCCGCGCCGGACACACGATGACCTGCGCCGGGGTCATCGCGAGTAGGGACCGCGCGGAGATCGACTCTGGTATCCGCTGTCACACTTTGAATTTACTTGGATTTCACACGGGGCACGCGCAAACCATTATTAATTTACCTATCCGTTAGCGAGCTGCTGCCCCGAGTATTTGCTGGGCCGCTAGGGCGGGCGTCAGCTCGCCGGCTTTGACCTGACGCTCCACCTCGGCGCGGATCTTGCGGACCTCGGGGTTGGACAGCACGCGGTCCAGCACGGTGTCGCGGACCATCTGCCAGGTCCAGTCAACCTGCTGGGCCCGCCGGCGCGCGTCGAATTCGCCTGCCTCGGTGAGCACTTGGCGATGACGCTGGACGGTGTCCCAAAACTCCGCCAGGCCGGTCTCCTCCACCGCACTCATAGTGAGAACCGGTGGCCGCCATAGTGTTTCGCGCGGATAAATCAGTCTGATGGCCGACGAGAGCTCGCGCGCCGCTGACCGCGCCTCGGCCAGGTGGTTACCGTCGGCCTTGTTCACCACCACGATGTCGGCCAACTCCAGCACACCTTTTTTGATGCCCTGCAACTGATCACCGGTGCGCGCCAGGGTCAACACAGCGAACGTGTCGACCATATTGGCGACTGCAACCTCGGACTGTCCGACGCCGACGGTTTCGATCAGGATCACGTCAAATCCGGCGGCTTCCAACAAGACAACTGTTTCCCGGGTGGCCTTTGCCACGCCGCCCAAAGTTCCCGACGTCGGTGACGGCCGGATGTAGGCGTCCGGATGCACTGCCAGCCGCCCCATTCGGGTCTTGTCGCCCAGAATCGATCCGCCGGTGCGAGTCGACGAGGGGTCCACGGCCAGCACCGCCACCCGGTGCCCCTGCTCGATCAGGTACATGCCCAGCGCATCGATGGCGGTGGACTTGCCCACCCCCGGAACCCCGGTGATACCGACCCGATGGGCCTTGCCGGACTCCGCCGTCAACTCCAGCAGCAGTTGTTGCGCCTGTTCCCGATGGTCGCCGCGGGTGGATTCGAGCAGCGTGATGGCCCGCGGCAGCGCCGCACGATCGCCGCTGCGGATAGCCGTGGCCAGCGCGTCAACGGTGTCGGTGCTTTGGGATGTCATCCCCACTAGCCCAGGTCGTAGCCCAGTCGGCCGGCGAGCTTGTTCAGCAAGCCGATCGCGGCGTCGGCGATCACTGTCCCGGGCGGGTAGATGGCGGTGGCCCCGGCCTGGTACAGCTCGTCGAAGTCACCGGGTGGGATGACACCGCCGACCACGATCATGATGTCGGGCCGGCCCACCTTCGCCAGGGCGTCACGAAGTGCCGGCACCAGCGTCAGATGCCCGGCGGCCAGCGAGGACACCCCCACCACGTGCACGTCGTTGTCCGCGGCCTGGCGGGCCACCTCGTCGGGCGTGGAGAACAGCGACCCGACGTCGACGTCGAACCCGATGTCGGCGAACGCCGTCGCGATCACCTTCTGACCGCGATCGTGACCGTCCTGGCCCATCTTGGCGACCAGAATCCTGGGGCGGCGGCCGTCGGCCTCGGCGAATTTCTCGACCAGCTCGGTAGCACTTGCGATGTTGGAGGCCTTTCCGACTTCGTCACGGTAGACCCCGGAGATGGTACGGATCTCCGCCTGGTGCCGTCCGTACACCTTTTCCAGCGCGTCGGAGATCTCGCCGACCGTGGCCTTGGCCCGGGCAGCGTTGATGGCCAGCGCGAGCAGGTTGTTGCCCAGCCCGTCTTCTCCGGCACGTCCGTGCGCGGCGGCCGCACGGCTCAACTCGGCCAACGCGGCCTCGACCGCCGCGGCGTCCCGGGTTGCCCGCAGCTCCTGCAGTTTGGCCAGTTGCTCGGCGCGCACCCGGCTGTTCTCGACCTTGAGCACCTCGATCTCTTGGTCCTCGTCGACCTGGTACTTGTTGACCCCGACCACCGGCTGCTGGCCGGAGTCGATGCGGGCCTGGGTGCGCGCGGCCGCCTCCTCGATGCGCAGCTTGGGGATGCCGTCGCTGATGGCTTGGGCCATGCCGCCGTGCTCGGCGACCTCCGCGATGTGGGCGCGGGCGCGCTGCGCGAGCTGGTGGGTCAGCCACTCGACGTAGTAGGAGCCGCCCCACGGGTCGATGGGCCTGGTGGTGCCCGACTCCTGCTGCAGCACCAGCTGCGTGTTGCGCGCGATCCGGGCGGAGAAGTCGGTGGGCAGCGCCAGCGCCTCGTCCAGGGCGTTGGTATGCAGCGACTGGGTGTGACCCTGAGTCGCTGCCATCGCCTCGATGCAGGTGCGGGCGACGTTGTTGAAAGCGTCCTGTGCGGTCAGCGACCAGCCCGATGTCTGCGAATGTGTGCGCAACGACCTGGATTTCGGGCTTTGGCTACCGCATTCGGCGACCAGTTCGCTCCACACCAGCCGGCCCGCGCGCAGCTTGGCGACTTCCATGAAGAAGTTCATTCCGATGCCCCAGAAGAAGGACAGCCGGGGCGCGAACTTGTCGATGTCCAAGCCGGCGTCCAGCCCTGCCTTGATGTAGTCCACCCCGTCGGCCAGCGTGTAGGCCAGTTCCAAATCCGCTGTGGCACCGGCCTCTTGGATGTGATAACCGGAGATCGAGATGGAGTTGAACTTCGGCATCTTGGCGCTGGTGTAGCCGAAGATGTCGGAGATGATCCGCATCGACGGCTTCGGCGGATAGATGTAGGTGTTGCGGACCATGAACTCTTTGAGGATGTCGTTCTGTATGGTGCCGGCCAGTTTCTCCGGCGGCACGCCCTGCTCCTCGGCCGCCACCACGTACAGCGCCAGAATCGGCAGCACGGCACCGTTCATGGTCATCGACACCGACACCGTCGATAGGTCGATGCCGTCGAACAGCTGCCGCATGTCGAGAATGGAATCGATTGCCACACCGGCCATTCCGACGTCGCCCTGGACGCGTGGGTGGTCCGAGTCGTAGCCGCGGTGGGTGGCCAGGTCGAAGGCCACGGACAGCCCCTTCTGACCCGCGGCCAGGTTGCGGCGGTAGAACGCGTTGGAATCCGCGGCGGTGGAAAACCCGGCGTACTGGCGAATCGTCCACGGCTGGTTGACATACATCGTCGGGTACGGGCCGCGCACGAAGGGCGGCTCGCCCGGGAAACTGTTCAGCGGGTAGCCCTGCGCCGCGACGGCGGCGCGGTCGGCGGCGATGTAAACCGGTTTGACGTCAATACCTTCCGGCGTCTGCCACTGCAGCTGATCCGGTGTGTAGCCGTGTGCTGACGCGGCCGCTGCGACGTGTTCTGCCACTGCGGCTTCGGTGGACGGCGGCACGGAACGCGTGCCGTGCAACGGGACATCGGCGAAACTGCCGATAACGGGCGTACTGGTCGTCATCGCGGCTAAGCTCCCAACCGGGTGAGCAGATTCGAAAGGGCTTCGACCGCATTGATTTTCGCGGTCAGGAAGTCGTCTGGCCGGTCCTGCGCATCGCCCAGGGCATGCTCCGGTCCGGCCAGGTAAATCCGCTCGATGCCGGCGTTGCGGGCCGCCTGCACAATGGCGGGCACCTCGTCCGGGTAGCGCTTGTCGGTGCCGCAGATGACCGCCACGGTCGGGGAGCCCGCGTCGGCCACGGCCCGGCCGACGGCGGCGGCGTCGACGGTTCCCGGATTTATCGCCTCGATGCCGCCGGACGCCAACAGGTTCGACGCGAACGTCGTGCGGATGTTGTGCTCGGCCAGCGGACCCAGCGGCAGTAGCAGCGCCTGCGGGCGCGCCCCGGTCCGGGCGAGGTAGGCATCCGAACGGTCGCGCAGCGCCTCGAACCCGGCCGCGTAGCGCACCAAGTTGCCGGCTCCCGCCAGCGAATCACTTTGCGGCAGTGCGGGTTCGCCCAGGTTCGGAAACTCGTTGACACCGGTGATCGCGGCCCGGCGATGAGCGATGTCCTCGGCGCGGCGGGCCGAGGTCTCGGCGATCTGCGCGGCGATGAAATCACGGGCGTCGACGAATCCGCCGCGGGACTCGATGGCCCGGAAATGCTGCCAGGCCTGCTGGGCCAGCTGTTCGGTGAGTTCCTCCACGAACCATGATCCGCCGGCGGGATCCAGCACCCGCCCGACATGCGACTCTTCCAGCAACAACAGCTGGGTGTTGCGGGCGATCCGGCGCGCGAAGCTGGTCGCCATACCCGGGAAGCCGCCCGGGATCGCCACATCGAACGCGTACACCAGCACCGTGTCGGCGCCGCCGACGCCGGCACCGAACGCGGCCAGCGTGGTGCGCAACATGTTCACCCACGGGTCGCGCTGGGTCATCATCGGCAGCGATGTCTGCGCGTGCACGACGGCAGCGCCGCCTTGCGGGTCGCCGGCGACCTCGGCGACCCGGGCCCACAGTTGGCGCACGGCGCGCATTTTGGCGATCGTCATGAACTGGTCGTCGTCGGCGGCCAGTCGGAAGCTGATTTGCCCGAGCGCATCGGCAACCGACAGGCCCGCCTCGCTGAGCACGCGCAGGTAGGCCACCGCGGCGGCGATGCTGCCGGCGAGCTCCCAGGCCGCGCTGGCGCCCAGATTGTGGAAGGCCGGCCCGTCGACGGTGATGGCCCGCACTCCGCGCTGCCCGATCGCGCGGGCGGCGACCGCGACCACCTGCTCGACCGGCGGCGCGGCGCGGTCGCTCAGCATCGCGGTCAATGGGTCGGCGCCCAGGTCGACCGACAGCGTCGCGCGCTGGTCGGGCTCCAGGCGGCCGATCAGCGCGAGCAGGATGTCGCAGGCCGCCAGGTAGTCGGCGCCCGCATCGAGGATCACCGGCGCCAGGTTCAGGTACACACCCGCCAGCAGCGCCTCGAGTTGCTGCGGCGGCACGCCGGGATCCCCGACCCGCAGCAGCAGCGCGCTGACCCCGTCGCCCAGCGCGGCCAGCATCGCCGCGTTGGCTTCAGCCGCGGATGCGCCCGGCGAAGGGAACGCCTCGGCGACCTTCCAGCCGGTGTTGACGTCGCGCAATGCAGGGAATGCTGGGCCGCCACGCACATAGGGCCACTCGCCGGGCAGCGGCGGCTCGGGCAGCTCGTCGAGCGCGGTGTAGAGCGCACGCACGGCGAACCCGTCATATGTCGGGGTCTCCAGCAGATGCTCGGGTTGCTCCCCCAAGTCGGCGGGGTCCTTGCGGGTGCTCTTGGCGAGAACACCGGCGACCGCGCTGCGCCAGCGCACGCGAACCTGTTCCAGGTCGGCGAGCTCGGGTACGTCAATGGACACCGATTGCTCCTGTTTCCGCAGCGATACGCAGCGTTTTCGTTCATGCGACTTGCTAATCAGGCTAATTGATGGAGCTGGCCGCAAAAAAGCGCGGAGTCCAGCCGGGCTGTCGGCGAAACGCCAGCCGTGGGGAAGGTCCTGTTCACCGATGACCCGTACCCTGTAGACCGTGACGAGCCTCGCCACCAGCAAAATCGCCGGTACCCTGCGCAGTCTGGGCTGCGCAGTGGGCGCCGCGGCGCGTCAGCTGCCACCGGCACGGACCGTCGGGACAGTGGTGGTTATCACAATCCTCGTGGCGGCGGCGCTGTTGCTTCGGCTGCCCACCGCGGTGGAGTTGCGGGACTGGGCCAAATCGGTAGGCCCCTGGTTCCCGCTGGCGTTTCTGGCCGCGCACATCGTCGTCACGGTGGTGCCGATCCCCCGCACCGCGTTCACGCTGGCCGCGGGTCTGCTGTTCGGCCCCTTGCTGGGCGTGGTGATCGCGGTGGCCGGCAGCACCGCGAGCGCGGTGCTCGCATTGCTGTTGGTGCGTGCCGCCGGCTGGCGGCTCAACCGCCTGTTTCGCCATCGGTCGGTCGACCAGGTGGACGAGCGCCTGCGGGAGCGGGGCTGGCTGTCCACGCTGTCGTTGCGGTTGATTCCTGCCGTGCCGTTCTCGGCGCTGAACTATGCCGCCGGCGCGTCGGGCGTGCGGCTGGTCCCCTATACGCTGGCAACGCTGGCCGGTTTGCTTCCCGGCACTGCCGCGGTGGTGATCCTGGGCGACGCGCTCGCCGGTCACCCCAGCCCGCTGCTGATTCTGGTGTCGGCGTGTACCGGCGCCCTGGGCTTGGCCGGCTTGATCTACGAGATCCGCCACTACCGCCAGCAGCACGAGCCCAGGCCCCAAGTGGCCATCTCTAATTCCTAAGACCCATCTCTAATTCCTAAGACACTGTCCCGCAACAGATTTCCGTACAACACAGCGGACGAACAGCCCCGTCGCGCTTAATGACAGAGATCAGAAAACAGGCCATCGCGGTGCCTTCGGAGGGATAAGCTGCGCACCGTAGCTTCCTACGAAGCAGAGGAGCAAACCATGGTCCGCTTGCGTCCTCAGCTGACCGGCGCCGGCGCCGCCACCCTCCTGATCGGCCTGACCGCCGCCGGGTTACCCACCCCGGCCGCGGCTGACCCGGCAAACGCTCCAGCAGACGTGCAAACTCTGATGAGCCATCTGTCCGGCGGCTTCAACCCCGCCGACTGCCACCCGGCCAGCGCGCGCACCCCCGCGGCGCTGGCGGCGGTCGACTGCCCCGACTTCACAAATCACGATCCCGGCGGCCCGTGGAACGCGCTTTACCTGCTGTACGCCAACGCCGGCGATCTGAATGCCGACTTCCAGCGCGCCCTCGCGGACCCGGACAATCCGGTGCAACCTTTCCCGGATGGCACGAAGGGGCCCATCCAGTGGAACCGCGGCGGGCACAGCGGGTCGGTCGTGTTCAACGGCCAAGGTGGTAATTCCGTCGTCCATCTGCTCTGGACAGACACCACCGCAATGATTTTGGTAGACGCTGAGCAGAGCATCGAGAGGGACCGGACCCAAGCCCGCCTGTGGGACTGGTGGCAGGCCGAGGGCGTTCGCTGATCGGCACCGGCCGGTCGGGCTAACCGCCGGCCGGCAAGCTGAGCCGGAATCGTGCCCCGCCTTCGTGCTGCAGGCACACCAGCTCACCGCCGTGGGCCCGGGCCAGGGCCCGCGCGATCGCCAGGCCCAGCCCGGCGCCGCCGTGGTCGCGGGCACGCCCGGCATCCAGGCGGACCAGCCGCTCGAAGATGTGATCGCGCTCGTCGTCGGGAATTCCCGGGCCCGTGTCGGTGACGGTCACCTCGGCCAGCCCGCCACCGCTGCTCATCTCGACAGCGATGGATCCTCCGGCCGGGGTGTACCTGCGGGCGTTGTCCAGCAGGTTGGACAAGATCTGCGACACCCGGGTCGGATCGGCCCTGACCGTCAGCGCGCTCAGGCCGCTCCGGGTGATGGTCACCTGCGGCGCCAGCATCGCGGCTCGGTCGGCTTCGGCGCCGACGATGGCGGCCAAGTCGGTGTCGCGCAGGTCCAGTGCAAGCCCGGCGTCGATGCGGCTCAGATCCAGCATGTCGGCGACCAGCCGTCCGGCGCGGCGAGCGTCGGACAGCAGCAGGCTGGCCCGACGGTACTGACCGCGCGCCGCGTCGTCTTCCTGTTGGCCGGCGCTGCTGGCCAGTTGTTCGGCCGCGGCCTGGATGCCGGCGATCGGGGTGCGCAGCTCGTGTGCGGCGTCGACGAGAAACCGCCGGGTCGCCGTCTCGGCGCGTTGCGCAGTGTCCGCGGCTTGCTGGGCCAGTCGCTCGGAGCTTTCCAACGCGTCCAGCATGCCGTCGAAAGCGCTTGCCGCGCGGCCAAGTTCGGTGTCGGCGCGGTCGGGACGCAGCCGCCGTCCGCGATCACCGGTGGTGATGTCGTTGGCCAGCGCCGTCATCCGGTTCAACGGCCGTAGCGCGGCCCGGCTGACCGCCACCATCAGCAGCGCCGCGGCCAGCAGGGTCGCCAGCCCGGCACCGACCATCAGTTGACGCAGCTGTCGGGTCACTTGCGTGGTCTGGGTGGTGTCGGCAACCAGGATCACCCGGGCGCCGTCGGGCAGCGGATGCACCAGCACGGTCGCGGTCGCATCGGGCGGCGGGCCCGGCGGAGGCGGCGGCGGTATCGGGCCGGGCGGCGGCGGGCCGGGCGGACCCCAGTGGTGGCCCGGCGGGAACGGCGGGCCGGGCGGCAGCGGCTCGGTGGGAGCCGCGGTGGTGTCGGGACTGATCCTGCGATCACCGTAGGTCGCGCCGTCGGCGGTCACCAGCAGCGCCCGCACGCTGCCGCCGTTGAGTTCGGCGGCAAGCAAATCCGGTTCGGTGTGCGCGGCCGCCAGTGCGTCGGCGCGTGACGTCGCCGCGATCAGCCGGTCGTGCAGATTTCGGCGCGCCTGAACACCCAGGACCACGTCGATAGTGACGCCGAGCACCACCAGCAGCACCGCCAGCAACGCCACCACGGTCAGCGTGACCCGGCGCTGCAGCGACGGCGTCGGGGTCACCGGATCGGTCGTCACGGGCGTTGGGGTTGCAGGCGGTAACCGATGCCGCGCACGGTGTGCAGGATCCGTGGGCCGTGGGCCTCGAGTTTACGTCGCAACCCGCTGACGTGTACCTGCACCAGGTTGGGGTCGTAGGCGTCATAGCCCCACACCGCGTTGAGGATCTGGGGAGCGCTGACGATCCGGCCGCGCTGGGCCACCAGGAAATCCAGCAGCCGCAGCTCGGTGGCGGTCAGGTCCAGCCGGTGCCCGTCCCGCGCCGCCACACCGGCGTCGACGTCGAGCAGCAGGTCGCCCACTTGAACCACCCGCGGCAGCCGTCCCCGCCGGCGCAGCACGGCGCGGACCCGCGACACCAGCTCGGCGAGCTCGAACGGTTTGACCACGTAGTCGTCGGCGCCGCCGTCCAGGCCACGCAGCCGGTCGGGCAATCCGTCGCGGGCGGTGATCAACACGATGCCGATGTCGCCCCACTCGCGGACGACGTCGATCAGTGCGAATCCGTCCCGACCCGGCAGCATCACGTCGAGCACCACCAAGTCGGGCCGCAGGCCCTCCAGAACCTCCTCCAATCCTTCTCCGTCGCAGCGGGTGTCGGTGTGATAGCCGACGTCGGCCAGCGCCTCGCTGACCATTTCCCGGATCGTCTCGGAGTCCTCGACCACCAGTACCCGGGGTGTGCCGACGCTGAATTGTTCGGTCCGGTTCACAACCGAACGACTGCCGGTGGGTCCCGTTCGCGAACAATCGGCCATGGCCCCATTGTTAACGCGCGGTTCTGAGATCAGGCTTAAGCACGCGCATTCACGACAACCGACATGGGGAGCCCGATGACCTCCGAACAGCTCCGTAACCCACCGCCACCGGCTGCCCCGGGCAGACGCTATTCACTGGGCGTGGTGATCGGCGCCGCGGTGGCGGGTGTGGCGATCGGCGCGCTGTCCGTCTTTGCGATAGCCGCCCCCACCTGGAAAATCCGCTTCGAGCTTCCGCCGCCCCCATACCCGGCCCCGCTGTCCAGTTACCTGCCGCCGACGCCGCTTCCTACCATCACCACGCCGACGACCGGGCCGGGTGGCCTACCTGCTCCGCCATTTCCGCCGCCCGGACCCACGCCTCGCTGAGGCACGCGAATTTCTTCAGATTCACTTCAAGTACGGCTCCTACCGTCGCGGTTATCGACGAACCGACGACATGAGGAGCCGCATGACCTCCGACGACACCAACACCACCACCGAGCATCAGGCCCCTCCAGCGCCGCCGCCGGCCGTGGTCGCCCCGCGCGTGCAGGCCAAAGGCCAGCACTCCACCGTCGTCGTGATCGGCGCCGGGCTAGTGGGCGCATTCGTCGGCGCCATGTTCACAGCGGCGGCGTCGCTGGCTATTTTCGCCTTCGGCTTTGGACCTCCGCCGCCGCCACCGCCGTTCGGACAGCCGGCGTCGCAGTTCGGCTTTCCCCCGCCCCCGGGGCCGGGCGGTCCACCGATGGCCGGACCGATGCACGGCGGGCCCGGTATGGGGTCTTGGGGTCCGGGACCCGGTGGGTGGCCGCCGCCGTTCCCGGGAGGGCCTCCGCCGCTGGGCCAAGGACGGGGCGGGCCGGGAGCGCCGCCTCCTCCTCCGGGACCTCAACCGCCACGATGAGCACTCGGCGACCAGACGCAGAATCGCATTGCGGGTGCCCGCCCCGTGCGATTCTGCGTCTGCTCGGCGGTAGCCAGAGTCAACGCGCCCCGGGCATCCCCGCGCCGGCGTCCGGCCCCTTGGCCGTCATCGCGGTGAACAACACCAGGAACGACGCCGCCGGAAGCGCATTGACCACCTTGTCCCGGACCCGGATGTGCGCGCCGAGGGCCAGGGTGAAATACAGCGTCAGCATCGCCGTCGTCAGCCTGGCCAGCCCGGGGAACCGGGTCACCGACAGCAGACCGACCGCGGCGGCTGCCTTGACCACCGGCAGCACCGGGCGAATACTGTCCGGACATTCCACGATGTCCAACGACTTCTTGATCGGAGGCACTTGGACCGCGCACGCGACCGCGTCGAAAGCCTGGAAAGCCGCAAGCGCCGCATAGGTTTTCGGTGAAGTCAAAGCACTCATGCCGGCAATCCTATTGAGTCAACCGCGGCGGCATTCCCGGCGGCGCTGCCGGCGGCATTCCCCGCGGTATTCCCTGCGGTGGTCCCGGCGGCATTCCCTGCGGCGGCGCCTGCGGTGGCGCCGGCGGCATCGCCGGCGTGCCAGGCAGTCCAGGCATGCCTTCCACCGGCCGGCGGGCTATCGCCTCCGCCTTGGCCACCGCCTGGGCGATCGCCGGATCGGTGTCGGTGGAGAACCAGTCGGCGACTTCAGCGTCGTCATCGCCGACCGCATGCCTGGGCATGTCGTCAACCGGAGACGGCGTGAACCGGAACACGCCGTCCTCGCCCGGTGCGCCGAGCAACTTGGTGAACCCCTGCAACGCGGTGCTGAAGTCGCTGGGCACCACCCACACCTTGTTCGCGTCGCCGCGCGCCATCTCCGGCAGCGTCTGCAGGTACTGGTAAGCCAGCATCTCCGGGGTGGGCCTACCGGCTTTGATCGCGGCGAACGTTTTCTCGATCGCCTTGGCCTGGCCCTGCGCCCGCAGGTAGGCCGCGGCACGCTCACCCTGAGCGCGCAGCATCCGGGACTGCCGGTCGGCCTCGGCGGCCAGGATGACGGCCTGCTTGGCGCCCTCGGCGGCCAGGATCTGCGCTTGCTTCTGCCCCTCGGCCTGTGTGACCGCGGCCTGCCGGGCGCCTTCGGCGGTCAAAATCATCGCACGCTTTTCCCGGTCGGCCTTCATCTGCTTTTCCATCGAGGCCTGGATCGACGGCGGCGGGTCGATGCTGCGCAGCTCCACCCTCGCTACCCGCAGGCCCCAACGGCCGGTGGCCTCGTCGAGCACGCCGCGCAACTTGGTGTTGATCTGATCCCGCGAGGTCAGGGTCTGCTCCAGCGTCATGCCGCCGACCACGTTGCGCAGGGTGGTCGTGGCGAGCTGCTCGACGCCGACGATGTAGTTGCTGATCTCGTACACCGCGGCCTGCGGCACGGTGACCTGAAAGTACACCACCGTGTCGATGTTCAACGTCAGGTTGTCCTCGGTGATGACGGGCTGCGGCGGGAAGGACACCACCCGTTCGCGCAGGTCGATCCGGGCTCGGATCCGGTCGATGAAGGGCATCAACAACGTGAACTGCCCGCTGACCGTGCGTTGGTAACTTCCCATCCGCTCGATCACCGCTGCCTCGGCCTGCGGGATGACCTTGACCGATTTGGCCAGCACGACGATGGTGAAAATCACCAGGACAACGAAGAACAGCAGAATGAGCACTTGTTCACCTGGAGTCACCGGAGTTCCTTTCTCGAACCGCTACCCGTTCTTGAAGACCACCGCAGTGGCACCATCGATGTGCACGACGGTCACCGACTCGCCTGGCTCGTACACGTCGCCCTCGTTGAGCGGGCGTGCGGTCCAGATCTGGCCGTCAACCTTCACCTGACCCTCGTGGCTGGCGATCCGATCGAGTACCAGCGCCTGCTTGCCCTCCAGCGCTTTGGTGCCAGTCTGGACTTTTGCGGCGGGTGTCAGCCGCTGCCGCAGCGCGGGGCGAACCAGCACTACCAGCAGCACCGAGACGATCAGGAACACCGCCCCGTCGGCCAAGATGTGCCAATTGGTCAGCCAGGCAGTTCCGGCGGCGGCAAGCGCGCCGCCGCTGAGCATCAACATAAACATGTCGCCGGTCAACGCTTCGGCAGCGGCGAGCGCCAGCGCGAAGATCAGCCAGCTCAGCGGGACGAGCATGCGGCCAGAATACGCGTGATCGGCCTTTGCCGGGACAACCAACTACACTGCGAGATCATGTGGTGTCCCAGTGTTTCGCTGTCGCTGTGGGCCAACGCCTGGCTCGCCGGCAAGGCCGCGCCCGACGATGTATTGGATGCGTTATCACTTTGGGCCCCAACACAATCGGTGACCGCGTATGATGCGGTCGCCGCGGGCCACACCGGACTGCCCTGGCCCGACGTGCACGACGCCGGCACGGTCTCGCTACTGCAGACGCTGCGGGCCGCGGTTGGCCAATCCAGGACGCGCGCGACGATCAACGTGGTATTGCCCGTGCCCGGCGATGTGCGCGGGCTTGTCCCCGGGACGCAATTCGGCCGCGACGCCCTCACGGTGGGCGAGGCGCTGATCATCTCCAACCCCGACGACCCCGGCACCGCCATCGGTCTGGTCCCGGAGTTCAACTACGGCGATACCGACTGCGAAGACGATTCACCCGATTTGTGCGCGCTCTCTTGGATCGTCTACTCCCTGCCCGGTGCACCCGCGCTCGAGCACCATGAACTGGGCGACGCGGAATACGCATTGCGCTCGGCGGTGCGCTCGGCCGCCGACGCGCTCGGCAGCATCGGGCTGGGATCCGCCGCCACCGACGTCGCCGACCCGCGCGGACTTGTCGAGCAAATGCTGGAATCCGCACGGCAGCACCGGGTTCCCGAGCATGCGCCGTCACGCGCGTTGCGGGTGCTGGAGAACGCCGCACACGTGGGCGCGATCATCGCCGTCAGCGCCGGCCTGAGCCGATTGCCGACCGGAAACTCGGCGTCGGAAACTCAGATCGCCAGCGATGCGCTGCGACCGCTCGCCGGTGTGGTCCGTTCGGCGCGGATGGCCGCCGTGAGTGCGATCTTGCGCTCCGCCTGGCAGGATTACTCCTGACGGCGGCGACCCGCTTCACTCGGCTGCGTCTTCCAGCGCTGCGCAGTGCGGTCGACGACACGGCTCACCGTTGCTGCTGGCCAGACAGCCCGGCACCGGATCAGGGCCGCTCACTCGGGCCGGACCACGCCCGCAGCGCAATTCGTCGATCAAACCCGCAGCCAGCCGGGCGAATCGGCGGTCGGCGTTGGGCGTGGCGGCGCGGGCGAACGCGATCCCCGCCGCCTCGGCCTGTGATCGCAGTTCCTGGTCGAGATCCCACACCACCTCGATGTGGTCGGCGACAAAGCCGATGGGACACACGATTACCGCCCGAGTGCCGTTGCCGGCCAGCTCCGCGAGGTGATCGGCGACATCGGGCTCCAGCCACGGAACCTGCGGCGGCCCCGATCGCGACTGCCACACCACGTCGTAATCGCGATACCCGGCCGCGGCGGCGACCAGGCTTGCGGCGTAACGGACTTGGCCGCTGTAAAGATCAGGGCCGCAGCGCCGGTCGGCGGCGACGGGGATCGAATGTGCGGTGAACACCAGTCGCGCGTCGGCCGGCACGGTGCGGGCCGCCGCGGCGACGGCGTCGGCGAACATCTCGACAAAGAGCGGATGGTCGAAATACCGCCGCAGCTTTACCAGTTCGGGCGCGCCCGGCCCGGCCGCCCGCCGCGCCCGGGCGATGTCCTCGACGTACTGCGTGCAGCTCGAATAGCCGCTCCACGCCGAGGTGGTGAACACCGCGGCACGACGAACGCCGTTGTCGCGCATCGTTGTAACGGTGTCTTCGACGTAGGGCTCCCAGTTGCGGTTGCCGAAATAGACCGGCAGGTCCTGTTCGGCTTCCAGCTCACCGATCAGTGCGCGGTTGATCGCGTTGATCGGCGACACCCCACCGAAATGCATGTAGTGCTGGGCGACGTGGTCAAGCCGTTCGGGTGGCACATTGCGGCCCCGGGTGACGTTCTCCAGAAATGGCCGCACCTGCTCGGGCGCCTCCGGGCCGCCGAAGGACAGCAGCAGGATCGCGTCGAATTCCATTAGACCCTACAGTAATTGGGTGTGCGCGCCGCCGTCGGCGAAGATGATGTCGCCCGTGGTCGCCGGCAGCCAGTCGGAGAGCAACGCGCAAACCGTCTTGGCAACCGGCGTCGGGTCCTTCATGTTCCAACCGATCGGCGCACGCTGATCCCAGCCCTCTTCGAGCAATTGGATCTGCGCACCGGCCTCGTCACCGAGCGCACCCCCCACGATCGCGGCCATCGCCAGCGTCCGAATCGGTCCGGCGGCAACGAGATTCGAGCGGACCCCGTACTTGCCCGCCTCGCGTGCCACGAACCGGTTGACCGATTCCAGCGCGCTCTTGGCGACCGTCATCCAGTTGTAGGCGGGCATCGCCCGGCTGGGGTCGAAGTCCATACCGACGATGGAGCCGCCCGCGTTCATGATCGGCAGCAGCGCCTTGGCCAGCGACGCATACGAATACGCCGAAATGTGAATGCCTTTGGAGACATCCTCATAAGGCGCGTCGAAGAACGGGTTGATGCCCATCCCGGTCTGCGGCATGAATCCGATCGAATGCACCACGCCGTCAAGCTTGTTGCCCTCGCCGATCTCGGCCGTCACCCGCTCGGCCAGACTGTCGAGATGCTTCTCGTCTTGCACATCGAGCTCGATCAGCGGCGCCTTCTCCGGCAGCCGGTCGGCGATGCGCTGGATCAATCGCAGCCTGTCGAACCCGGTGAGCACCAGTTGAGCGCCTTGCTCCTGGGCCACCCGCGCGATGTGAAACGCGATCGACGCGTCGGTGATGATCCCGCTGACCAGAATCCTTTTGCCGTCGAGCAGTCCTGCCATGTCCGTCCTTCTCCTAG
Source organism: Mycobacterium sp. (assembly GCF_035499775.1). GTDB lineage: Bacteria > Actinomycetota > Actinomycetes > Mycobacteriales > Mycobacteriaceae > Mycobacterium. The sequence goes on along the minus strand of NZ_DATJYB010000222.1, from coordinate 86,568 downwards.
TGCCCCATGCCCATGCCGCCGTCGACCGGGATGACCGCACCGGCGATATAGCTCGCATCCTCGGACGCCAGGAAGCTGACCACCCCGGCGACCTCCGCTGCGGTGCCGACCCGCTTCGCCGGGATGAACTCCAGCGCCCCCGCCTGGATCCGCTCGTCCAGCGCGCGCGTCATCTCGGTGTCGATGTAGCCGGGGGCCACCACGTTCGCGGTCACGCCGGCCTTGGACAATTCCCGGGAGATCGAGCGGGCCATGCCGATCAGGCCGGCCTTGGAGGCCGCGTAGTTGGACTGGTTCCCGATACCCCAGCTGCCGGAGACCGACCCCACGAAGATCATCCGGCCGAACCGCTTTTTCTGCATGCTGCGCGAGGCGCGCTGGGCCACCCGAAACGCCCCGGTGAGGTTCGCGTCGATGACCTTCTCGAACCTCTCCTCGGTCATCCTGATGAGGAAAGCGTCCGCGGAGATGCCGGCGTTGGACACCAGCACCTCGACGGGACCTTGGTGCTCCTCGACCTCTTTGAAGGCACGGTCGACGGCGTCGTTGTCGGTGACGTCACACTCGACGGCGAACAGCCCGTCGGGTGCCCCGGATCCGCGGTGCGTGACGGCCACCTTGTGGCCGTCGGCGGCCAGCCGCTGTGCGATCGCCAGACCGATCCCCCGGTTTCCGCCCGTCACCAGGACTGAACGGGAGACGAATGCGGGTTTGCCGCCGTCGGCGGCGAGCTCAGCGGCCGTGTCAGTCACCCGGCCAACCTATCGCCTCGGTGTAGCGGGGCTGAAATCTCCCCCTGGCATGTCGACCCGTCAGTTGGGCAGTCGCCGGTTGATCAGCAGGGCGGCCAGCGCGGACAACGCGAGAAGCAGTGCACCCAGCCGCAGCCAGCCAGCGCTGGCGTCGCCCTTGCTCGGCTCGTAGCCGATCTGCTCCTGCAGTGTCGCGTAGACCTCCTTCAACTCGGCCAGAGTCGAGGCGTTGTAGGCATTGCCACCGGAGAGCTGGGCGACCTTCTTCATGGTCACGTCGTCGACGGGCACCGGCTGGCGCTGGTTGTTGATCTCGACGAACCCGTACGGGGTGCCGAACGAGATCGTCGAGATCGGCACGCCCTGGTCCTTGGCGGTGCGGGCGGCGGTGTAGGCCCCCTTGGGGTTGTCTGGGTTGGTCGGCATCGTCTCCTTGCCGTCGGAGAACAACACGATGCGCGCCGGGGGCGGTGTGTCGGCGCCACCGATCACCGCGCCGACCGTGGCGATGGCCTGCAAGGCAGTGAAGATTCCCTCCCCGGTGGCGGTGCGATCGGCGAACTGCAACTTGTCCAGCGCGGCCTTCGTCGCTGCCCGGTTGGTCGTCGGCTGCACCAGTACCGTCGCGGTGCCCGCATACTCGATCAGCCCGAGGTTGATGCCCGGGGTCAGCTCGTCGGCGAACTGTTTGGCGGCTTCCTGCGCAGCTGCCATCCGGTTGGGCGCGACGTCGGTGGCACGCATCGACTGCGACACGTCGATTACCAGCATCACCACCGCACGGTTGCGCGGAATCCGGACTTCGATCGTCGGCCCCGCCATCGCAATGGTGAACAGCACCAACGACAACACCAGCAGGACCGCCGGCAGGTGCCGCCATCGGTGAGGTCGCTTGGGGGCAACGCTGTCCAGCAGCTCCGTGTTCGCGAATCGCAGCATCCGCCGCTGGCGGGCCAGCTGCATCACCACGTAGAGCACGGCCAGCCCGACGGCCACCAGCAGGAACAGAAAAAACCACGAATGCGCGAAGCCGGACAGCGTCATCGGCCCGAGCAAGGGCAGCGTCATAGCAGACCTGTCACTGACGCCCCGCCATGGACCCGCGCCTGCGGGACTCGACGAAGCGGACAATGTCGGCGATCCAGTCCCGGTCGGTGCGCAGCGTCAGCAGCGGCGCACCGCAACTGCGCAGCGTGCGGGCGACCTCGGCGCGATGAGCCGCCGCGGCCCGGGCGAAATCGTCGCGCAGCTGGGCATCGATGGTGTACTCGCGGGTGACTCCGGACTCGGCGTCCTGCAGTACGACCTCGCCGACGTCGGGAAGCTCGACGTCACGAGGATCGAGCACCTCGATGCCCAGCACCTCGTGGCGGCCGGCGATCGCGCGCAGCGGCCGGGTCCAATTGATCGGGCCCAGGAAGTCACTGATGATGACGGCCATCCCGCGGCGGCGCTGCGGACGGCGCAACGCGTCGATGGACCTGGCCAGGTCACCGCGCACCCCCGGCGGGGCCTTGGGCATGGTCGCGATGGTGCGCAGCAGCGTGTGCTGATGCTGCCGTCCGCTGCGGGCCGGCACCCGGGTCATGGTGGCGCCGTTGTCGATCAGCGCGCCGAACCGGTTACCGCCGCCGCTGTTGAGGAAGTTGATGGCGGCCGCGGCGGCCACCGCGAGGTCACGCTTCTCGCAGAACGCGGTCCCGAAATCCAGACTGGCCGACAGGTCCACGACCAGCCAGGTCTCCAATTCGCGGTCGGCGATCATCTGTCGAACGTGGGGGTGGGTGGTGCGCGCGGTCACCGACCAGTCCATCCGGCGCACGTCGTCGCCGGGCTGGTAGAGGCGCGACTCCCCCGGCTCGGAGCCCGGGCCCGGGATCAGCCCGAGGTGGTCGCCATGCAGGACACCGTCGAGCTTGCGGGTGACGGTCAGTTCCAGGCTGCTCAGCGCCGCCGCCAGCTTCGGGTCGTCGATGTCGCCGCGCTGCATCGACGGTGGGTGCTCAGAAGCCGCCGGCTTCCCGGCGGGGCGAGCGTTTGTCACCGGGCAACGGTGGGCGAGACCGCGGTCTGCATCACCGGACCCACCGAATGTCCTTGCTGCGGAACGGCGTTGATCTGCGGCATGGCGACCGTCTGCATGACCCGGTTGATCACGATCTCCGACGAGATTTCGTCGGCGAGCGCGTCGTAGGTGAGCACCAACCGGTGGCGCAGCACGTCGGGAATGACGTCGACGACGTCCTGCGGGATCACGTAGTCGCGGCCGCGCACCAGCGCCAGCGAACGCGCGGAGGCGATGATGCCCAGCGACGCGCGCGGCGACGCACCGAACGCGACCCAGGTCTTGACGTCGTTCATGCCCAGCTGCTCGGGATTACGGGTGGCGAAGACGACCCGCACCACGTAGTCGACCAACGCGTGGTGCACGAAGTTGTTGGCCGCGGTGTCCTGCAGCCGCACCAGGTCTCCGGTGCTCAGGATCTGCTTGGGCTCCGGTGGCCGCACACCCATCCGGTAGATGATCTCCCGCTCTTCCTCCGGCGACGGGTAGCCGACGTTGATCTTGAACAGGAAGCGGTCGCGCTGCGCCTCCGGCAACGGGTAGACGCCCTCGTGCTCGATCGGGTTCTGCGTCGCCATCACCAGGAACGGGTTGGGCAACGGATAGCTCTTGCCGCCGATGGACACCTTGCGTTCCTGCATGACCTCCAGCAACGCGGACTGCACCTTCGCCGGCGCGCGGTTGATCTCGTCGGCGAGCAGGAAGTTGGCCACCACCGGACCTAGCTCGGTGTCGAATTCTTCCTTGCCCTGCCGGTAGATGCGGGTACCGATGATGTCGGTGGGCACCAGGTCGGGGGTGAACTGGATGCGCGAGAACGTGCCGCCGACCACCTTGGCGAAGGTCTCCACGGCCAGCGTCTTGGCCACACCGGGAACACCCTCGAGCAACACGTGGCCCTTGGACAGCAGGCCGACCAGCATCCGCTCCACGAGTTGGTCCTGGCCGACGATGATCCGCTTGACCTCGAAGATGGCCCGCTCCAGCGTGTGTACCTCGGCGGCTAAGCCGTCAGCGCCACCGGTATACGCCTCATGGGCGCCCCCGCCCGAGTAACCGCCGGGGCCCGGGGGCATTCCACCTGCTTGCGTCATCAATAACCCTCCAGAGCTCGTCGGACACGACTGCTTTCACGACCAAATGTCGCGGGGCAGCGGCGTGCCCTCGTTCAACTATTCCAGGCCACTCGGATTCCGTCGACGCCACGGTTGCCGCAGGGTGACCATGCGGGCAAATCACGCCCCGCCCACCCGGGTCAGTACTCGATGATCCTGGTCAAAAACGGTGTCATCCCGGGTTTGCGCACCGGGCTGACGGTGACTTTGCCGGCCAGGCTGCTGGCCTCCAGCATCTGACCGTTGCCCAGGTACATGGTGACGTGCTGACTCCCGTTGGGGCCGTAGAAGATCAGGTCACCGCGCCTGGCCTCGTTGGGTGGGATGTGGCGGCCGGCGTTGTACTGGTCGCCGGAGAACCGCGGGATCAGCACGCCGACCCCGGCGAACGCGTAGCGCATCAGGCCAGAGCAGTCGAAGCCGTTGATGTTGGCGCCGTCGCCGACTCCCTTACTGGGACCGTCGAGCGTGCCGCCGCCCCACGAGTAGGGGACTCCCATCTGTGACCCGGCCCGCCGGATCACGTACTCGACGGCTTGGCGGCCGTTGGCCCGCGGAATCCGGCTGCCACTGGTGTTGTTGGCGGCGGGGGTGCCGCCCAAATTGATGCCGAGCCCGCCGAGGAATTGCCTACCCAGGTCCAGCGTCGTCTGGGTGGCCTGGGCGGTGGCCTGCAGCGAGGCGTTGGCGACGGCCAGCGGATCTCCGGGAGCTCCGGCACTTAGCGTTGCCGGCAGGGTGGGGTCCCACTGGCCCGGGTCGGCTTGTGCCGGAGCGGCGGCAGACAACATCAGCCCGGTCACCACGGCGGTGATCCAGGCTAGGTTGATCAGGCGCGTCCTTTTGACCTGAAAAACTTTGCGGCGCATAGTTCCTCGTTAATAATCGATATAGCGGATTACGAAGGGCGTCATGCCGCTGGTGCGCACCGGCGCAACACGCACCTTCAACCCGATGTCGGGGGCCTCGAGCATCTGGCCTTCGCCGAGGTAGATCGTCACGTGCTGGCTGCCGCCGGGGCCGTAGAAGATGACGTCGCCGCGGCGCATCTGGGAGGTGGGGATCTTGCGGCCCAAGTTGTACTGCGAACCCGAGTAGTGCGGCAGCTTGATGCCCACGCCGGCAAACGAGTACAAGACCAGGCCCGAACAGTCGAAGCCGGTGATCGAGGCCCCGGAGTCGATTCCTTTGCTGGGCCCGGCGGCATTGCCACCACCCCAGGAATAGGGCACCCCGATCTGTGACATGCCACGACGGATCACGTACTCGGAAGCCTGTCGCCCGTACACGCGCGGAATCCGGCCCTGCGTCGAGCCCGTGGGGACGTTGGTGATCCCCGAGTCGTTGGGCTTGAGGATGCCCAGCTGCTGCAGGAAGTTGCGCCCCATCTGGGCGGTGACCTGGGTCGACGTGGCCGAGATGCCCAACACCTGGTTGATCACCGCGATCGGGTCGCCGGGGATGTTGGCGCTGGGAACCTGCGGCAGCGTGGGGTCCCAGCCGTCCCACCTTCGTCCCCCGGCCGGCCCCCCGAATGGTCCAGCGCCACCGCCCGGTGCCCCCGGATCCCAACGGTCGCCTGAACCCGGAACACCAGACACGCCGGGCGCCCCTCCTCCCGCTGACCAGATGGCGGCTTCGAGTTTGACCTGGGCCGCGTCGCGCTCGGCAGCCAGGCGATTGACCTGGTCGCGTTGTTCGTCGAACTTGTGCTGCGTGTCGGTGAGCGCTCTGACGGCGGCATCCTCGCTGGCCTTGGCATCAGCGGCGGCTTTGTCGGCTTTCTGCTTGGCCAGTCGCGCCGCCGACTCCTTGTTCACCTGCTCTGTCCGCGCCCGCAGCAGGTTGGCCATCACCGTCTGGGAGCTGGCGTTGAGGACCTGGGCGGCAGATGCTGTGGCGATGATCTCGTCGGGGTTTCGCGCACTCAGGTAGCTGCCCTGCGGGCCGCCCATGTAGGTGGCCGCCGCGTAGCTGTTGAACCGGCGCTGAGCAGCGGCGATCGCCGTGTTGGCGTCCTTGACCGCCTGCTGGCGCTCCTGCAGTTCGCGTTCGGCGGCGCCGGCATTGTCCCGCGCGGTCTCCACGTCGACCATGGCCTTGTCGACGCTTTGTTGTTCGGTCTCGACTTCTGCGGTCAGGTCCTCCAGGTGCTGGTTGGCCTTGGCGACCTCAGCGATCAGCGCGCCCATGGTGTCGGCGCCGGGATCACCGACCGCGAGCCCAGGCGTGCAAGCCAGCAGCGCCACGCAGAGGACCGACGGAATGGCCGGTCGCACCAACCGTGCGGCTGGTCGCGACACAGAGCCACGGCGGGTCCGTCTCATTCGCAGGTCTCCTACGGCTTAACGCACACGGGCGGCGCAGGTCACATTTTTCCCACAAAGCGCCAAAGACAACATGAGCATCATTCGCACCGTACGTCACATCTGACGCCATGGAAACGTCAGTCACAAACTGCACTCTGGACGTGCGTTTAATGTGACCGAATAGTGATCTGCTGTGTTTGCCGCGAGAATTCGCAGAGCTTGCGAACCGGGCTCGGCGGAGCGCGGAATTGGGCGAAAATGCGTGGTTAGACGGCTTTAGACGGCCTGGGTGGGCGCTTCTGCCGCCGTTTCGTCGGCCTTTGTCGAGGTTGCTGATCGCCTGCCGCGCAACTGCATGAATCGAGTGCCGACGGCCGCCGCAAGCACCACAATCAGCAGCAGAATCGTCAACCCACTCCACGGAAACTCGGGAGTGTTCAGCTCGTTCAGAAAGTTATTCGCCGACACCACCGGGTTGCCAGTCTTGGCGTGGTCCTCCCCCGCCTCGAGCGTCACGCGCGCGAAGTGCGTGCTGTAGGTGCCGACGAAGCTGGGGCTCAGGGTGAGCACCGTGGCATCCGGGTAGTCGGCGCCAACCACCGTGGATATGTCCCGCAGGGGTGTGTCGTGGGGCGGGTTGTGGTCCAGCAGCACGATCTTGAGGTTGATGCCCTCCGCCTGAGCGTGGTCGACCACCTCGAGCAGTCCCGCCATGGCCACCGGTGGTGCACTGACCCCGCTGGCCTTCACCTGAGCCTTGATGAAATTCATGTCCACGTCTTGCGGAATGTAGAGAGGCAGGGTTTCCCCGGTCATCGCGTCACCCACCTTTTCCATCCTTTCCGCTCATCGGTGCTCTGACCACCTCCGAGCGCTAAAGGCACGTTACGCGACATGACCCAAAAGGGTTCCAACAAGCGCCCGACACGACAAGACTGAACCTGAGTGCCACTTCAAACAGGACAAGCGTACTGTTAAAGTGACATGGTTGTTCGAGATGCCGCCGACGTAGCCCCGTCGGCGGAAGAACTTAATCCCCGGGAGTTGATGTGACCAGCAAAGATTCGGTGAACTCGTTCGGAGCCCGCGACACCCTCAAGGTCGGCGACCACACTTACCAGATCTATCGTCTCGACGCCGTCCCCAATACCAAGAAACTCCCGTACAGCCTGAAGGTTCTGGCCGAGAACCTGCTGCGCAACGAGGACGGCAGCAACATCACCAAAGAACACATCGAGGCCATCGCCAATTGGGATCCCGAGGCCGAGCCCAGCATCGAGATCCAGTACACGCCCGCGCGCGTGGTGATGCAGGACTTCACCGGCGTGCCCTGCATCGTCGACCTGGCCACCATGCGCGAGGCCATCGGCGATCTGGGCGGCAAGGCCGAGAAGGTCAACCCGCTGGCACCGGCCGACCTGGTGATCGACCACTCGGTGATCGCCGACCTGTTCGGCACCGCCGACGCCTTCGAGCGCAACGTCGAGATCGAGTATCAGCGCAACGGCGAGCGTTACCAGTTCCTGCGCTGGGGACAGGGCGCATTCGACGACTTCAAGGTGGTGCCGCCGGGAACCGGCATCGTGCACCAGGTCAACATCGAATACCTGGCGAGCGTGGTCATGGAGCGCGCAGACCGCGCGGGAAAAATCACTGCGTACCCGGACACCTGCGTGGGCACCGACAGCCACACCACCATGGTCAACGGCCTGGGTGTGCTCGGCTGGGGTGTGGGCGGCATCGAGGCCGAGGCCGCGATGCTGGGCCAGCCGGTGTCGATGCTGATCCCGCGCGTCGTCGGCTTCAAGCTGACCGGCGAGATTCAGCCCGGCGTCACGGCCACCGACGTCGTGCTGACCGTTACCGAGATGCTGCGCAAGCACGGCGTGGTCGGCAAGTTCGTCGAGTTCTACGGCAAGGGCGTGTCCGAGGTGCCATTGGCCAACCGCGCCACGCTGGGCAACATGAGCCCCGAATTCGGTTCCACCGCAGCCATTTTCCCGATCGACGAGGAGACCATCTCCTACCTCAAGTTCACCGGCCGCACGGATCAGCAACTGGCACTCGTGGAGGCCTACGCCAGAGAACAGGGCATGTGGCACGATCCCGATCACGAGCCGGCGTTCTCCGAGTACCTCGAGCTCGACCTGTCCACGGTGGTTCCCTCGATCGCCGGGCCGAAGCGCCCCCAGGACCGAATCGCGTTGTCGGACGCCAAGTCCACCTTCCGTGAGCAGATTCTCAGCTACGTCGATGGCGACGCGGACGGCCAGCAGGGCTACTCGAAACTGGACGAGTCAGTCGAGGAGACGTTCCCGGCCAGCGATCCGGCCGCGGTGTCGAACGGACATGCCGACGACCGTCCCCAGGTGCATTCGGCGGCCGCACATTCCAAAGGTCGCCCCAGCAGCCCGGTGACGGTGAAGTCCGACGAGCGTGGCGAATTCGTGCTCGACCACGGCGCGGTGGTGATCGCCGCGGTCACGTCGTGCACCAACACCTCCAACCCCGAGGTGATGCTGGGCGCGGCCCTGTTGGCGCGCAACGCCGTCGACAAAGGACTGACCTCCAAGCCGTGGGTGAAGACCACGATGGCGCCCGGCTCGCAGGTGGTCAACGACTACTACGACAAGGCCGGCCTGTGGCCGTACCTAGAGAAGCTCGGCTTCTATCTGGTCGGCTACGGGTGCACAACCTGCATCGGCAACTCCGGGCCGCTGCCGGACGAGATCTCGAAGGCCGTCAACGACAACGACCTTTCGGTGACCGCGGTGCTGTCGGGCAACCGTAACTTCGAGGGCCGCATCAATCCCGACGTGAAGATGAACTACCTGGCGTCACCGCCGCTGGTAGTGGCCTACGCGCTGGCCGGGACCATGGACTTCGACTTCGACGCCCAGCCCCTCGGCAAAGACAACGAGGGCAACGACGTCTTCCTGAAAGACATCTGGCCGTCGCAGAAGGACGTCTCCGACACCATCGCCTCGGCGATCAACCAGGAGATGTTCACCAAGAACTACGGCGACGTGTTCAAAGGCGACGAACGGTGGCGCAACCTGCCCACCCCGAGCGGCAATATCTTTGAGTGGGATGCGGATTCGACGTATGTGCGCAAGCCCCCGTACTTCGAGGGCATGCCCGCCGAGCCGGCACCGGTCGGCGACATCAGCGGCGCCCGGGTGCTGGCCCTGCTGGGTGATTCTGTGACCACCGACCACATCTCTCCCGCCAGCAGCATCAAGCCCGGCACCCCGGCGGCGCAGTACCTCGACGAGCACGGCGTGGACCGCAAGGACTACAACTCGTTCGGCTCGCGGCGCGGTAATCACGAGGTGATGATCCGCGGCACGTTCGCCAACATCCGGCTGCGTAACCAGTTGCTGGACGACGTGTCCGGTGGCTACACCCGCGACTTCACCCAGGATGGCGCCCCGCAGGCGTTCATCTACGACGCGGCGCAAAACTATGCGGCAGAGAACATTCCGCTGGTGGTGCTGGGCGGCAAGGAGTACGGCTCCGGCTCGTCGCGGGACTGGGCAGCCAAGGGCACCCGGCTGCTGGGCGTGCGGGCGGTGATCGCCGAGTCGTTCGAGCGCATCCACCGCTCCAACCTGATCGGCATGGGCGTCATCCCGCTGCAGTTCCCCGACGGCCAGTCCGCGCAGTCCCTGGGTCTGGACGGCACGGAGGTGTTCGACATCACCGGTATCGAGGTCCTGAACGACGGCAAGACGCCCAAGACGGTGAAAGTCAAAGCCACCAAGGAAGGTGCAGACCCGATCGAGTTCGACGCGAAGGTGCGCATCGACACCCCAGGTGAAGCCGACTACTACCGCAACGGCGGCATCCTGCAATACGTGCTGCGCAACATGCTGAAGTCCGGCTAACACCTAACACCTAACACCCGACCACGCTCCGCGGTGCCCAAAGTCAGCGAGGACCATCTGGCGGCTCGTCGCCGTCAGATCCTGGACGGCGCCCGCCGTTGCTTTGCCGAATACGGCTACGACAAGGCGACGGTTCGGCGTCTGGAACAGGCGATCGGAATGTCGCGCGGTGCGATCTTCCACCATTTCCGGGACAAGGACGCGCTGTTTTTCGAACTGGCGCATCAGGATGCCGAGCGAATGGCCGACGTCGCGGCACGCGAGGGTCTCATCCAGGTGATGCGCGACATGCTGGCCGCGCCCGACCAGTTCGACTGGCTGGCCACCCGGTTGGAGATCGCCCGCAAGCTACGCAACGACCCCGAGTTCAGCCGCGGCTGGTCCGAGCGCTCTGCGGAGTTGGCGGCGGCGACGACCGATCGGCTGCGCCGGCAGAAGGAGGCCCACCGGGTGCGCGACGACGTTCCCGGCGACGTGTTGCAGTGCTACCTCGAACTCGTTCTCGACGGGTTGGTGGCCCGGCTGGCGTCGGGCGAGGACCCGCAGCGGCTGGCCGACGTCCTCGATCTGGTGGAAAAGTCGGTACGGCGCAACTGATTTCGACGCTGAGCGTAACGTCACTGCGAACAAAGGGACAAGATTTCGCAGTGACGCTACGCACGCGGTCTATCGGTGTCGGGAAGTGTGGTTGGGGCCGCCGCGGCTGCGCATCGTAGTGCCCGACTCAAGCAGCATGCTGTGCACAGATCCATACGATCTGCCGGTGCTGGCCACCAGCTTGCGGATGCTCGCCCCGCCTTCATAGGCATTACGCAACTCGTGCAACAACTGATCGCGTGTCTTCTTCGACTTCCTCGTTGGGTTTCGCACGGGGACCTCCACGCTTCAACACGAACCGAAGCACTTAGCGTAAGAACCCGTTGTCGAACGCGGGGCAGTTTGACCGAAAATCATCCGCGACCGAAATCGCCTGCGGCCCCGCGCAAGAATCAGGCCAGCTCGATGAGATCCCGATAGTCCTCGGACCAGTAGTCCTCGGTGCCGTCGGGCAACAGCACCACGCGCTGCGGGCCGAGCGCCTCGGCCGCACCCGGGTCGTGCGTCACCAGTACCACCGCACCGCGATAGCTGCGCAGCGCATCGAGCACCTGCTCGCGCGATGCCGGGTCGAGGTTGTTGGTCGGCTCGTCGAGCAGCAACACATTGGCTGTCGACGCGACCAGGCCGGCCAGTGCCAGCCGGGTCTTCTCCCCACCGGACAGGGTGCCCGCGGGTTGGTCGAGCTGTGGGCCGCTGAACATGAACGCCCCGAGCAGGCCACGCAGATCTTGTTCGCCGGATTCCGGTGCCGCGTGGCGGATGTTCTCCCAGACAGTCGCGTCGATGTCGAGCGTGTCGTGCTCCTGCGCGAAATAGCCGATCCGCAAACCGTGTCCGGGTTCCAACCCGCCGGTGTCGGGCTTCTCCACGCCGGCCAGCAGTCGCAGCAGCGTGGTCTTACCGGCGCCGTTGAGTCCGAGCACGACGACGCGCGAGCCCCGGTCGATGGCCAGATCGACGCCGGTGAACACCTCGAGCGAACCGTAGGACTTGCTCAGCCCCTTGACCACCAGCGGCGTGCGCCCGCATGCGGCCGGGGTCGGAAACTTGATCCGCGCCACCTTGTCGGCGACCCGCTCCTCGTCAAGGGCCGCCATCATCCGGTCGGCGCGGCGCAACATGTTCTGGGCCGCAACGGCTTTGGTGGCTTTGGCACCCAGCTTGGCGGCCTGCGAACGCAGCGCAGCGGCCTTGCGTTCGGCGTTGGCGCGTTCCCGGCGGCGGCGCTGCTCGTCGGTGGCCCGGGCATCGAGGTACTTCTGCCAGCCCATGTTGTAGACGTCGACCTCGCCGCGCACCGCGTCCAAAAACCACACCCGATTGACGACGTCGGCGATCAACTCGACGTTGTGGCTGATGACCACCAGACCGCCGGTGTGGGTCCGCAGGAAATCCCGCAGCCAGCCAAGCGAATCCGCGTCGAGGTGGTTGGTCGGCTCGTCGAGCAGCAGCGTGGTGCCAGAACCTGAGGCGCCGGCTCCGCCTTCCGACGCGGCGAACAGGATGCGCGCCAGTTCCACCCGGCGACGCTGACCGCCCGACAGGGTGTGCAGCTGCTGGGTCAGTACCCGTTCGGGCAGGCCGAGGCTGGCGCAGATCCGGCCGGCTTCGCTTTCGGCGCCGTAGCCGCCCAGCGCGACGAATCGTTCCTCCAGCTGACCGTAGCGGCGGATAGCGCGGTCGCGCGCGTCGTCGTCGGCGACCTCGGCCATCAACGCCTGCTGCTTTTCCAGATCAGTCAGCAGCACGTCCAAGCCGCGGGCCGACAACACCCGGTCGCGGGCCAGCACGTCAAGGTCGCCTTCTTTTGAATCCTGTGGCAGGTAACCGATTTCGCCGGTTCGAGTGACCGACCCGGCATAGGGTTGGCTTTCCCCGGCCAGGATGCGCAGGGTGGTGGTCTTGCCGGCGCCGTTGCGCCCGACCAGCCCGATGCGATCGCCGGGCTGCACCCTCAGGTCCGGACCGTCGGGTGAGATCAGGATGCGCGCGCCAGCGCGGACCTCGAGGCCCGTAGCCGTGATCACGATCCTTCTCCTTGTTGCGTTGCGCTATTTGTCGTCGGTGAACACCGGCGGCCGCCGTTCCGCGCGTGCCGCGACCGCTTCCTCGAAGTTGGCGGTGAGTAGACGGACGAAGAGCTGTCCCAGGCCCTCGGCCTGCATATGCCCTTCCAGGCTACCGGCGTCCAGTCCACTCCAGAGTGTGCGTTTGGTCAACTCAATTCCCGGCCGGGAGAACATCGCGATCCGGGCCGCGATCGCATAGCAGGTGTCCAGCAGCTGGCCTTCGGGGACCTGACACGACACCAGGCCGATCTGCTCGGCCTCCTCGGCGCTGACGTCGCGACCGGTCAGCATGATCTCGAATGCGCGCGACGATCCGATGGCCCTGGGCAACAGGTAGCTCAGGCCCAGTTCGCTGGCGGTCAGCCCGTTGTTGATACCCGCGGCCCGGAAATAGGCGCTGGTCGAGGCGACCCGGATGTCGGCGGCCAATGCCAGGCACAGTCCGCCGCCGATCGCCGGGCCGTTGACCGCGGCGATCACCGGTTGGTGCAGCCGACGCAGCGCCAGGATGACGTCGTCGAGCAACTCCATGGACCGCAGCGCATACGTCGGCCGGGTGAGGCCCTCGACGTTGGGCACCGTGCCCGCGGACTTGTGGTCGGCGCCCGACGAGAACCCCCGGCCCGCGCCGGTCAGTACGACCACGCGAACAGAGTTGTCGTAGGTGACCTGCTCCAGGGCCTCTTTGAACGGCACCATGACGTCGAACGCCATCGAATTCATCCGCTCGGGCCGGTTGAGGGTTATCAGCGCGACCCCGGGACGCGGATTTTCAACGAGGACCAAATTCACCTTAGAAAGGTAGCGCGTGTTTCCTGAGAAGGCGCTGGGTCAGACTTCTTGCGCCCCGGCCTCGTCGTTCGCGGCGTCCACATCGAAGGCTTTGACCTGCTGAACCAGGTCCTCCAAGGCTGCCGGCGGCAGCGCGCCGGGCTGGTTGAACAGCAGTTTGCCCTTCTTGAAGGCCATCAGCGTCGGGATGGACCGGATCTGGGCGGCCGCGGCCAGCTGTTGTTCGGCTTCGGTGTCGACTTTGGCGTGCACCACATCGGGGTGTTTCTTGGACGACGCCTCGAACGTCGGGGCGAACGCTCGACACGGTCCGCACCAGGACGCCCAGAAGTCGACCAGCACGATGTCGTTGCCGTTGATGGTTTCGTTGAACTGCTCAGCAGTGAGGTCTTGGGTAGTCACGTCCCCGTAACGCGGTGCGACGGCCCGATGTTCCCGGTGCAGTTCGGCCTTCAGCCCGCCACCCTCAGGTGAGCGATTGCCAGCTCGAACTCGCCGACGTCGTCCTGGTCAAGGTTGAGGTCGCCGAGCATCGCCGTTCGCAACGAGTCGGTCGCGTCGGCGCTTTGTTGCATCGTTTCCACGCTGTCGAAGGTCACCGATGACACCGCCCGCGCGGCTGTGGGGTCGACCATCAGGCTGGCACTGCAGAAGCCGTCGAAATCCTCGATGGCCGGCAGCATCGCCCGCTGGTAGAAATCGATGGCGCTGTCGAACAGCTCGGGCCGCGCTTTGAGCCAGGTGGCACGCACGCAGACACCAGGACTTGAATGGCGATCGCGGCGCATGACGGCGATCTGCCAGTGGTTGTCGATCGGCGGGCCGCGCAGAATCTGGGCGGCCCGCTTGTGTGCCGCCAACATCTGATTGGCGCTGGCGTGCATCGCCTCCTTGGTCCGCCAGGAGTTGGTCGCTACGCATCTGCCGGACCCTCGGTCGACCAGTAGGGACATGCCGAGACAACCGTCGATGCGCTGGAGCGTGGGCCACGTGGCATCGCGAAAGTGCGCTATTCCAGCGTCGATCGCCGCAGGTTGCGCGTGGATGGTGGTAGAGCGTGCGTACAAGATGGGCCTATCTCCCGGATACCATTTCCCTACCGACTCCCCGCGTCTTTTCCAGGGCAGCGCGAAGGTATCCCACGCTACAGCCTAGGCAGCCGCCGCGAGCCGCCACGAGTGGTTGGTCAGCAGGCGCATCCCGTTGAGCGCGACGATCAACGTGGACCCTTCGTGACCGGCCACGCCCAGCGGCAGCGGCAGCTGCCCGAACAGATCCCACAGCACCAGAACGCTGATAAAGCCGGCCGCGATGCCGAGGTTGACGACCACAACCCGGCGCGCCCGCCGGGCCAACCCGATGATGGTCGGGATGGTGTGCAGCTCGTCGCGGACCGTCACACCGTCGGCGGTCTGCAGGGTGAGGTCGGCGCCGGCCCCCATCGCCACCGACGTGCGGGCCGCCGCCATGGCCGGAGCGTCGTTCACTCCGTCGCCCACAACCAGCACCCGGTGACCGCCGGCCTGCAGAGCGCGGACCGCGTCGACCTTCTGCTCGGGCAACAGCGCCGCTCGCACGTCGGTAATCCCGGCCTGCTGGGCCACCCGTCGCGCCGCGCGCGCATTGTCACCGGTCAGCAGCACCGGCGGCGCCGAGGTCAGCGCGGACAGCGATGCAACGGAGCGTGCGGCGTCGGCCCGAACCTGATCGGTCAGGCCCAGCACACCGACCGCGACGCCGTTGACCAACACGATGGCAGCGGTGGCGCCGGACTCCAGGATCGGCGTCAGTTGGGCCACCGGTGCGCCCCGGTAGCTGTGCGGGCTGCAGATCTCGACGAAATCGTGACCCACGGTGGCGCGCACCCCGCGACCCGGCAGCGCGCGGAAATCTTCGGCGGGCGGGATGACCATGCCACGCATCCGAGCATCCTCGACGATCGCCCGCCCCAGTGGGTGCTCGCTGGATTGTTCTGCGGCAGCGGCCAATTGGAGTAGTCGCTGGGCGTCTATTCCGTTGCGGCCGGTGGTGTCCAGCGGTGCCAGAGCTTCAACGGTGGTGAGTCGCGGGACGCCGCAGGTCAGGGTGCCGGTCTTGTCCAGCGCGACGACGCTGGTGTCGGCGAGGTGCTCGACGACGACCGCCGACTTGACCAGTACCCCGTGCCGCCCCGCGTTGGCGATCGCCGACAGCAGCGGCGGCATGGTGGCCAGCACCACGGCACACGGCGAGGCCACGATCATGAACGTCATGGCGCGCAGCAGCACCGCTTGCAGGTGGGTGCCCATCAGCAGCGGAATGACGATGAGCGCGATGGTGGCGACCACTACCCCGACCGAATAGCGCTGCTCGATCTTCTCGATGAACAGCTGGGTCTTGGCCTTGGTGGCCGATGCTTCAGCCACCAGTTCGACAATGCGCGAGACGACGGAGTTGGACGGATCACGGGTGACCACCAAGTGCAGCACCCCAGACCCGTTGACGGTGCCGGCGAACACCTCGTCGCCGCAGCATTTGGCGGCCGGCATCGACTCACCGGTGATGGAGCATTGGTCCACCTCGGAAGACCCGGACACCACGACGCCGTCGCCGGGAATCCGCTCCCCCGGTCGCACCACCACCCGGTCGCCCACGACCAGCTCACCGGCCGGCACCACCCGCTCGCGTCCGTCACCATCGAGCACGACGGCCTGATCCGGCGCGAGGCCCAGTAGTCCCTTGACCGAATCCGCGGTGTGTTTGGTCGCCACGTCGTCGAGCGCGCCGGAGGTGGCGAAGATGACGATCAGCAGGGCGCCGTCGAAGATCTGCCCGATCGCGACCGCTCCGATCGCCGCGACGATCATCAGCAGGTCCACGTCGAGGGCCTTCTTCCGCAACGCTTGCGCGCCGGCCCATGCCGAGCCCCATCCGCCGGTGAGATAGCAAGCCAGATACAGCGACCACCACACGGTCTGGGGGGCACCGTTGAGCTGAGCGATCAGCCCGATCAAAAACAGCGCCAACGCGACAGCCGCCCACCGCACCGAAAGCACGGACCACAGAGCCGCTCGCCAACTCAAAGGCTTTGCAATTCGATCACGATCGAAACAAGCCTCTTGAGCGGTCACGTCGAGAGCGGTCAGAGTCATGCCGGCGGCCTCACAAGGGGGTGGTGGGGTTCGACAAAGAACAAGCAAAGTGTATAGATGTAGACATCTACATATGTCTCGGTTTTATTTCGGTATGTGATTGAATTGACCTATGGCACAAGGCAAGCGAGGCAAGCCTTACCATGCTGGCCGGCCACCGACCCTGGACCATGCGGCGGCCGCCAGAGTCGCGGACACGCTGCAGGCCCTGGCATCTCCGACGCGCCTGCTCATCCTGACCCGGCTACGGCAATCACCCTGCTCGGTCACCGACCTGGCGACCGCGGTCCGGATGGAACAGCCCTCGGTCTCACACCAGCTCCGGTTGCTGCGCAACCTCGGCCTGGTCGCTCGCGACCGAAACGGACGCAGCGTCGTCTACCGGCTGTACGACGACCACGTCGCCGCCCTGCTCGACGAGGCGGTCTATCACGTCGAGCACCTCGGGCTCGGCGCTCGCGACACCACGGCTTAGTAGCGTGAGCAGGTTACGGTTGCGTACATTTTCCCAAGTCAGACAG
This sequence comes from Mycobacterium sp., assembly GCF_035499775.1. Taxonomy (GTDB): domain Bacteria; phylum Actinomycetota; class Actinomycetes; order Mycobacteriales; family Mycobacteriaceae; genus Mycobacterium. The sequence goes on along the minus strand of NZ_DATJYB010000222.1, from coordinate 69,327 downwards.
ACTTAGCTCGAAATCAGCCGCCTTCTCAACGATCAGAGGGAACTGCATTGGGCCACTACATCGCCAACATCCGCGATCTTGAGTTCAACCTATTCGAGGTCCTCGACATAGGCGCCGTGCTGGGCGCCGGACCGTACAGCGAGTTGGACGAAGACACCGTCCGGACGATCTTGGCCGAAGCCGCACGCCTGGCCGAAGGGCCGATCGCCGAGTCCTACGCCTCCGCGGACCGTAACCCGCCGGTATTCGACCCGGAGACACACAGCATCAGCCTGCCCGACCCCGAGTTGCTGAAATCCGTGGATGCGATCAAAGAGGCCGGGTGGTGGCGCCTGGGTCTGGCCGAGGATATCGGTGGTATCGCCGCACCCCCGCCGCTGACCTGGGCGGTCGCCGAGATGATCTTCTCCGCCAACGCCTCCGCGTGCTTCTACGTGATGGGGCCGCCGATGTCCCGGGCGCTCTACGCCGAAGGCAACGACCAGCAGAAGCGCTGGGCGGCAGAAGGCCTGGAGCGCGGCTGGCAGGGCACCATGGTGCTCACCGAACCCGACGCGGGTTCCGACGTCGGTGCCGCACGCGCCAAAGCCTTCGAACAGCCCGACGGCACCTGGCACATCGAGGGTGTCAAGCGGTTCATCTCCGGCGGCGATGTCGGCGATACCGCCGAGAACATCTTCCATCTGGTGCTGGCCCGGCCCGAAGGCGCCGGCCCGGGCACCAAAGGGTTGAGCCTGTTCTACGTGCCGAACTACCTCTTCGACCCGGACACGCTCGAACTCGGTCCGCGCAACGGGGTTTTCGTCACCGGGCTGGAGCACAAGATGGGCCTGAAGTCCTCCCCGACGTGCGAGGTGTCCTTCGGCATCACCGATGTGCCCGCGGTCGGCTACCTGGTGGGCGACAAACACAACGGCATCGCGCAGATGTTCACCGTGATCGAGAACGCCCGCATGACCATCGGCGTCAAGGCCGCCGGCACCCTGTCCACCGGCTACCTGAACGCACTGGCCTACGCGAAGGAGCGGATCCAGGGCGCGGACATGACTCAGATGACCGACAAGACCGCGCCGCGGGTCACGATCATGCACCACCCCGACGTGCGGCGCAGTCTGATGACCCAGAAGGCCTACGCCGAGGGCCTGCGGGCGTTGTATCTGTATGCAGCGGCGCATCAGGATAGTGAAGTCGCACAACGGGTTTCGGGTGCAGATCTGAGCATGGCACACCGCGTCGACGATCTGCTGCTGCCGATCGTCAAGGGAGCGAGTTCGGAACGGGCCTTCGAGATCCTGACCGAATCGCTGCAGACACTGGGCGGCTCGGGTTTCTTGACCGACTACCCAATCGAGCAGTACCTGCGCGATGCCAAGATCGACTCACTCTACGAGGGCACCACGGCCATCCAGGCGCTGGACTTCTTCTTCCGCAAGATCATCCGCGACCACGGCAGCTCCCTGCAGCATGTGACGGCCCAGATCACCCGCACCATCGACACCTGCGACGAGTCGCTGAAGTCGCACGTCGAGCACCTGCAGGCCGCGCTCGAGGACGTCACCGCGATGACGGAGGCCCTGACCGGTTACCTGATGTCCGCCGCGGAAAACCCGACCGACATCTACAAGGTGGGCCTCGGGTCGGTGCGGTACCTGCTCGCCGTCGGAGACCTGCTGATCGGCTGGCTGCTACTCAAGCAAGCCGACGTCGCGCACGCCGCGCTGCAGAGCGGGCCTTCGGCAAGCGACGAGGCGTTCTATAAGGGGAAGATCGCGACCTCGGCGTTCTTTGCCAAGAACATGCTTCCCAAGCTGACGGCGCTGCGTAACGTCATCGAGACACTCGACGACGACATTATGCGGCTGCCGGAGGATGCCTTCTGAAGACACAGTCTGCGCACAGCTCCATCGGGTAAACCCGATCGTCGAGACCTTTTCACGATCGGAGAAACGTTGATGCGTGCCACCCCCCGACTCGCGCGAGTCGCGGTCCTCGCCGTTACCGGCGCCGCCGCACTGTCCCTCGCGGCGTGCAGTTCGACGAGCCCACCACCAAGCGGGACCACCTCGTCAAGCACTGTCTCGTCCTCCCCCACGACAACCACGTCGGGATCGCCGACTTCGTCAACGCCCGGTGGCGAAGCGGAAGTCAACGGACTGATCGCGTCGGTGGCCAACAACTCGGCGCAGGTGACCCAGCATGGCGGGAACACGACGGTGAATTTCGGCGGGTCGACCAAGGTCACCGAGACCAGTTCGGCTGCGCTGAACGACGTCACCCAGGGCAGCTGCGTCAGCATTCACGCAACCCACGACTCGCGTCGCAGCAACCCGGTCACCGCGGCGTCCGTGCGGATCAGCCCCGCCGTCGACGGCAAATGCCCACAAGGCAAGGAGCCCGCGCCAGAATCGACGACCACGCCGCCGTCCAGCCCGACGACGACGACGCCCAGCCCCACGACGACGACAAAGCCGGCCAAGAGGTCGAACATCGTGGGCACGGTCGCTTCGGTTTCGGGTAACACGATCAATGTCACCACCACCGATGCCGGCGGCAATACCTCACAAGCTGCCGCGACGGTCAACGACAAGACCAGTTACACCAAGGAGGCCCCGGCCAACATTCAGGCGATCACGCAGGGCAAGTGCATGACGGCGAAGGGAACCAAGGACAGCGGCGGCGCGCTGCAGGCGACGACGATCGACCTGCGACAGGCCACCAATGGCAAGTGCGGTCACGACCACGACAGGTGACCGCTACCGACGACATGTGAGAGCAACGGTGCTGCGGGTATCCGCATACATGCAAAGCGCACGAGGGACTCGAGTCGCGGTCCTCGCGGTCGCTTTGGTGTGCGTGTCTGCGTGCGGCACATCGAGCAACGGCGGGAACCCCTCGTCGTCGGCCGGCCCGACCAGTTCGGCGCCCAGTTCGGCGCCGAGCTCAGGACCCAGTTCAGGGCCCAGTTCGTCGCCGAAGCCGCCACCGCCACCGCTGGCGCCAGCGCCCAAGGACCGTGTCGAGGGCATGGTCAACTCGGTATCGGGCGGCGTGATCCACCTCAGAACCCGGAGCGGATCGGCGACGGTGGACTTCGAACCGGCGACTGTGATCAGCGAGGCCGGGCCGGCTCACCTGACCGACGTCACCGCGGGCAGTTGCATCAGCGCACACGCCGCGCCGGGAGGAGCTCCGGGTGCCATCACCGCGGAATCCGTGCTGATCAGCCCTGCCGTCGATGGCAAGTGCGTACCGCCCCCGGAGGAGGAACCAAGCGGCAAACCTGCCGCCCCGCCGCCCGCCGCACCCACCGGCGTCTTCGGCCAGGTGGGCTCCGTCGCGGACAACACCATCGTCGTCAACCGCATCGGTCCTGACGGCCAACCCACTTCCACCAATGTGGCCGTGACCGGCTCGACTTCCTACACGAAAGACACAGTCACCAACGATCACTCGATCCAGAACGGGAAGTGCTTGGCGGCGCAGGGCACCGAAAGCGATGGAGCGTTGCACGCGACGGCCATCAGCCTGCAACCGTGCCCGCCGATGGGGCGCCCCCACCCTCATCTCCCGCACCTGCCGCCGATCCCGATTCCGCACCACCGCTAGCGGGCGGACTCGCTTGACGGCGTTACTGATTCAGACAGTGAAGCCCAGCGCGCGGAGTTGCTCGCGCCCGTCCTCGGTGATCTTGTCCGGGCCCCAGGGCGGGTTCCACACCCAGTTGATCCGGATTTCGTTGACCAGACCGCTGCCGACGAGCGCCGAGCGCGACTGGTCTTCGATGACGTCGGTGAGCGGGCAGGCGGCGGATGTCAGCGTCATGTCGATCAGCGCGACCTTGCCCTCGTCACCCGATTCCAGGTTCAGGCCATAGACCAACCCAAGGTCGACGACGTTGATGCCCAGTTCGGGGTCGACCACGTCACGCATCGCCTCCTCGATATCGAAGAGCAGTTCGTCATCCGGTGCGCTGGTTTCGCTCATCCCTGACCTCCTCGAAGGATTCACTGGCCTGTGACAGTGCATCTTTAAACGCCATCCAACCGAGCAGCGCACACTTGACCCGCGCGGGGTATTTGGCTACACCGGCGAACGCTACTCCGTCGCCTAGAACGTCCTCGTCACCCTGCACGGTTCCGCGCGAGGACACCATTTCGGTGAATGCGTCGACGGTCTTCAACGCCTCCGGCACGCTCTGGCCGATCACCTGTTGGGTGAGCACCGACGTCGCCGCCTGGCTGATCGAACACCCTTGCCCGTCGTAGGAGATGTCTACGACGCTGCCGCCGTCGTCAGACAGCGACACCCGCAGCGTCACCTCGTCCCCGCACACCGGGTTGACGTGAGATACCTCAGCGCCGAACGGCTCCCGCAGTCCGCGGTGCTGCGGGTGTTTGTAGTGGTCCAGGATCACGTCCTGATAGATCTGCTCGAGGCGCAATGTCATTCTCTCCCAAAGAAATCCAGCGCCCGTTGTACGCCGGCCAGCAAGCGGTCGACCTCGTCGAGCGTGTTGTACACGGCGAACGACGCGCGCGCGGTGGCCGCGACGCCGAACCTGCGATGCAGCGGCAATGCGCAGTGATGTCCGACCCGCACGGCGACGCCGTCGTCGTCGAGCACCTGACCGACGTCATGGGCATGCACCCCGTCGACGACGAACGCCACCGGCGAGCCGCGGTCCTGCATCGAGGTGGGTCCGACGATGCGGACGCCCTCGATCCCGGACAGGCCGGCGATGGTCGCGGCAACCAGTTCGCGTTCGTGAGCTTCGACGGCATCCATGCCGATGGCGTCCAGATAGCGTGCGGCGGCGGCCAACCCGACGACCTGGGAGGTCATCGGGGTACCCGCCTCGAACCGCTGCGGCGCGGGCGCGTAGGTCGAGGCGTCCATGGCGACCGTCTCGATCATGGAACCACCGGTCAAAAACGGCGGCATCGCTTGCAGCAGGTCGCGGCGGGCGTACAACACGCCGATACCGTTGGGCCCCAGCATTTTATGCCCGGAGAAGGCGGCGAAGTCGACATCCAGCGCGTGCAGGTCCACCGGCTGGTGTGGCACCGACTGGCAGGCGTCCAGGACGGTCAGCGCGCCTATTTCTTTGGCGCGGGCCACCAATTCGCCCACTGGCGCCAGTGCGCCGGTCACATTCGAATGATGGCTGAATGCGACGACTTTCACCCGCTCGTCGAGTCGCCGCGAGTCCAGGTCGATGCGGCCGTCTTCAGACACGCCGTACCAGCGCAGGGTGGCTCCGGTGCGCCGGGCCAGCTCTTGCCACGGGACGAGGTTGGCGTGGTGCTCCAGTTCGGTGGTGACAATAACGTCGCCGGGCTGCACCGCCCACTCGAAACGGTTGTCCCCCAGCACATATGACACCAGATTCAGCGACTCGGTGGCGTTCTTGGTGAAGACCAGCTCGTCGGCGTGGGCGCCGACGAACGCCGCGATCTCGGCCCGGCCCTGCTCGTAGGCGTCGGTGGCCTCCTCCATCAGCTGGTGCGCACCGCGGTGCACGCCGCCGTTGGAGGTGAGCAGGAACTCACGCTCGGCGTCGAGCACCTGCAGTGGGCGCTGCGACGTCGCGCCGGAATCCAGGTACGCCAACTGATTTCCGCCCCGCATGACACGCTTCAGGATGGGGAAATCGGCGCGGATCGCCGCGAGGTCCAATGGGGTCACTGAGGCCGTCATCGTCAAGCCCCGGTGGCGGCCGCTTGGGTAAACCGCTCGTAGCCGTTCTGCTCGAGTTCGTCGGCCAGTTCCGACCCGCCGGATTCGGCGATGCGCCCGCCGACGAACACGTGCACGTACTCCGGGTGGATGTAGCGCAGGATGCGGGTGTAGTGCGTGATCAGCAGGATCCCGCCATGCTCCGCCTCGGCGTAGCGGTTCACGCCCTCGCTGACCACCCGCAACGCGTCGACGTCCAGGCCGGAATCGGTCTCGTCGAGAATGGCGATCTTGGGCTTGAGCAGCTCCAGCTGCAGGATCTCGTGGCGCTTCTTCTCGCCACCGGAGAAACCCTCGTTGACGTTGCGCTCGGCGAAGGCCGGGTCGATATCGAGGCCGGCCATCGCGGCCTTGACCTCTTTGACCCAGAGCCGCAGTTTCGGCGGCTCGCCCCGGATGGCCGTGGCCGCCGAACGCAGGAAATTCGACACCGAGACACCGGGCACCTCGACGGGGTACTGCATGGCCAGAAACACTCCGGCGCGGGCGCGTTCGTCCACGCTCATGTCCAGGACGTTGGCGCCGTCCAGGGTGATCGATCCCGAGGTGACCCGGTATTTGGGGTGACCGGCGATGGCGTAGGACAGCGTGGACTTGCCCGAGCCATTGGGGCCCATCAACGCATGCGTCTCACCGGATTTCACGGTCAGGTCGACGCCCCTGAGGATGGGGATCTCGCGTTCCCCGTCGGCGGCGTTGGGGTTGTCGACACTGACGTGCAGGTCTTTGATTTCCAGAGTCGTCATGAGGTAGCAGTCTTTTCCGTGATTTCCAGTTCGTGTTCGATGGCTGCGGTCAGGCGGTCCCGGACATCGGGCACCGCGATCTTGGAGATGATCTCGCCGAAGAAGCCGCGCACCACCAACCGGCGGGCCTGCTCTTCGGGGATGCCGCGGGAACGCAGGTAGAACAGTTGCTCGTCGTCGAATCGTCCGGTGGCGCTGGCGTGTCCGGCGCCGACGATCTCGCCGGTCTCGATTTCCAGGTTGGGCACCGAGTCGGCGCGGGCGCCGTCGGTGAGCACCAGGTTGCGGTTCACCTCGAAGGTGTCGGTTCCGGTGGCCTCGGCCCGGATCAGCACGTCGCCTATCCAGACGGTGTGCGCGTCGGGCAGGTTCGACGCCGGATCTCCTTGCAGCGCACCCTTGTACAGCACGTTGGACCTGCAGTCGGGGTGGGCGTGGTCGACCAGCAGCCTCGATTCGAGGTGCTGACCGTCGTCGGCGAAGTACAGGCCCAGGAGCTCGGCGTCCCCGCCGGTGCTGTTGAACCGCACGTTGGCCGACAACCGCACCACCTCGCCGCCGAGCGTGACGGTGACGTGGCGCAGCACCGCGTCCTTGCCGAGCTTTGCGTGGTGGGCGCTGAGGTGCACCGTGTCGTCGGCCCAGTCGGCGATCCACACGACGGTGAGTCGCGCGGCGTCGCCGACGACGAATTCGACGTTGTCCGCGTAGGTTCCACTGCCCCGGTGGTCGATGATGACGACGGCCTCGCCGAGCTCTTCGACCCGGATCTGCAGGTGCCCGTAGGCCACCGCGCCTGTGCCGGGTCCGGTGACGGCGACGTTGACCGGTTCGGCGATCTGCGTGTCGCGTCCGACGGTGATCAGCGTTGCCGAGTTGAACGACGAAAACGCTTGGGCTGCAACGCGGTCAGCAGGAACCCCGCCTTGCCCGAGGCGATCGTCGCCGCGGCGCACCGTCTCGGTCCGCACGCCGGGCAGCTCGCTGACGGCGATCTGAGCGCTTCCGGTGGCGTTAGCGGACCCGTCGTGCAGGCCACGCAGTCGCCTCAGCGGGGTGAATCGCCAGAGCTCGTCGCGGCCGTGCGGAACCTCGAACGCGTCAACATCGAAGGAGGAGAACAACTCCCCCTTATTCAATGCAGCGGTCATCCGACCGCGCCCTCCATCTGCAGCTCGATCAGCCGGTTGAGCTCCAGCGCGTACTCCATCGGCAGTTCCTTGGCGATCGGCTCGACGAACCCGCGCACCACCATCGCCATGGCCTCGTCCTCGGTGAGCCCGCGGCTCATCAGGTAGAACAGCTGGTTCTCGCTGACCTTGGACACGGTGGCCTCGTGGCCCATCGTGACGTCGTCCTCGCGGATGTCGACGTAAGGGTAGGTGTCGCTGCGGCTGATCGTATCAACCAGCAGCGCATCGCATTTCACGCTGGACTTGGAGCCGTGCGCGCCCTTGTTGACTTGCACCAGCCCTCGATAGGAGGTGCGGCCGCCGCCGCGCGCGACCGACTTGGACACGATGTTGCTCGACGTGTTGGGCGCCAGGTGCAGCATCTTGGCGCCGGTGTCCTGGTGCTGGTCTTCGCCGGCGAACGCCACCGAGAGCACCTCACCCTTGGCGTGCTCGCCGGTCATCCAGACCGCCGGGTACTTCATGGTCACCTTGGACCCGATGTTGCCGTCGACCCACTCCATGGTGGCTCCGGCCTCGGCGCGGGCGCGCTTGGTGACCAGGTTGTAGACGTTGTTCGACCAGTTCTGGATCGTGGTGTAGCGAACGCGTGCATGGGGTTTCACGACTATCTCGACCACTGCCGAGTGCAACGAGTCCGATTTGTAAATGGGCGCGGTGCAGTTGTGCACCGCGAAGCCGTAGGCGAGGTAGCTGTCGGGCGCTTCGACGTCGAGGTTGTACACGGGCTCGTGCGCCTCTCGCACCGCGCGCTTCTTGATCGGCACGGCGAAGTAGTCGCCGCAGTCGCGGGCCTGCTTGGGTCCGTGGCCACCCTCGGTCCACTGGACCTGGTAGATGTCCTTGCGCATGACATTGCGGCCCATGATGACACCCGGACCTGCCGGCCGGCGCAGCTCGACGGTGGCGTAGTGACCCAGTCGCGCCAGGATCGACTGCAGCTGGAACGCCCAGACACGTGACGTCGTGTGAACCCGCTTCCAGAGCGCGCCGCCGCGTTCGATGATGTTGCCGTCGCCGTTGACATAGGCGTCCACCAACTCGCGTAGGAAGATCTCGTCCTGACGCATCAGGAGATCGGACAACTTCTTTTTCGACGATCCGATGCCGACGTTGTCGCGCATCGCGGCGTAGCCCGCCTTCGTGTAGACGGTCACGCGCGCCGAGTGCTTGTGCTCCTCGACCAATACCGAACCAGACTTCTCGTAGAGCGACTTGCACGCCTGGCGCACGTCCTCGACGTATTCGAATTCATCACTGTGGAACGAGAAGATCAGCGACTCACAGTTGTTGGTGAGGCACGCGTGACCCTCGGCCAGGTAGTAGCCGGCGAGCCGCGCGAACTCGAGCGGCAGCACCGTCTTGTGCGGGATCGGCTTCGGCTTGGGGTAAATCAGGAAGTCGCCCTCGGCCACGTCCTTTGCCGCGATCCACCGCGGCTCGGCAACACGCAGCTTGGCACTATTGACTTCCGCCTTCCATCCGTTGCGTTCCTTGCGCATGACGCGCACCTCGGCGCGCGGGACGACGAGCAAGGGGTGCTCTGCTGTGACGGAGAATTTGTTGGCGGGCGACATCGGCGTGAAGGTGAACAATTCGCCATTGAGGTCGCGCATTTGCACCGCGGTGACGCGATGCGGCCGGCCATCGTGGCCAGTGACGTAATCACCGACGCGAATCGACTCGATGGGCCGCAGGTCGCCGTCCGCGGTCGTGATCAGCTCACCTGCCGGCAGGCAGCCCTCGACGTAATGCACGTAGGAGCCCTCGTCGGCGATGATCAGCGTTCGCTCGAACTGGCCCATGTTCTCGGTGTTGATCCGGAAATACGCCTGCAGCGGGATGTCGACGCGCACACCCGGCGGGACGTAAATAAAAGAACCGCCACTCCACACCGCAGTATTCAATGCAGAAAACTTATTATCGCCTGCCGGAATTACTGTTCCAAAATATTTCTGGAAAATCTCCGGATGCTCCCGCAAACCAGTATCGGTGTCCAGGAAGATAACGCCTTGGGCTTCCAGGTCCTCTCGGATCTGGTGGTAGACCACCTCGGAGTTGTGTACCACGAGTCCTGCAGCCACAAAATTATGTGGACCGTCGACCTCGATGTCATACACCGGCTCGATGGCATACGGTTCGATTGACTTGACCCGCTCGAAGCCAAGCCAATCGTTGGTGTGCGCTCGGATCGTCGTCCCGTGCGAACTGTTGGACGAATGCACGTAGCGGCGGCGACCGAAGCGGTCTGTTCGCTTCAGATTGCGGCATCCGAGGCGCTCGAAGTCACCGGAAATCCCTAGGCGCCAAGCAATCTGCATGCGTTCCGGGGCGTGCCGGTACGGCTGAGTGAACGACCAAGGCCCGCCCGCGCGCAGCCCGGAAAGTTCGGCAAGCTCCCGGGCTTGATTGATGAGAGGCTCATTGGCACAGGTAAGCATCACGGAGCCACATCGTTCCGGCTGGACGTAGCCGTCGGCGTCAACCCAGCCGCCGAGGAATGCCAGCCGCTGGTCAACCGGCAGCCCGTAGACCCACTCGGGCACCCGCTTGGTCAGCGACAATCCGCTGAATCCCAGCGCAACGATCCACTCCGTCAACGCCTTTGAGTTGACAACGACGCGGTATTCGTCAGCCTCGATGCAACGCAACCCGAATAGTTCCTTGATGACCCGGGTCAACTCCGCGCGCAACTCAACATCGGTTGCCGGGATTGCGAACTGAACGCGATACGTCTTGGTCGACAGATGCAGGTTGCCGTCGCCGACGTACAAGCCCAGCAGCCACATCAGGTCGATCGAACTGGTCTCTGGAGCTGTCAATCCGGCGATGATCGGAAGTTCAGCCGCGACACCGAAATCCGGAACGGTTCGTGGCACTGCGATGAAATCGCCTGCCTTCAGTTCTCCCACTGTGACCCAACGCCGCGCATAGCGGGCACGCTGGCGGCCCTCCTTGCGCTCGTCGCGCAGCACCAGCATGGGGTGGTTATCAGTGGCACGGATGCTGAGCCGAGTGGTCTTGATCTCATATGTCAGCCGGGTGTCGGTCTGCGCTGCCGCCTTGACCGGCGCGACGACAAACTGCTCGGCAGACTCGTCGTAGGAGAACACCCGATCGCCGAACTCGATCTCCTTGATCGGGACCTGCCCGCGGTTGGCGGTCCATACCAAAGTTTCACCGGCGAGGCACTCGTACTGGGCCGCAACGCCGGCAACAAGGCGCTGCTTTTCCGCCTCCGGGATTCCCAGCCGGTCGTAGGTGTTGCGGATATCTTCCGGCAGCTCTTCCCAAGAGGCGGCCTGCTTCTCGGTCGAGCGCACGAAGTACTTGATGTTGTCGAAGTCGATGCCCTCCAGGTTGGAACCCCAGTTCGGCATCGGCTTGCGGTCGAAGATGCCCAGCGCCTTCAGCCGGGTCTTCAGCATCCACTCGGGCTCGTTCTTCTTCGCCGAGATGTCGCGCACGACGGCCTCGGAGAGGCCGCGCTGTGCGCTGGCGCCTGCGACGTCGGAGTCCGACCAGCCGTAGCCGTAGTTGCCCAGGGAGGCGATGGCCTCGTCCTGAGTCAACGGTGCGGCAGCGGTCCTGCTGGCCTCTGGCGTCAGTGTCATGTGGACACTCCTTTGATGCTCGTGCTGTATTCGGCGCGGGCTGGGCGCCGTTTCGTGCTAGGTCTTGCCGGCCGCGGGCGTGAGCGGCACGTGGGTGGTGCAGGCGCAGTCGCCGTTGACGATGGTCGCCAGGCGCTGGACGTGGGTCCCGAGCACCTCGGCCATCGCCTGCTGTTCGGCTTCGCACAACTCCGGAAATTCCTCGGCGACGTGCGAAACCGGACAGTGGTGCTGACAGATCTGCACGCCGTGGATGGGTCCGCCGACCCGCGTGGTGGTCGCGACGTAACCGGCCTTGGTCAGCGCTGCGGCGACCCGGTCGGCGGCCGCCTCGACATCGTCGTCGCCGGCGCTGCCGGCCCCCTCGACGCCGGCCAGGATCGAGTCGATGCGCCGGCGCGCGAACGTCCGAACGGCGTCCTCGCCGCCGATCTCGCGCAGCTGGCGCATGGCCGCGGCGGCCAGGTCGTCATAGGCGTGGTCGAGCTTGGCCCGGCCGGCGGCCGTCAGCCGGAAGCGCTTCGCCGGCCGCCCCCGTCCCGCCTGCTGCCATGCCGCAGCGGGCGCGGATTCGGCGTCGCCGGCCTCGATCAGCGCGTCGAGATGACGCCGCACGCCGGCGGCCGCCAGGCCCAGTCGGTCGCCGATCTCACTGGCGGTGATCGATCCGGATTCCAGCAGCAGGCGCACGATGGCGCGGCGGGTGTGACCATCCGTTCCCGCAGCACCAACCGCAGGCACGGCAGGATCCAGCTCGGATCGGATTTTCACAACACCAGTGTGACGCAATTCCGGAGATCGGTCCAGCAAGGGTGCCCTGAGCGCGGGGTTGTGCTGGTCACACCGCTCCGCGGCGACATCCGACGGCCCTCCTCCCCAGCGGGCCGTTTCCGCGGCTCGCATCGTTGACAGGGCTAGGCTGCTCTGATGGCTGCCCGCCACCACACGCTGAGCTCCTCGATCGCCAGTCTGCATGGTGATGAGCAGGCGGTGGGCTCGCCGCTGAACGATACCGAGCTCACCGCGCTGCAGCGCACCCGGCTGTTCGGGGCCACCGGAACGGTGCTGATGGCGATCGGCGCCCTGGGCGCCGGGGCCAGGCCCGTCGTGCAGGACCCGACGTTCGGGGTCCGGCTGCTCAACCTGCCGTCACGCATCCAGACCGTGTCGTTGACGATGACGACGACCGGAGCGGTCATGATGGCGCTGGCCTGGTTGATGCTCGGTCGGTTCGCCCTCGGCGACCGGCGGATGTCGCGCGGCGAACTCGATCGCACCCTGCTGTTGTGGATACTGCCGCTGCTGATCGCGCCGCCGATGTACAGCAAGGATGTCTACTCCTACCTGGCCCAGAGCGAGATCTCACTGGAAGGCCTCGACCCCTACCGGGTGGGCCCGGCGTCCGGCCTCGGCCTCGGCCACGTGTTCACCCTTTCGGTCCCCAGCCTGTGGCGGGAGACGCCGGCGCCCTACGGCCCGCTGTTCTTGTGGATTGGGCGCGGCATCTCGGCCTTGACCGGCGAAAACATCGTCGCCGCCGTGCTGTGTCATCGGGTGGTGGTGCTGGTCGGCGTCGGCCTGATCGTGTGGGCGGTCCCCCGGCTGGCCCGGCGCTGCGGCGTCGCCGAGGTCAGTGCGCTGTGGCTGGGTGCGGCCAATCCGCTGCTGATCATGCATCTGGTCGCCGGCATCCACAACGAGGCGCTGATGCTCGGCCTGATGCTGACCGGCGCGGAGTTCGCGCTGCGCGGCATCGACTCGGCGCGGCTGATGCCCAAGTCCTGGCGATTGGGACCGGACTGGGAACCGCTGGGCATGCTGTTGGCAGGTTCGGTCCTGATCGTGCTGTCGTCGCAGGTGAAGCTGCCGTCGCTGCTGGCGCTGGGCTTCGTCACGATGGCACTGGCGCACCGGTGCGGCGGCAGCCTGAAAGCGCTCCTGGCGAGCGGCACCGCAATGGCGGGGCTGGCGCTGGCGGTGATGGCAATCGTCGGCTGGGTCAGCGGGCTCGGGTTCGGCTGGATCTACACGCTGGGCACCGCCAACGTGGTGCGCAGCTGGATGTCGCCACCGACCCTGCTGGCGCTGGGCACCGGCCAGGTCGGGATCCTGCTGGGCCTGGGTGATCACACCACCGCAGTGTTGTCACTGACGCGCGCCATCGGCGTGCTGATCATCATGGTGATGGTGGTCTGGCTGTTGCTGGCGGTGTTCCGCGGCAGGCTGCACCCGATCGGCGGCCTGGGCGTGGCGCTGGGTGTCACGGTGCTGCTGTTTCCCGTGGTGCAGCCGTGGTATCTGTTGTGGGCCATCATCCCGCTGGCCGCCTGGGCCACCCGCACCGGCTTCCGGGTGGCGGCAATCGTGGTCACTCTCGTGGTGGGTATCTTCGGCCCGACGGCGAACGGCGACCGCTTCGCGCTGTTCCAGATCGTCGACGCCACGGTGGCCAGCACAATCATCGTGGTGGTGCTGATTGCGCTGACCTACACGCGCCTGCCGTGGCGACCGCTGCAGCCGGTCCCGGCCCCCGGCCCGGAACCCGCTCCGAAAGCGGAGTCCCCGGAACCGCCCGAGGCCCCGCGGCCGACTGCGGCACCCGACGCCTACGCTGATTCCACGTGAGCTCGACCCCCCCGACCCCCGACACAGTGGTTTCGCTGCGTGGGGTCAGTAAGCGGTACGGGTCGGCCGGGGCTGTTTTTGAAGCCGTTTCCAACCTCGATCTGGACGTGCAGGCCGCCGAAGTGCTGGCCCTGCTGGGTCCCAACGGCGCCGGCAAGACGACGACGGTCGAGATGTGCGAAGGCTTCGTGCGGCCCGACGCCGGAACCATCGAGGTGCTCGGGCTGAACCCGATCACCGACAACGCCCGGCTGCGCCCGCGCATCGGGGTGATGTTGCAGGGCGGCGGCGGCTACCCGGCGGCACGGGCCGGCGAGATGCTCAACCTGGTGGCGGCCTACGCCGCCGATCCGCTGGACCCGCACTGGCTGCTGGACACCCTCGGGCTCACCGAAGCCGCGCGCACCACCTATCGACGACTGTCCGGCGGACAGCAGCAACGCCTCGCGCTGGCCTGCGCCCTGGTCGGCCGTCCCGAGCTGGTCTTCCTCGACGAGCCCACCGCAGGCATGGACGCCCATGCCCGGCTGCTGGTGTGGGAGCTGATCGACGCGCTGCGTCGGGACGGCGTGACCGTGGTGCTGACCACCCACCAGCTCAAGGAGGCCGAGGAACTCGCCGACCGGCTGGTGATCATCGACAACGGGGTGACCGTCGCCGCCGGCACGCCGACGGAACTGATGCGCAGTGGCGCCAAAGACCAGCTGCGGTTCACCGCGCCGCCCCGGCTCGACCTGTCGCTGCTGACCTCCGCGCTACCCGAGGACTACAAGGCCACCGAGTTGACGCCGGGCGAGTACCTGGTCGAAGGCCCGGTCGATCCGCAGGTGCTGGCAACGGTCACGGCGTGGTGCGCGCAGATCAATGTGCTGGCCACCGACATGCGGGTCGAGCAGCGCAGCCTCGAGGATGTGTTCCTGGATCTCACCGGCAGGAAGTTGCGGCAGTGACAGACGAAACGCACGCCCCGTCGTTCCCGGCCGGCATCTTCACCCCGGACCCGCGCCCCAATGCGGTGGGCCGGATGCTCGCGGCACAGTTCACGCTGGAGTTGAAGCTGCTGCTGCGCAACGGCGAGCAACTGCTGTTGACCATGTTCATCCCGATCACGCTGCTGGTCGGGCTCACGCTGCTGCCGCTCGGATCGTTCGGGCACAACAGGGCAGCGACGTTCGTGCCGGCGATCATGGCGCTGGCGGTGGTCTCGACCGCGTTCACCGGGCAGGCCATCGCCGTCGCGTTCGATCGCCGCTACGGCGCGCTGAAACGGCTCGGGGCCACCGCGCTGCCCGTCTGGGGGATCATCGCCGGCAAATCCCTGGCCGTCGTCGCGGTGGTGTTTCTGCAGGCAATCATCTTGGGCACCATCGGGTTTGCGCTCGACTGGCAACCGCAACCGGCCGCGCTGGCGTTGGGCGCGGTGGTGATCGCTTTGGGCACTGCGGCGTTCGCGGCGCTGGGTCTACTGCTCGGCGGCACGCTGCGGGCCGAGATCGTCCTCGCGGTCGCCAACCTGATGTGGTTCGTCTTCGCCGGGTTCGGAGCGCTGACCCTCGAGACGAGCATGATCCCGTCGGGCGTCAAGTGGGCCGCCCGGCTCACCCCGTCCGGCGCGCTCACCGAGGCGCTGACCCAGGCGATGACGGTGCGAGTGGACGGGTTCGGGATCGTCGTCCTGGCGGTGTGGGGCGGGTTGGCCACCCTGGCCGCGCTGCGCTGGTTCCGCTTCACCTGAGTGCGCTGCGACTCTGCGGCCTCTCGTCCCTCAAGCGACGTGTTGACTCTGCGCTGGCGGCGCGCCCTACTCGCACTTCGCCGCCACAGCCGCTGACTCAACACCCGTTTTCTACTACGCGGCGTAGTCGTCGTTACGATCGGGCGGTGCGCGTCGGACAAGTGCTGCTGCGGTTGGTGGATCTGCTCCCCGACCCCAGCCTGCGCGTGCAGCGGATCATCGCCGCGGCCGTCATCCTGACTCAGGGCGGCATCGCGGTCACCGGGGCGATCGTCCGCGTCACCGCGTCCGGGCTGGGCTGCCCGACCTGGCCGCAATGCTTTCCGGGCAGCTTCGTCCCGGTGGCGGTCGCCGAGGTGCCGCGGGTCCATCAGGCGGTCGAGTTCGGCAACCGGATGATCACCTTCGCGGTGGTGATCACCGCGATATTGGCCGTGCTGGCCGTCACGCGGGCCCGTCGCCGCACCGAGGTGCTGGTCTATGCCTGGCTGATGCCCGCGTCGACGGTCGTGCAGGCGGTGATCGGCGGCATCACCGTGCGCACCGGGCTGCTGTGGTGGACGGTGGCCATTCACCTGCTGGCGTCGATGACGATGGTGTGGCTGTCGGTGCTGCTCTACGTCAAGGTCGGCGAGCCCGATTACAACGGGGCCGGTGTCCATACCCGGGTGGCCAAGCCGCTGCGTGCCCTCACGGCGCTCAGCGCGCTGAATCTGGCGGCGGTCCTGGTGACCGGAACCCTCGTGACCGCGGCCGGCCCGCACGCCGGCGACCGGAGCCCCAGCCGGACCGTGCCGCGACTGAGAGTCGAGATCACCACGCTGGTGCACATGCATTCGTCGCTGCTGGTGTCCTACCTGGCGCTGCTGGTCGGGCTGGGCTTCGGGCTGCTGGCCGTCGGCGCCGCCCGGGCCATCATGGTGCGCCTGGCAGTGCTGGTCGCCCTGGTCTTCGCGCAGGCGGCCGTCGGCACCACGCAGTACTTCACCGGTGTGCCGGCCGCGTTGGTCGCAGTCCACGTGGCCGGCGCCGCGGCCTGCACCGCGGCCACCGCTGCACTATGGGCTTCGATGCGAGAACGGGCCAAGCCCGAGCCGCTCCAAAGCTGACTCGACGCCCAGCGCGAACTCGCGCTGGGCAAGATCGCGGGTTTCGGCGTCCAACGCCCGCCAGCCCAGCGAGGGCTCCACCAACTGCAGTTCCAGCAGCCGCGGGTCGTCGGGGCTACCGATCACGTGGGCCCGCGCGTAGAGCAATTCGCTTGCGTCGATAGTGACTTGGCCCGCCGCGGTGGTCAGCGCGGCAGCACCGACATCCCAGATCTCGAAGTCGGGCTCGGCCTGATGCAAGGTGCCGTCCCCCTCGGAATGCTTGGTGAATGCGTGCGACGGCTCGCCGCAGAGGAACACCAGCACAGTCTCCGGATCCGATCCGCAGGGTTGCACCAACACGCTCCGGCCGGCTTCGTGCAGTTCGGCGGCGCGCTCGGCGGCCGCGGACCGGTCGGTGCAGCGCTGCGCGCCCGATCCGATGGTCGCGCTGACGAAGGCGTGACCGTCGCGCGGCAGCCGAACCTTGTCACCCGGCGCGAAGACCTCTCCCGGCACCGTCGGAACTCCTTGACCCGCCAGCTCATCCAGGTATCGCCGGTCCGCATTCCAGGCCACCGCGCCGGGTGGGTTCAGCAGGTTCTTCACGCCGATGGTCCAGGCCAGGAATTCGCCGAGCCGATCCGCGTAATCGTGAGTGGCCCGCAGTATCACCAGATCCGCGCGACTGATCTCGGGATCGTCCCAGGACATCCAGTGCGCATGCTGACCGCGGTGTCGCAGCGCGGCGATCAGGCCGGCGTCGTCACCGTCCCCGGCGACTTGTTGTGTCCACCCTGCCAGCACGATGCGGGGGTGGAAGGTATTCGGTCGGGCGAGCTTCATGGCAGGGCAAGATAACCACATGTATGCGATCCAAGTCACCGAAACCGGCGGCCCCGATGTCCTACGCTACGTCGACGTCCCCCAACCCACCCCCGGCCATGGCGAGCTGTTGATCAAGGCCGACGCCGTCGGCGTCAACTTCATCGACACCTACTTCCGCTCGGGCCAGTACCCGCGCCCGTTGCCGTTCGTCATCGGCTCGGAGGTGTGCGGCACCGTCGTCGCTGTGGGAGAGGGGGCCGACACAGCCGGCCTGGCCGTCGGCGACCGGGTGGTCAGCGCGTCGGCGAACGGCGGCTACGCCGAATTCTGCGTTGCCCCGGCGTTTTTGACCGCGAAGGTGCCCGACAGCGTGGCCTCCGACGTGGCGGCCTCGGTACTGCTCAAGGGCCTGACTGCGCACTACCTGCTCAAGTCGGTGTATCCGGTGCAAAGCGGCGACGCCGTGCTGGTGCACGCCGGGGCGGGCGGGGTCGGGCTGATCCTGACGCAGTGGGCCACCTACCTGGGTGCGCGAGTGATCACCACCGTGTCGACTTCGGACAAGGAGCGACTGTCCCGGCAGGCCGGCGCCGCAGAGGTACTGCCCTACCCAGCCGACGCCGCCCAGTTCGGCGATCAGGTGCGGGCACTGACCGGCGGTGCCGGGGTGGCCGCGGTGTACGACGGCGTCGGCGCCACCACGTTCGACGCCAGCCTGGCCAGCCTGGCCGTGCGCGGGACGCTGGCACTGTTCGGCGCCGCCAGCGGACCCGTGCCGCCGTTCGATCCGCAACGCCTCAACTACGCCGGCTCGGTGTATCTGACCCGGCCCTCGCTGGCCCATTTCATCCGCACCGGCGAGGAATTCACCTGGCGGGCCGGGGAACTGTTCGACGTGATCGGCAGCGGTGCAGTCACCGCCGAAGTCGGCGGACGCTATCCGCTGGCCGACGCGGCGCGCGCCCATCGGGATCTGCAGGGCCGGAAGACCACCGGCTCGATCGTGCTGCTGCCTTAAGTTTCACTGGCGAGCAGACGCAAAAGCACCCATTTTCGGCCCGAAATGGGTGCTTTTGCGACTGCTCGTCACAGCAGGGTCGGCAGCGCGATCACCGAGTCGACCGCCAGCGCGCAGAACACCAACGCCAGGTAGTTGTTCGACTGCAGGAACAGCCGCAGCGGCTTGACCGGCTCGCCCGCGCGGACCCCGGCGTACAACTGATGCGCCATGGCCAGGAACCACACCCCAGCCACCAGTGCGACCGCGGCGTACAGCCAGCCCGTCGCCAGCGCCAGCACCATCGTGGCCAGCACCGTCAGCCAGGTGTAGATCAGAATCTGCTTGGTGACTTGCCGCTCGGTGGCAACCGCCGGAAGCATCGGGACGCCGGCGGCTTTGTAGTCGTCCTTGTACCGCATCGCCAGGGCCCAGGTGTGCGGTGGGGTCCAGAAGAAGATGATCGCGAACATCGCCAGCGCCGGCCAGCCGATGGTGCCGGTGACCGCCGACCAACCGATCATCACCGGCATGCAGCCGGCCGCACCGCCCCACACCACGTTTTGCGACGTGCGGCGCTTGAGCAGCAGCGTGTAGACGAACACGTAGAACGCGATGGTCGCCAGCGCCAGCAGGCCGGACAGCAGATTGGTGGTCCACCACAGCCAGAAGAACGAGCCGACGCTCAAAACCAGCCCGAGCACCAGAGCATTTCGCCGGGACACCGCCTCGCGGGCCAACGGCCGCCGCGCGGTCCGCTTCATCACCTTGTCGATATCGGCGTCGGCCACACAGTTGAGCGTGTTGGCGCCGCCTGCGGCCATCATGCCGCCGATCAACGTGTCGAGGATGAGCAGCGGGTTCACCTGGCCCCGATGGGCGAGCAGCATCGCCGGTATCGCCGTGACCAACAGCAGCTCGATGACCCGCGGCTTGGTCAACGCCAGGTAAGCCAAAACCGTGCTGAGAGCCCGATTTTTCCGCACGCCGCTATCCGACCCGAATCGACGCCGGCCGGTGCCTCCGGACCGGCCTGGCGCAACGCGCCCGCGAACGCTCAACGCTTTAACTCCTCGGGGTCGCAGCAGCGCGCAGCTTCTACTACACACGATGGTAGACAGCATGCCCACCGTCGCCGCGCCGCGGGTCTATTCACCCAGATTTTTCCCGGAATACCGAATAGATCGCACAGAGTAACCGCCCGGCGCGTAATTTTCACAACGGATTTTTCAGCGCCGCGGAGGGTACCCCAAATCCTGCACTGCAATAGCCGGCACTCCGGCACTAGGGTTGAGGATTGATCAGCTTCACGCATCCACGGACTGACCCAAGGACTGCTCTGTGACCACACTCGAAGAGATCTCGACGCTCACCCAACCCCGCCACCCCGACGACTGGACCGAGATCGATTCGGCTGCGGTCGACACCATCAGGGTGTTGGCCGCTGACGCGGTACAAAAGGTCGGCAACGGCCACCCCGGCACGGCGATGAGCCTGGCCCCGCTGGCCTACACCCTGTTCCAGCGCACGATGCGACACGACCCCAGCGACACCCACTGGCTGGGCCGCGACCGGTTCGTGCTGTCTTGCGGCCACAGCAGCCTGACCCTGTACCTGCAGCTCTATCTCGGCGGGTTCGGCCTGGAGCTGTCCGACATCGAGGCGCTGCGCACTTGGGGATCCAAGACCCCCGGGCACCCGGAGTTCAGGCACACCAAGGGTGTTGAGATCACCACCGGCCCGCTGGGCCAGGGTCTGGCGTCGGCGGTCGGGATGGCGATGGCCGCGCGTTACGAGCGCGGGCTGTTCGACCCCGACGCCGAGCCGGGAACCAGCCCGTTCGACCACCACATCTACGTGATCGCCTCCGACGGCGACATCGAGGAGGGGGTGACGTCGGAGGCGTCGTCGCTGGCCGCCGTCCAGCAGCTGGGCAATCTCATCGTGTTCTACGACCACAACCAGATCTCCATCGAGGACGACACCAACATCGCGCTGTGCGAGGACACCGCCGCCCGCTACCGCGCCTACGGCTGGCACGTGCAAGAGGTGGAGGGCGGCGAGAACGTCGTCGGTATCGAGGAGGCCATCGCCAACGCGAAGGCCGCCACCGACCGGCCGTCGTTCATCTCGCTGCGCACCATCATCGGCTATCCGGCACCGAAGTTGATGAACACCGGCAAGGCGCACGGCGCGGCTCTCGGCGACGAAGAGGTGGCCGCCGTCAAGAGGATCCTCGGCTTCGACCCCGACAAGACCTTCGAGGTACGCGAGGACGTCATCACCCACACCCGCGGGCTGGTGGCGCGGGGCAAAGAGGCCCACGACCGCTGGCAGCCTCAGTTCGAGGCCTGGGCAGCGCGCGAACCCGAACGCAAGGCGCTGCTGGACCGGTTGATCGTCGGGCAGCTGCCCGACGGCTGGGACGCCGAAATGCCGCACTGGGAACCCGGGTCCAAGGCGCTGGCCACCCGGGCCGCCTCCGGCGAGGTGCTGTCGGCGGTAGGCCCGAAGCTGCCCGAGCTGTGGGGCGGCTCGGCCGACCTGGCCGGCAGCAACAACACCACCATGAAGGGCGTCGACTCCTTTGGGCCGCCGTCGATTTCGACCAAGGACTACACCGCGCACTGGTACGGCCGCACGCTGCATTTCGGTGTGCGCGAACACGCCATGGGCTCCATCCTGTCCGGCATCGTGTTGCATGGCCCGACCCGCGCGTACGGCGGCACGTTCCTGCAGTTCTCCGATTACATGCGTCCGGCGGTGCGACTGGCCTCACTGATGGACATCGACACCATCTACGTGTGGACGCACGATTCGATCGGGCTGGGGGAAGACGGCCCGACCCACCAGCCGATCGAGCATCTTTCGGCGCTGCGCGCGATCCCACGGCTGTCGGTGGTGCGCCCGGGCGACGCCAACGAGACCGCGTACGCCTGGCGCACGATCCTCGAACGGGGCAACGGCAGCGGACCGGTCGGCCTGATCCTGACCCGGCAGGGCCTGCCGGTGCTGGAAGGCACCAACGCCGAGGGCGTGGCCCGCGGCGGCTACATCCTGGGTGACGACGGCGGCGAAGAACCGGACGTGGTGCTGATCGCCACCGGCTCCGAGCTCCAGCTGGCGGTCGAAGCGCAGAAGTTGTTGGCGGACAAGGACATCGTCGCCCGGGTGGTGTCCATGCCGTGTGTGGAGTGGTTCGAGTCGCAGCCCTACCAATACCGCGACAGCGTGCTGCCGCCGTCGGTATCGGCTCGGGTCGCCGTCGAGGCCGGCGTCGCGCAATGCTGGCACAAGCTGGTCGGGGACACTGGAAAGATCGTTTCCATCGAGCATTACGGAGAGTCCGCGGACTACAAGACTTTGTTCCGTGAGTACGGCTTCACTGCGGAGGCCGTCGCTGATGCCGCGGAACAAGTAGTGGATAACTGAGAAAGGGTAGTTCAGATGACCACTCAAAACGCCAACCTCGCGGCATTGAGCGCCGCGGGAGTATCGGTGTGGCTAGATGACTTGTCGCGCAACCGGTTGCAATCGGGCAACCTGCAGGAGCTGATCGACACCAAGAGTGTCGTCGGCGTCACCACCAACCCATCCATTTTCCAGAAGGCATTCGCCGAAGGCGACTCCTACGACGCCCAGATCGCCGAGCTGGCCGAGCGCGGCGCCGACGTCGATGCCACCATCCGTACCGTCACCACCGACGACGTGCGCAATGCGTGCGACGTGCTGAGGCCCCAGTGGGAGAACTCGGACGGCGTCGACGGCCGAGTGTCCATCGAGGTCGACCCGCGGCTGGCCAACGAAACCGACAAGACCGTCCAACAGGCCATCGAGCTGTGGAAGATCGTCGACCGGCCGAACCTGTTGATCAAGATCCCGGCCACCAAGGCGGGCCTGCCGGCTATCACCGCCGTTCTGGCGGAAGGGATTTCGGTGAACGTGACGCTGATCTTCTCGGTGGAGCGGCACCGCGCGGTGATGGATGCCTACCTGGCCGGGCTGGAGAAGGCCCGCGAGGCCGGCCACGACGTGTCCAAGATCCATTCGGTGGCTTCGTTTTTCGTCTCCCGGGTGGACACCGAGATCGACAAGAGGCTGGAGAAGATCGCTTCCGAGGATGCGCTCGCGCTGCGCGGCCAGGCTGGTGTCGCCAACGCCCGGCTGGCCTACGCCGCGTACCAGGAGGTCTTCGACGGCGGCGAACGCTTCGCGGCGCTCAAGAGTGACGGAGCCCGGGTGCAGCGACCGCTGTGGGCTTCCACCGGCGTCAAGAACCCCGACTACTCCGACACCCTCTACGTCACCGAGCTGGTCGCCCCACACACGGTGAACACCATGCCGGAGACGACGATTGACGCGGTCGCGGATCACGGCGTTATTACCGGTGACACGGTCAGCGGCACCGGTCCGGCCGCCCAGGAGGTGTTCGACAAGTTGGCGGCGGTCGGGATCGACCTGACCGACGTGTTCGTCGTACTCGAAGACGAAGGCGTCGAGAAGTTCGTGGAATCCTGGCAGCAGCTGCTCGACGAGACGCAGACCCAGCTGAGCTCCGCCGGCAAATGAGCCCAGCCCGCAGCGCGGCGGATGCAGCACAGTGGCGTAATCCTCTGCGCGACAAGCGGGACAAGCGACTGCCCAGAATCGCCGGCCCCTGCGGCATGGTGATTTTCGGCGTCACCGGTGACCTGGCCCGCAAAAAGGTGATGCCGGCCGTGTACGATCTGGCCAATCGTGGGCTGCTGCCGCCGTCGTTCTCGCTGGTGGGATTCGCCCGCCGGGACTGGACCACCCAGGATTTCGGCGATGTGGTGTACAAGGCGGTCAAAGAGCACTGCCGGACCCCGTTCCGGCAGGAAAACTGGGACCGCTTGGCCGAAGGATTCCGTTTCGTACCAGGATCTTTCGACGACGACGAGGCATTCGGCCACCTTGCCGAGACGTTGGACAAGCTGGACGCCGAGCGCGGCACCGGCGGCAATCACGCCTTCTACCTGGCGATCCCACCGAAGTCCTTCCCCTTGGTGTGCGAAAAACTGCACAAGTCCGGGCTGGCCCGGCCGCGTGAGGACAGGTGGGCTCGAGTCGTTATCGAGAAGCCGTTCGGTCACGACTTGGCCAGCGCCAAGGACCTCAACAAGACGGTCAACGCCGTCTTCCCGGAGGAGGCGGTCTTCCGCATCGACCACTACCTGGGCAAGGAGACGGTGCAGAACATCCTGGCGCTGCGCTTCGCCAACCAGCTGTTCGACCCGATCTGGAATGCGCACTACGTCGACCACGTGCAGATCACCATGGCCGAGGACATCGGATTGGGTGGACGCGCAGGCTATTACGACGGCATCGGCGCAGCCCGCGACGTCATCCAGAACCACCTGATGCAGCTGCTGGCGCTGACCGCGATGGAAGAGCCGGTCAGCTTCAAACCGCGAGCGCTGCAGGTCGAGAAGATCAAGGTGCTCTCGGCGACGCAACTCGCGGAGCCGCTCGACGAGACCACCAGTCGCGGCCAGTACGCCGCCGGCTGGCAGGGCGGGGAGAAAGTGGTCGGGCTGCTCGACGAGGAGGGCTTCTCCAAGGAGTCCACCACCGAGACGTTTGCTGCCATCACCCTCGAAGTCGACACCCGGCGCTGGGCCGGCGTGCCGTTCTACCTGCGGACTGGAAAACGCCTGGGCCGCAGGGTAACCGAGATCGCGCTGGTCTTCAAGCGGGCGCCGCACCTGCCGTTCGACGCCAGCATGACCGACGAGCTGGGCACCAACGCGATGGTGATCCGGGTGCAGCCGGACGAGGGCATCACCTTGCGGTTCGGATCCAAGGTTCCGGGCACCGCGATGGAGGTCCGCGATGTCAACATGGACTTCTCCTACGGCTCGGCGTTCGCCGAGGAGTCGCCGGAGGCCTATGAGCGGCTGATCCTCGATGTCCTCCTCGGTGAGCCGTCCCTGTTTCCGGTCAACGAGGAGGTCGAATTGGCCTGGGAGATACTCGATCCCGTCCTCGACAACTGGGCGGCACACGGTACGCCAGACCCGTATGAGGCGGGAACCTGGGGCCCGGAGTCAGCCTTTGAGATGCTGCGCCGCACCGGCCGGGAATGGCGGCGACCATGATCATCGAACTGCCTGAAACCACCACGACGGCGGTCAACAAGAAGCTAGACGAGCTGCGCGAGAAGGCCGGCGTCGTCACCATGGGCCGGGTGCTGACGCTGATCATTGCTCCGGACAGCGAAGCCGTGTTCGAGGAATCCATCGAAGCGGCCAACGCCGCCAGCCACGAGCACCCCAGCCGGATCATCGTCACGATGAGGGGCGATCCCTACGCCGACAACCCACGGTTGGATGCCCAACTGCGGTTGGGTGGCGACGCGGGCGCCGGAGAGGTCGTGGTGTTGTGGTTGTCCGGGGCCCTGTCCAACCACGCCGAGAGCGTGGTGATTCCGTTCTTGCTCCCCGACATCCCGGTGGTTGCCTGGTGGCCCGACATCGCCCCGGCGGTTCCTGCCCAGGATCCGTTGGGCAAGTTGGCAATTCGGCGGATCACCGACGCCACCAACGGAGTCGACCCGTTGTCGGCCATAAAGAGCCGGCTGCCCGGATACACTGCCGGCGACACCGACCTGGCCTGGAGCCGCATCACCTACTGGCGGGCGCTGCTGACCGCCGCGGTCGACCTGCCGCCGCGCGAGCCGATCGAGTCGGCCCTGGTCTCCGGGTTGAAGACCGAGCCGTCGCTCGATATCCTCGCCGGCTGGCTGGCCGGGCGGATCGACGGTCCGGTGCGCCGAGCCGTCGGCGACCTGAAGGTCGAGCTGGTGCGCAAGAGCGAGACCATCGTGCTGAGCCGGCCCCAACACGGCGTGACTGCCACGCTCAGCCGGACAGCCCGCCCGGATGCGCTGGTTCCGTTGGCGCGCAGGGTAACCGGGGAGTGCCTGGCCGAGGACCTGCGCCGGTTGGATCCCGACGAGATCTACTTCACGGCGCTGGAAGGCATCGAGAAGGTGCAGTACGTATGAGCACCGTCGTAGAGGTCTTCCCGGACAGCGCAACCCTCGTCGAAGCCGCCGGCAACCGACTGATCGACGCCATCATGGGCGCCGTTGCGGCTCGGGGGCGGGCGCTGATCGTGTTGACCGGCGGCGGCAACGGCATCGCCCTGCTGCGCCATCTGAGCACGCACAAGCAGCAGATCGACTGGTCCAGGGTGCATCTGTTCTGGGGCGACGACCGCTACGTTCCCGAGGACGACGACGAGCGCAATGACAAGCAGGCACGCGAAGCCCTGCTCGATCACGTCGACATCCCGTCGAGCAACGTGCACACGATGCCGGCCAGCGACGGTGAGTTCGGCAGCGACCTGGCCGCCGCGGCATTGGCCTATGAACAGGTCTTGGCCGCCAACGCCGAACCGGGTCAGCCGGTGCCGAATTTCGACGTTCACCTGCTGGGAATGGGGCCCGAAGGCCACGTCAACTCGCTGTTCCCCGACACCCCGGCGGTGCGCGAGACCACCCGCATGGTGGTCGCGGTCGAAGACTCCCCGAAACCGCCGCCGCAACGAATCACCTTGACATTGCCCGCTATTCAGCGCTCATGCGAGGTCTGGCTGATGGTGTCCGGCGGGGCGAAAGCGGAGGCGGTGGCCGCTGCCATCGGCGGCGCGGACCCAGTCTCGATACCTGCGGCCGGCGGCATCGGGTTGCAGACCACGCTGTGGCTGCTCGACAAGGAGGCCGCGGCCGAGCTTCCTGGCTAGCCCCGCCTTCGCCCTCGAAAGTCACTCTGGCGTGACGCTCGCCGTCGGGGGTCGCTCTGGCGTGACGCTCGGCGGCAAAGCAATAATGACCGTCATGGCAGACAGAAGCGACCGCCCAGCGCCTGCGCGGAGCCGAATGAAGACCCTCACCCAAGCCGCGTTGAACGCGGACAAGACGGTCGAGCAGGTCGAAGACGTGCTGGACGGGCTCAGCACCACGATGAACGAGCTGAACAGTTCGCTGTCGGCCTTGAACGCCACGGTGGCCCGGTTGGAGGGCGGACTGGATCATCTGGAAGGCACGCTGTCCAGCCTGGACGATCTAGCCAAGCGGCTCATCGTTCTCGTCGAGCCGGTGGAAGCCATCGTCGAGCGGATCGACTACATCGTGAGCCTGGGCGAGACGGTGATGTCCCCGCTGTCGGTGACCGAGCACGCGGTGCGCGGCGTGATGGACAGGCTGCGCAACCGGTCTGTGCGTTAGGTCGTGCCCTATCCGGTCCCCGCTCCGCCGGTCGCGCAGGGCACCGGCCTGCCCTGGGATGTCGCAGTCGGCGACGCCGTCAGCGTTATCGCCGAGGCCCGTGCCCGATACGGCGACACGTTCGTGGTGGAGAGCGGTGCGGACCGCTATCTGTTCACCTTCTCCCTCACCGGCGTCGAATCGTTCTATGCGCTCGACGAGGATCTGGCCAGCAAGGGCGTCGCGGACTATCTCATGTTGCGCCGCAAGTTGCCCGACGACGTCTTCCGCGGGCGTCTTGTGTTGCCCAGCATGCTGTTTCGGCGCGACGACGTGGCCGTCTACCTGGCCAACCTAGACCGGGCGCTCGAACAGACCAGCGCCGAATTGGGACCGCGCGGAACGGCGGACGCCTTCGACCTCGCCCGACGGATCGCCCACCGCATGGGGTTGGCCTCGTGGGCGGGCCCTGGGTCGGCCGAGGGTGAGGCCTTCGAGCGCCTCGTGCGTGCCTTCGACACACTGGACGGCTCCGATGCGTTCGTTCACCCGGACCGGATGGCGGCGGTGGCCGCGACGGAAAAACGCGCCGAGCGGGCCGCGCTCGACGAGGTCGTCGACGTCATCGCCGACGCGGTGTGCGCATACAACGCCGGTGACACCGACGGCCACGGTCTGTTCGGCAGGATCGTGGACCTGTGGTCGGACAGGGAGCGCAGCGAGCAGCCACGCGGCATCGCGCTCGACATCGCGCTGATCCACGTCGCGTCCATGTCGAATCTGCCGGCGGCGCTTGGCTGGGCGCTGGTCGACCTGCTCGAGCATCCTTCGGCGTCGGCGCGAATTGGCAATGGCGACAGTGATTTTGCCCAGCGCTGCGCGCTGGAATCGACGCGTCTGGCGCAGCGTTCGATCATGACCCGCGCCGTGTTGTCGCCGGTCAGCCTCGACACCGGCGACGTGACCTACCAGGTACCGCCGGGCTGGATCATCGCGACGTTGCTGCCCCTGCTCAACACCTCGGCGGCGCCGGGTCTGGAGCACTGGGATCCCGATCGCTGGACCCGCCACCGTCTGACCAACCAGAACGCGCTGCCGTCACCCATGCTGGTGACGGCCTTCGGCCACGGACGCCACTCCTGCCCGGCCCAGCCGTTCTCGCTGGCGGCCATGACGGCGGCGACGACGCACCTGCTGCGCAGCTACCAGCTCACGCCGGGCTGGACGTCGCATCCACAGCCGGTCCCGGCCCAGATCGGCGGCGTGGCGCGGGCCGAAGGACCGTGCCCGGTCGACTACCTGCGAGGCCGTTGAGGCGACTTACACCTTGGTCAATCGCGCCATGGCGATCAACAGCTCAGCCCCATAGGGTTGAGCCCCAAGCATTTTGAGAGCTCCCGGACGACTTTGTCAGGGGCGCACGACAGCCATCGACGGGCGCTTAATCGGCGTTGACCAGGATTGCGTACTGGGCAGCAGCGCGCCGGCGCGCGTCCTTTTCCTCGCCGCTCGTCATCCCGGCGACGTAGCGCCCAAACGTCACATAACACATGAAGCGAGCCTTCGCGCTCTGGGCCCAGAGCTCTTGCTTCGTTTCGAAGCACCGGGCGGCGTTGGCGAGCCCGTCCGGTGGTGCGACGTCATGTTCGACGGATTCTTTCCGAGTCTCGATCAGCTTGGGCAGAGCCGCCGCAGCAGCAGTCTCGTCTTTCGCCCGCAGCAGGAAACCGTCGGCGCCCTGGGAGCATCGGTCGACGCCAGCCTGCCCGAGGAGCCCGTCCTTGAGCATTTGGCTGTTCGAACAAAGCACGCCGACGGCGCGGGGACCCGCGCTCCAAAAAGCATCGGATATCTTCGGTTGGTCCCCGGCGACGAAGGTTCGACTGAGCATCTGATCCGGATCAAGCGGCAACGAGGTCAGGTCGCCTTCCAAGGCACCCGCCAGCTTCTGCATCAAGGGAACCTGTAGATCGAAGACGTGTTTCAACCGCTGCTTCATAGCGTCTAGGTCGGGCGTTGGGGCGTTGATGGTTTGCGTCCATACGACGAACCTGCCTTGTGCCAGGGTCGCCACGAGCGTCGGAGACTTGGGCCAAAAATGTGAATTCGCCTGAGGATACCCAGGGATCGCGGCCTGCTGGTTTTCCGGGTTTACCGCGAAGTCGGTCGCGTCCATCTCGGCGGCGGCCTTCCTGGCGAGGTCAGCGTTGGGGAAACTTATCAACATCACATGCAGCCGGTCTTTGCCTGTGTCGCTCAACGCCGAGACGGCAAAGGTGGTAATCATGCTGTACTTTTCCAACACCGGCTGCACGACGGGTGTTTGCGTGCCGCTGATTCTCTCGGCGACCCGCCGAGGTTCCGTTAGCGCCCCTCCGCCGACGTGATCCAGTATGGGGTCGACGTCGTAGGGATTTACGATGCCCTCGCCGAGGCGAAAGGCCTCGAGATAGCGGCCCTCCTCCACGGTCGGGGAACCGGTCAGGGGCCGGGGCTTCGTCCCGTAATGTCCCACGTCGAGTTTGCTGAGGTCCACACCTTGCGGCCGGGAGGACTTGCCGCCAACCAGCTTCCAGATCCCGAATCCCGCCGCCAAGGCGACGACGAGGAGAATCGCCGCCGCGACCAGAACCCACCGCCCCCGCTTGCCGCGCGTGGGTACAGGCTGCGGTCCAAGAGGTGTTGTCGGTGGAACGTAAGACCCGGCATAAGGACCGTATGGATTGGTGTGAATGGGAGGAGCTGCTACGTTCGGCGGCGTGTGCTGGGCGGGCAGAGTCGGTGCGGGCGAATCGGTGACTGTCGCCAGCGGGATCCGGGTAGTCGTGCTGCCCAAGGTCGCGAGAGCAGCTTCGGCCGCTCGGGCAAACTCTCCGCTCGTCGCGTATCGGTCTTGAGGCTGTTTGGCCATACCGCGGGCGATCACGTCGTCGAGTGCCGGTGGCAGCCCCACGCGCGAACCGATGCGCGGGACGGGCTGGGTCAAGTGTGCGGCGACCAGACTCGCGGTGTCGCCGGAGAATGGCGGAGCCCCGGTGAGGGCTTCGAACAACACGCACGCCAGCGCGTAGGTGTCAGCACGCTCCGTCACCTGGGTCCCGTCGCCCTGGAACCTTTCCGGCGCCATGTAGGTCCACGTTCCGAGCACATTGCCTATCTGGGTCAACTTCTGCTCAGTGGCGGCGTTGGCGATACCGAAATCCACCAGGTAAGCGAAGTCGCGAGCCGTGATCAGGATGTTTCCCGGTTTCACGTCACGGTGCAGCACCCCGACCTCGTGGGCGGCATCCAGCGCCGCGGCGATCTGGCCCACCACAGACACCGCCTTTGCCGGCGACAGCGGTCCCGAGTTCCTCAAGACTGTGTCCAGGGGGGTGCCGTTGATCAGCCGCATATCGACGTAGAGCTGACCGTCGATCTCGCCGGTGGAGTGGACAGGCACCACATGGGGGTCCTGCAGCCGCCCGGCGATGCGGGCTTCGCGCTGTAGCCGCTGCCGATAGTCGGGATCCTGCGCGTAGGGGCCCGAGATGAGTTTCAAGGCCACAACTCGATCCATGACGGTGTCTTGGGCCTCATACACGGCCCCCATGCCGCCACTGCCGAGCAACCGCTTGAGCAAATAGGGTCCGAAGTGCGTCCCTATCTCGGGGCCTACGTTATTCATCGCCGTTCTCCTGTATAGGGGCCTCTGTTTCTCATACAGCTGTCCAGCTTGCAATGGAGTGCGGAACTGAAATCGTATCCGACCACAATCCGCGTGCGCCACAATCGAATATGCAATTCGTCGTAGGTCACCCACACATCCATTTTTCCGACCAGTTCAAGTTCGAGTCCTTGCAGCGGAGTTTCCGACCCCCGCGATCAGCGGATGTAAGGGTCCGGCTGCACCCAGTGGAAGCCACGGTTGATC
The DNA here is from genome assembly GCF_035499775.1 of Mycobacterium sp. Classification (GTDB taxonomy): domain Bacteria; phylum Actinomycetota; class Actinomycetes; order Mycobacteriales; family Mycobacteriaceae; genus Mycobacterium. The sequence goes on along the minus strand of NZ_DATJYB010000222.1, from coordinate 38,622 downwards.
AGCGTGAAGTTGCTGGTATCCATCCGCTCCAGCAGCATGTGCACTTGTGCTCCTGCTCCGCAGTCATGGGAGTTGTTCGTCGTTCGAGACACGTCGTTCTCCATACTCGGATGCCTGACGGTGGGTAGGGTCAGCCACGAGGTATGTTGCCCAACGCAGTAAGAACTGTCGCGAGTAGTCGACTACCTGAAATTCCCCCGAGTTGCCGCTGAATTGCCCTGGTCGATAGTGCCCAGCGCCGACGAGGGATTGATGCCGAGGCGCCCAAGGATGCGCGGGCCGTAGATCGCCGGAGTTACCCGCTATTCCGAAGCGCGCTGGACAACCCGTTCATGGTCAGCAGAATGCCGCGCTGCACCAATTCGTCGTCGTCGCCGGAGCGGTACCGGCGCAGCAACTCCACCTGAAGGTGGTTCAGCGGCTCCAGGTACGGGAATCGGTTGAAGACCGAACGCGCCAGCGCCACGTTGTCGGCCAGCAGGTCTTCTTGACCCGTGATGAGCTTGTGCATGGCGATGGTTCGCTGGTGTTCGTCGGCGATCTTGTCAAACACCCTGTGCCGCAACGACTCATCGGGTACCAGCTCGGCGTAGCGGGCGGCCAGGCCCAGGTCGCTCTTGGCCAGCACCTGCGCCATGTTGGACAGCACGCTGCGGAAGAACGGCCAGCGCTCGTACAAGTCGCGCAGGACTGCCACCCGCTCGTTTTCCGGGCCCGCCGCGATCCACTGCTCGAACGCCGACCCGGTGCCGTACCAACCGGGCAGCATGACCCGCGACTGGCTCCAGGCCAGCACCCACGGGATGGCGCGCAGGTCCGCGATCGACTGGGTGGGCTTGCGTGACGTGGGCCGGCTGCCGATGTTCAGCGAGCCGATCTCGCTCACCGGCGTCGAGGCCTTGAAGTACTCGACGAAACCCGGTGTGTCGTGGACTAATTCGGCGTAAGCGCGCTGCGCGAGGGTAGCCACTTCGTCGAGCACGGCGTAAGCGGGCTCCGCGGAGTCGCCGAGGCCCTCCATGTCCAGCAGCGTGGATTCCAGGGTGGCTGCCACCAGGCTCTCCAGATTTCGCCGCGCCATCTGCGGTTCGGCGTATTTGGCCGCGATCACCTCACCCTGCTCGGTCAGACGCAGCGAGCCGTTCACCGCTCCCGGCGGTTGCGCCAGGATGGCCTGGTAGCTGGGGCCGCCACCGCGGCCGACGGTGCCGCCGCGACCGTGGAAGAGCCGCAACCGGATTCCGGTCTTGCGGGCAACTTCGGCGAGGGCCAGCTCGGCCCGGTAAACCGCCCAGTTGGCCGCCAGATACCCGCCGTCCTTGTTGGAATCGGAATACCCCAGCATGACTTCCTGGGATTCGCCCCGGGCGGCCACCATCGCGCGATACAGCGGAAGTTCCAGCATGGCGTGCAGGATCGCCGACCCGTTCTGCAGATCCTCGATCGTCTCGAACAGCGGCGAGATACCCACCGGCGCATAGGGTTCCGGCCCGGAGGCATCCAACAGGCCGACCTCTTTCAGCAGGATCGCGGCCTCCAAGACATCCGAGACCGACTTGCACATCGAGATGACGTAGTTGGGCACCGCGGCCGGGCCGTAGATCTCGACCGCGCGGGCGGCGGCCGCGACGACACCCAGCTCGCCGCGGGCCAACTCGGAGAGCTGCGCGCGGTCGCCGACCAGTGGGCGGCGGGTGCTGAGTTCTTCGGCCAGCAACTCGACCCGTTCGTCTTCGGGCAGCGAGCGGTAGTCCGGGTGCACCCCGGCCCACGCCAGCAGCTCGGCGACCACCTCTTCGTGCATATCGGAGTTCTGCCGCAGGTCCAGGCCGCACAGGTGAAACCCGAAGACCGCCACGCCTTCCCGCAGCAGGGCCAGGCGGTCGTCGGCCAACAGCGCGCTGCCGTGGGTGCGCAGCGAAGCATCGATCGTGTCGAGGTCGGCCCGCAACTCGCCCGGGGTGGCATAGGCCGGCAAACCCAGGTCGAGTAGGTGCTGCGGCTCCTGGTCCAGGATTTCGGCGGCGGTCGCGCTGAGCCGGGCGCGGATCACCCGCAATGCCCGGCGGTACGGCTCGTCGTCGCGAGCCTTGTCCTGGCAGCCGTCGGCCAGGGCGGCCAGCTCCGGAGTAACGGCGAGCAGTCGCGACGACATCGACAGCTCCTGCTCGAGACGGTCGAGTTCGACCAGGTAGTGCGCCAGCGCGGTGAACGCTGCGCTGCCGCTGGCCAGCCGCACCACGTCGGCGGTCACGTTCGGATTGCCGTCGCGGTCGCCACCGATCCAGGAGCCGGGCTGCAGAATCGGCTGGGGAAGCAGGTCGGCGTCGGGCCAGCGATCCCGCAGCGCGTCCCGGACCTCGGCGTTGACCTTCGGAATGACCTTGAAGAACGCGGACTGGTAATAGCGCAGCCCAACCGCGATCTCGTCGGTGATCTGCAGCCGGGACAGCCGGATCAGCGCGGTCTGCCACAGCGTCAGGATCTGGCGGCGCAACTCCACTTCGATGCTGCGGCCGTCGTCGGTCTCGGTGTGTCCCTCCGCGTGCAGCCGCATCAGCTGGGTGATCCGGTGCTGGGTGACGAAGACGGTGCGCCGCCGGGTCTCGGTGGGATGGGCGGTGATGACCGGAGCCACCAGCGCGCCCTTCAGGGCATCGGCGACGGTGGCTGAATCTAGTTCCGCCACATCGAGTTTCGCGTACGTGGCGGCCAGGCTGCTGTCCGGGGGCGGCTCGCCGGCCCCGGCGTGAACACCGCGACGGCGCTCCCGGTGGATGTCTTCGGCGACGTTGGCCAACAGCGCGAAATGACTGAACGCCCGAATGACCGGGATGGCTTGGCGGATGTCGATGCCGTCGAACATGCGCGACATCTCGGACCGGTCGATCTCGGAGCGACGCACCCGGAACGCTTCCACCCGGGCACGTTCGACGAGGTCGAACACCTCGTCGCCGTTCTGCTCGCGCACGGTGTCGCCGAGGATGGTGCCCAGCAGCCTGATGTCGGCGCGCATCGGCTCGGTCGCCTCGCGGCCGACCCGAGTCCGGTGCACAGCACCGATTGGTTCCAGCGCGGAATCGGTCGGTTCAGCCATGGGTCCCAGTATCGGTGCGAATCGTCCGAGTCGCCTGTTGGAGCTTCGGCCGGCGTCGAGTCTGCGGCTACCGCGTCGAGCCTGCGGCCCGGGGCGCGGATTTTGCGAGTTCCCCGGCTTCGGTCACGAGATCGATCCGCCCTCACCGCAGGCCAGGCGCTCTCATCGCCGGCACGGCGCCTTTGGCGGGTCGAATCACGTTCGGTAGGCTGCCACTCATGGTATTGGCCCTACAGATCACCCTGGTGGTCACCAGTGTGCTGGTGGTGTTGCTGGTGTTGCTCCACCGTGCGAAGGGCGGCGGCCTGTCGACGCTGTTCGGCGGTGGCGTGCAGTCCAGCCTGTCCGGGTCGACCGTCGTCGAGAAGAACCTGGACCGGTTGACGCTGTTCATCACCGGCATCTGGCTGGTGAGCATCATCGGCGTAGAGCTGGCGATCAAGTACAAAGTGCACTGATCACCCGCGATGAACTATCCCCAGGGACCTGGGCCGAATCCCCAGCACGGTCAGCCACCGCACGGACAACCGCAGTACGGACAACCGCAGTACGGACAGCCGCAGTACGGACAACCGCAGTACGGACAGCCGCCCGGGTCGCACCAGCCGTATCCTCAGGCGCCGCCGCCCAGGCCCCAGGCACCGCCCCCCTATCCGCAGGCCCCATCCCCTTACCCGCAGCAGGCGCCATCCTCTTACCCGTCGCCCGGGCAACCGGCGAACGTGCAACAACCCGGTCCGCAGGGCTACGGCCAGCCGTCCGAAGGCATCGCCGTCACCACCCGCTTCTTCCCGATGGCATTCCTGTTGCTGCTGGTCAAGCCGAAGATCATCGTCGACGGTTACGAGGCTCCGGCCACCGGCTGGGGTCGCACGGTGGTGCCGGCTCGCCCGGGACCGCATCACGTCCACGTCCACGTGCCGTACTTCCTGCCGTCAAAGATCGGGCCGGCGGACACCACGGTCGACGTCTACCCCGGCCGGGTGGTTGACCTCGAATACAAGGCGCCGATCTGGACGTTCAGCGGGGGCTCGCTGGGCCCCCCACCGCAGAAGTTCAACGGCCTGGGCATCTACATCGCCTTGATGGTGGTGTGTTTGTTGCTGGTACTGTTGCCGCTGCTCGTGGCGTTGGGCAGGTCATAGCACCAGGGGTTCTGTGGCCGTCGGCACCGTATTCTCCGTTTGACCGCAGGTGCGATGAGCGCTGTCGCCCTCACTGTCTTTTTCCCTGCTAACCGCACGGTGGCGCCCGCGCGGGGCCCCGTCAGGGCAGGGGCCCGCCGGCGGCGATGGCCGCCAGCGTCGCGAACTGCTCCCCGTCCAGCGACGCTCCACCGACCAGGCCGCCGTCGACGTCGTCCTGCCCGACGATGTCGCCCACATTCTTCGCGTTCACCGAGCCGCCGTAGAGCACCCGCACGGTTTCGGCGATCTTCGGTGAGGCCAGGGCACCCAGCTCCGCCCGGATCGCCGCGCACACCTCCTGAGCATCGGACGCACTGGCCACCCGCCCGGTTCCAATCGCCCAGACCGGCTCGTAGGCGATGACGACGTCGCCGATCTGCTCGGCCGACAGCCCGGCCAGCGAGCCGCGCAGCTGCTCGACGTTGTGCGAGACGTGGTTGCCGGCCTCGCGGACGTCGAGGTGCTCGCCGATGCACACGATCGGGGTCAGCTCGTATTTGAGCGCAGCGGCGGCCTTGGCGGCCACCAGCGCGTCGTCCTCGTTGTGGTAGGTGCGCCGCTCGGAGTGCCCGACGGTGACGAAGCTGCAGCCCAGCTTGGCCAGGAAGGTGCCGCTGATGTCACCGGTGTAGGCGCCCGGCTCGTGTGGCGAGAGGTCCTGGGCGCCGTAGGTCAGCCGCAGCTTGTCGCCGTCGACCAGGGTTTGCACACTGCGCAGGTTGGTGAACGGCGGCAGCACCGTGACGTCCACCTTGTCGTAGTACTTGTCCGGCAGCGCGAACGCGATCTTTTGCACCAGCGCGATCGCCTCGAAGTGATTGAGATTCATCTTCCAGTTGCCGGCAATCAGTGGCTTGCGACTCACGAGTCTCCTTCACTTGGCTGCTCACTTCTCAGTACCCGGATACCGGGAAGTGTCTTGCCCTCAAGGTATTCCAGCGACGCTCCGCCGCCGGTGGATATGTGCGAAAATTCGCCCTCCGGGATGCCCAGCGCGCGCACCGCGGCCGCCGAGTCACCACCACCCACCACGCTGAATGCGCCCTTGCCGGTCGCGGCGGCGATCGCTTCGGCCACGCCTCGGGTGCCCGCGGCGAACTCCGGGAACTCGAACACACCCATCGGGCCGTTCCAGAACACGGTGCTGGCGTTGGACAGCAGGGCCGCAAAGCGTTTCACCGAATCCGGCCCGATATCCAGGCCCATCAGCTCTTCCGGAATCGCGTTGGCGGCAACCGTCTGCGACGGCGAACCCGCCGCGAACTGCTCCGCCACCACGATGTCCCTGGGCAGTCGCAGCACGTCGGCGTAGGTGTCCAGCAGCCGACGGCAGACATAGATCATATCGCTTTCCAGCAGCGACTTTCCGACCGAAAAACCTTGCGCGGCAAGGAACGTGAAGCACATCCCGCCACCGATCACGATACTGTCGGCTTTGGTCGCCAGCGATTCGATGACGCCGAGTTTGTCGGACACCTTCGACCCGCCCAACACCACCGCGTAGGGGCGTTTGGTCGAGTGGGTCAGCTGCTCGAGCACCTTGATCTCCTCGGCGACCAGCGTGCCGGCGTAGTGCGGCACCAGCGTCGCGACGTCATACACCGAGGCTTGCTTGCGATGCACCACCCCGAAGCCGTCGGAGACGAAAGCACCTCCCGGCGAGACCAATTCGACGAGTTGCTTGGCCAGAGCCAGTCGCTGGCTGTCGTCCTTGCTGGTCTCGCGCGGGTCGAAACGGATGTTCTCCAGCAGCAGGATGTCGCCGTCGGTCAGGCCCTCGGCGCGGGCCAGCGCGTCGGTGCCGACGACATCGCCGGCCAGCTGTACATGCCGGCCGAGCTGCTCGCCGAGTGCCGCGGCGACCGGGGCCAGCGAAAGTTTCGGGTCGGGGCCGTCTTTGGGACGGCCCAGGTGCGCGGTCACCACCACCTTCGCGCCCGCCTCGACCAGCGCCTTCAACGTCGGCACCGATGCGGTGATCCGGCCCGGGTCGGTGATGGCGCCCTCGTCGTCGAGTGGGACGTTCAGGTCGCTGCGCACCAGCACGCCGCGACCCGAAACACCTTCGGCCAGCAGATCTTTGAGAGTTGGAAGCGAGGACTCTGGCACGGCTAGAGCGACTTGCCGACCAGCGCGACCAGATCAACGAGACGGTTGGAATAGCCCCACTCGTTGTCGTACCACGACACCACCTTGGCCTGGTTGTCGATCACCTTGGTCAGACCCGAGTCGAAGATGGAGCTGTGCGGGTCGGTGACGATGTCGCTCGACACGATCGGCGCGTCGTAGTACTTCAGGATGCCCTTCATCGGGCCGTCGGCGGCGGCCTTCATCGCGGCGTTGATCTCGCTGGCGGTGGCCGACTTGGACAACTCGGCGGTCAGGTCGGTGACCGAACCGGTGGGAATCGGCACCCGCAGCGCATACCCGTCGAGCTTGCCCTTCAGTCCCGGCATCACCAGGCCGATCGCCTTGGCCGCGCCGGTGGAGGTCGGCACGATGTTCAGCGCGGCGGCCCGGGCCCGTCGCAGATCCTTGTGCGGACCGTCCTGCAGGTTCTGATCCTGGGTGTAGGCGTGGATGGTGGTCATCAGGCCCTTGACGATGCCGAACTCGTCGTCGAGCACTTTGGCCAGCGGCGCAAGGCAGTTCGTGGTGCACGACGCGTTGGAAATGATGTTCTGGCTGCCGTCGTACTGGTCGTCGTTGACCCCCAGCACGATGGTGATGTCCTCGTCGGTGGCCGGCGCGGAGATGATCACCTTCTTGGCCCCGGCCTCCAGGTGGCCTTTGGCCTTGGCCGCGTTCGTGAACAGGCCGGTGGATTCGACGACGACGTCGACGCCCAGGTCTCCCCAGGGCAATGCCGCCGGGCCCTCCCGCACCTCCAGCGCCTTGATCTTCGCCGGACCGACGACGATCGTGTCCTCGCCTTCCAGGCTGACGTCATGCGGCAACCGGCCCAGGATGGAGTCGAATTTGAGCAGGTGCGCCAGCGTGCTGTTGTCGGTGATGTCGTTGACGGCGATCACTTCGATGTCGGCGGTGCCCTGTTCCTGTTGGGCCAGTAAGGCCCGGTAGAAGTTACGTCCGATTCGACCGAAGCCGTTGATGCCTACTCGGACCGTCACGTGTCTCTCCCTGTCTTTCTCGTCCGCTGATGAACCGCTCGTCGTCAGCCTAGATCAGTCATCAGCAACGTTCGCGGCGCCGGTAACAGTCCCGCGCCACGGCTGTGGCAGATGTGGTTGAAGGGCATCGATGGACGCATGTGACGTCGGGACGTCCCGGTGAGCTACTTGCGCAACCGCCGCAGCGCTGATTCGGCGGCGTGGTAGCCGCACAATCCGTGGATCCCGGCGCCCGGCGGCGTGGACTGCGAGCACAGGTACACCCCCGGCACACCGGTCGCGTACGGATTGGCGGCCACCCGCGGGCGGAAGACGATCTGCAGCCGGTCATTGGCCCCACCGATGATGTCCCCGCCGATGAAGTTGGCGTTGTCCGCCTGCAGTCCGGCGGTGCTCGTACTGACGGTCGCCACGACGCGGTCGCGGAATCCCGGAGCGAACCGCTCTATCTGCTCGACGACGGCGCCGGTGGCATCGCCGGTGTAGCCGAACGGCACGTGCGCGTAGGCGTATATCGGGTTGACGTCGCCCGCGCTGCGGGACGGGTCGGCCAGGTACTGTTGCCCGAGCAGCACGAAGGGCCGTTCCACCATTTTGCCTTGTGCGCGTTGACATTCGGTGTCAGCAATCTCGGCGAATGTGCCACCCAGATGGACCGTGCCCGCGCGCCCGCAGTCGGGGTTGGTCCACGGGATGTCGCCCTCGATCGCGAAGTCCACCTTGAACGCCGACGACCCCTCCCGATAGCGCCGGTAGGACCGCTTGACGCGGCCGGGCATGAGGTCCCCGTAGAGGTCCAGCACGGCGGCCGGGGTGAGGTCGAGCATGACGATGTCGGCGTCGGGAATCTCGCCTCGCGTGGCGACGGTCACCCCGGTCGTGACCGTGCCGCCGTGCGCGCTCACGGCGGCGGCCAGGGCGTCGGTGATCGAGCCGGATCCGCCTTGCGCGACGGGCCAGCCGTAGCGGTGACCGCTGGCCAGGATCATCAGCCCCAGCGAGGCCGTCAGCGGCCGGTCCAACCGGGCAAAGGCATGCGCTGCCGCGCCGCCGAACAGTGCGCGCACCCGCTCGGTGCGAAACCAGCGGGCCATGGTGGTGGCCGGCAGCACCGCGCGCGGGCCGAACAGGGCCAGACGAATCGGGTGACGCGGGATGTTGATCACCGGGCGCAGCAGATCTTCGGAAAGCTGATCGAACCCGGCCGCCAAGTCACCCACGGCGCGCCGCCATCGGTTGCCGTCGGGGCCCATGCCGCTCGCGGTCTGCTCGATCGACTGATACAGCACGCCGGCGCTCCCGTCGTCGAGCGGATGCGCGCAGTCGATCTCCGGCCACTTCCAGTTCAGGCCGTAGCCCGCAAGGTTGATCTCCTTCCAGAACGGCGAACCCACGCCCAGCGGGTGAAATGCCGAGCAATGGTCGTGGATGACGCCCGGCACCGTCAGCTCACCCGAGCGCACTCCCCCGCCGATGGTGTCCTGGGCCTCCAGCACCTGGACGTCAATACCGTTGCGGGCCAGATGGATCGCCGCGGCCAGCCCGTTAGGTCCAGCGCCGACGACTACCGCTTTAGTCATCGAGCGGCACGTTGCGTCTGAACATGGACCGGGAATTCGTCGCCGGGTTCCGGCCACGGCTGCCGACTCACCATGTCCTCGACGGTGACATAGCCCGCCTCGATCAAACCCGTCTTGGCGTCGACGATGCGGTACCACTGCTTTTGGGTCTGGATCGGCTGGCCCTCGAGGACGATGACGCGGACGTCGCCGTCCTCGAAGTTGCAGCGCCGCTGCACCGCTTCCAGCAGCTGCTCATTGTGTAGGTGGCCTTCACCGAAGTTCCACCCGACCAGCGGCCCGGCGACGACTTCGCCTTCGCGCACTTTGTAGTCGGCTTCGTCGTCGATGGTCCGGGGCAACAGACCGTTGAGCGCCCGGCCATGCGTGTGCATGGCCCGGAACGCCGCCACCTTGTCCGACATCAGTTCGGCGGTCGCCGGGCCGTAGAGTTTGGCCAGCTGATTGGCAACGAGCGCAGAGCTTTTCACGATGTTGGCCTCGATCTTGTCCTCGGCGCCGGCGCGGAAGCACCACAGGCTGGTGGCCCAGTTGCCGGCGTAGTAGCGCATTGCCGGAAGGAACGAAATCTTCTCGGGGAACATGTTTCCCACGATCACGACCGCCACCACGACGGCCAAGATGGCCAGCAGCCACGGTGACCGAAGGTCGGTGGCGCGAATCGCACCGTAGTGCCCGAACAGATAGAACAGCGAGAAGATGAAGAAGACGTTCCATTCCAACGGGACTCCCATCGGGAGGTTGGAAATGATGTTGAGGTGGAAGAGCACCATGAACCCGATCAGGAACCATCGCCACGGGTGATCGCCGGCGAAGAACACGAGAACCGTCGGAACGATGAATTCCGCCGTGGTACCACCGCCGTGGGCCATCAGCTTCGGCAGCCAGGTGGGGCGCAGGTCGTTGACGTGGTCGCGGTAGAGCAAATGCTTGAGGGGGTTGAACAGCCGGCTGCGCAGTAGCGCGTTGTTGCTCGTCATCACGGCCACGACGTAGGGGAAATGGTGGTTGAGCTTCGATGTCGCGGCCCCCCACCAAAGGCAGAGCATGATGATCTTGAATGCCGAGATCTGATCGGCGAACGGGAAGAAGAACACCAACAACTTCAGCCAGTAATGTTCGCCGCGGGCCGCCAGGAAGATGGTCTTGTCGCGCAGACCCAGCAACGCCAGGGCGACGATCGTCGGCGCCACCAAGGCGGGGTTGATCAGGCCGACACCGCCTATGCCGGGGACCGGGCCGCCATAGCCGGGCGACAGCAGCGCCCACACCGCGCTGATCAATACGACGGCATAGAGCGCGACATCGACGAGGGTACGGGTGTCGCCGCTGGTTAACGGAACCTTGCCCGGCCAGGCGGGCAAACGAATTGTGTTGGGCCGCAACCAATAGAGGAATCCACCGATCGGCGGCATGAACCGGCCGGTCAGCGGGCCGGATCCGCAGCCGAAGCCCATGACCTCGAACAGCAGCGTGAAGACGATGACCTTCTGGTACACGATCGGCTGCGTCCACCACTCGGAGATGTGGCCGAGCCCGCCCAGACGGGGAGTCAGGGAGATGATCGCCGCGGGAGCCGCGACGTACAGGCCGATCTTGATCAGGTAGAGCAGATACACCGCGTACGGTGTGCCGAAGCCGTGTTCCGCCCAGTGCCGGGTTACGATTTGCAGTCGCTCCGCCCGCGGCCGAGACGGCCAAGTGTCAGGGTCGACGTCCGGCAGCTCCGGTGACATGAATCCCATGGCGGCCTCGTTCCTCCCGATAGTGAACCAGTTGGTCACTACAATCTATTCGGGAAGCCAAGCCAGTCGGAAACACAAAAGCCAGTCGGAAACACAAAAGCCAGTCGGAAACACAACCCAGCGAGAAATCACCGCTGCAGACGGTCGATCAGCCCCTCAAGAATCTCCTGGTCCTGTTTGTCGATGTGCGTCAAATGCTTAAACGCACAGGCGTATCCGACATCGCCGCGGGCATCTGCCACGGCAATCCCCCGCCGGTACATGTCGAGCCGGAGGTTGGTCCGTCGGGAGATCTGCGAGATCAGCCGCAGTACGTGGTCGGTCGAGGCGTCATCCGCCGTCGCACCGACCGCAATAGCGACGTCCTCGGCCGCACCGCGATGCCGGTTCATGTTTATCCCTCTCGACTGGTGGGTTCTGCGTCAAACCCATTGTGAAAAAGCAAAATCCAAGTTTCGGCTGGACGGTCGCCGCAGCCGTGGCATGCGCCAAGTTGGCCCGGTCAGGCGCGGGTGGTCGGCGCGGCATCGACCGACGGACTAGCCTTCCGCGCTACCCCTCAGTCGCACGGTCGCTTCCGCGGTCTCACCACGCGAGACGCAATGCGGTCCTAGCGGACCCCAAGCCGCGCCCGCCGAGAGTTCAGGGGAACCTCGTCGGGGGCATCGACGAACCGTCGGCGCAGGTTGACGATGATCCTCCGGACCGCCTGGCGCTCCCGTTCGTCGGCCCGTAACTCGCGCCGACAACTGCGAACCCCCTCGGGGTCACCGGCGGCCTCATAGAAGGCGATCTCGCGCTGGTACTTTTCGATGCGCTCCTCGACCAGCCGATAGCTTTCGGTGAACATGCGCAGGTAGTAGTCGGCCTGCCGCTGGTCCGCCGTCGTGGCGGTCGGTCGGTGCGGGGTCAACGACGTGATGGGCCTGGTTTGCCGAACGTAGACCGATCCGGAATGGACAGCGCGACCGCGGGCGGTGTACGCACCCTGCGTGCGAATACCACGCTCGTCAGGCAACGCTGCGACGTTCATGTCAGTCCCTTCTGGCTCGGGGTTCTCTGTTGAATGAGGCAACAATATGTAGTGGCACCAATCTGCACCATGTGCTGCCGTGATGAAGCTCAAGTGCGCCTTTGTGCGCGCAGCACAACCGGCGCCATCCACCGGCAAGCCTCTAACGCTATCTGCACCTTGAAGATCGCCTCCGGGTCGTCGAAGTTTTCTCCGCAGAGCTCCATCGCCTGGGCGACACGATACTGGATTGTGTTGCGGTGCAAGATCATCGCGTCAGCAGTCGCTACGAAACTGCGGTTGCGAGCCAGAAATTCCCGCAGCGTCTCACGGAGCCACCCGTTGCGTTCATCATCGACGCTGAGGTCGCCCAGCACGTCGGTGACGAAGCGCCGCAGCCCGTCGACATCGCCGGCCATCAACGCGATCGGCGCCACGTCTTCGTAGAAGACGGCTCGGGCGGCCGCGTGACCCCCGGCAAGCGCCACCGCCTTCACCCGCTCGGCCTCTTTCAACGACGCCCGGAACCCGGTCAACCCCTCCTCCACCCGACCGAACGCCAGATGCGCCCTGATGCGTGCGGACCCGAACGCGGTACGCAGGCGGGTCAGGTCGAGGACGCGGCCCGACACGGGCGAAAACCACAGCCGGGCTTCGCGCTCATCCGTCGGCACCATCAGCGAACGGGTGCCCAGCTCAGCGTCTACCGACGAACGCACCTCGTCGAACAGCGCCAGCACGTCGCTGGTGCGTACCGTCGCGTCGACGCACACCACCGCGGCGATGTGCGGTCCGTCCAGCCGGTAACCCAACGCCTTTTCGGCCCGCGCGACGTCCACCGGGACACCCGCCAACAGGTCGCTGACCCACCGTTGTTGGAGCCCGCTACGGCGGCTGACCCAGCGATCGTGCTCCTGCTCGTAGGCGACGGTTAACTGGTCTGCCACCAGGTCGACGAATTTGCTCGAGCGCTGCACCAGCTCGATGATCGTGGGCACCTGCTGATCGGGCTCCAGCAAGGGCACGAACTGCATCGCGACGTCGAGGAAGCGCGCAAGCCCAATCCGATGGTTCCGAACCAGCACCGAGAGCGGCACGCCGCGCTGCGCGGACGCCCGCGCATACGCCAGCGCGGACGCCGGGGCCTCCAGCACTGGCGCATCCCGCTCCAGGTAATGGATGCCTGCGACGAGGCTCTCGGTCATGCTCGCCTTCCACAAACGCAGCATCCGAGTGTCGTGGTTGAGTGCGGCCGTCCCCGCCTTCAGCTCGGCAAGCAATTCCTCGATGAACTCGTCGCGAACGATGTTGATCTGCCCGACGATCACCGAAATGGGCCCAGCGACGGTCTCGGCCACTTTCAGTCCCCTGCCCTTTCCTGTCGAAGCGCTGTGCTCACCATCCACACTGTGCTCGCATCCTTGCGCCAACGGGGGATTTCGCCGCGATATCGGCACCGGGCAACCCGGCGGCGTGCTCTCGCTACGATCTAGGCACTCGACGGCGATGGAGCCGCGAAGGAGGAACGTGAGCACGGACAGCGAAGACCACGAGCACGGCAAGTGGGACCCCGGCCTGACCAAGCGGCTGATGAGCGTGATGCGGCCGGTGTTGAAGACGTACTTCCGCTCGGAAGTGCACGGCCTGGATTCCTTCCCGCCCGGTGGGGCACTAGTGGTCGCCAACCACTCCGGCGGCCAGTTTCCGATGGACGTTCCGATCTTCAGCGTCGACTTCTACGACAAATTCGGCTACGACCGCCCGGTCCTGACGCTGAGCCACGACATCCTGTTCATGGGCGTGACCGGAGACCTTTTCCGGCGCACCGGCTACATCCGGGCCAACCGTGAGAACGCGGCCAACGCGCTGCGCTCCGGCGGTGTGGTGGTCGTCTTTCCCGGCGGCGACTACGACGCCTACCGCCCGACGCTGTCGGAGAACGTCATCGACTTCAACGGTCGCAAGGGCTACGTGCGCACCGCGATCGAGGCCGGCGTGCCCATCGTGCCGATGGTTTCCATCGGCGGACAAGAGACCCAGTTCTACTTGACCCGGGGAACCTGGCTGGCCCGGCGGCTGGGGCTGAAGCGCTTGCTGCGCAGCGAGATTCTGCCGCTGTCGTTCGGCTTTCCGTTTGGCTTGACAAGCCCCGTTCCACCCAATCTGCCGCTGCCCGCCAAGATCGTCACGCAGGTGCTGCCGGCGGTGAACATCGAGAAGGAGTTCGGCGAGGACCCCGACGTCGACGAGGTCGACGAGCACATCCGGTCGGTGATGCAGCAGGGCCTGGACAAGCTGGCCGACGAGCGCCGTTTCCCGATTCTCGGCTGAGCCATGGCATCTCAGGCATCTCGTATCAGTCAAGCCGTCGGAGTCATCAGCACCCTGAGGCGCGCCGGCATGATCGCGCCGATGCGACCCGACCGCTATCTCAAGATGGCCGCCGCGATGCGTCGCGAGGGCATGGCCATGACCGTGGGCTTCGCCGGCGCCGCGCAGCGCTGCCCGGACCGTCCCGGCCTGGTCGACGAACTGGGCACGCTGACCTGGCGACAGCTCGACGAGCGGATCAATGCGCTGGCCGCGGGCCTGCAGAAGTTGCCTTCGGGCCAACCGCAGGTCATCGGGATCATGTGCCGCAATCACCGGGGTTTCGTCGAGGCGCTGGTGGCGTCCAACCGGATCGGCTCCGACGTCGTGCTGCTCAACACGTCGTTCGCCGGTCCGGCCATGGCCGACGTCGTCAATCGCGAAGGTGTCGAGGCCGTCATCTACGACGAGGAGTTCACCGCGACGGTGGACCGGGCGATGGCCGACAAACCCGACGCCACCCGCATCCTGGCCTGGACCGACGGCCAACACGAGCTGACGGTCGAGAAACTCATCGCCGATCACACCGGACAACAGCCCGAACGCACCGGCCGCAAGGGCAAGATGATCCTGCTGACCTCGGGCACCACCGGAAGTCCCAAGGGCGCCAAGCAGTCTGGCGGCGGCGCCGGAATCGGCACCCTCAAGGCGATCTTGGACCGCACGCCGTGGCGGGCCGAGGAGACCATCGTGATCGTCGCGCCGATGTTCCACGCGTGGGGCTTTTCGCAGTTGATCTTCGCCGCTTCGATGGCCTGCACGATCGTCACCCGGCGCAAATTCGACCCGGAGGCCACCCTGGACCTGATCGACCGCCACCAAGCGACGGGTCTGGCGGTGGTACCGGTGATGTTCGACCGCATCATGGATCTGCCCGACGAGGTGCGAAACCGCTACAGCGGCAGGACATTACGCTTCGCCGCAGCGTCCGGTTCGCGGATGCGCCCCGACGTCGTCATCTCGTTCATGGACCAGTTCGGCGACGTGATTTACAACAACTACAACGCCACCGAGGCGGGCATGATCGCCACCGCAACTCCGGAGGACTTGCGCGCGGCGCCCGACACTGCCGGCAAGCCGGCCGGGGGAACCGAAATCCTAATCGTGGATGCGGAATTCAACGAAATGCCGACCGGCGAAGTCGGCACCATCTACGTGCACAACGACACCCAGTTCGACGGATACACCTCGGGTGCCACCAAGAACTTCCACGCCGGGTTCATGTCCTCGGGCGACGTCGGCTACCTCGACGAGAACGGGCGGCTGTTCGTCGTGGGCCGCGACGACGAGATGATCGTCTCCGGCGGCGAGAACGTCTACCCGATCGAGGTGGAGAAGACGCTCGCGGCCCATCCCGAGGTGGCCGAGGCCGCGGTGATCGGCGTGGACGACGAGCAATACGGTCAGCGGCTGTCAGCGTTCGTCGTGCTGGCCCCGGACGCGTCGGCGACCCTCGACACCCTCAAGCAACACGTGCGGGAGAACCTGGCCAATTACAAGGTGCCGCGCGACATCACGGTCCTCGACGAGCTACCGCGCGGCAGCACCGGCAAGATCCTGCGCAACGAACTGAAAGGCCGGGTGAGCGGCTCATGAACATTCGACCACTGCTCAAGCAACTGCGCCGGCCCCGTCCGCTGGCCCGCTCCACCGTGGAACTTGTCAACGCCGCCAACGGATTACACCCGATCACCCGCAACCCCTACGCGGGCCCGACAGTATTCTGGTTCGGCTGGCCGACCTCGGAGGTACCGGGCCTTTATGCCGCCCTCTCCGCGGTGGACGCCGCGCGTCGCGGCCTGCGCGGTGATTTCGCCGGGCGAAAGGGCAAGGTGGCGCTGGCCCTGACGGCCGCGTCCTGGGCGATCCTGGGCGTGATCCGCTACCGCGGCGTGAAAACCCCGGGGCCCGTACTGCAGAGCGCCCTGACCGAACAACTCGGGCCCGACTACACCGACGAACTGCGCGCCCTACCCAGCGAACCCACCCACCGGACCGGTCGGCGTAACCCGCCGCTGCGCGCCACGGTGGCCCGCCGACGCTACGTCGACAAAGAGAACATCGTGCGCTACGGCCCGCACGGGCGCGCCAACCTGGCCGACATCTGGCGTCGCCGCGACCTGCCGCGGGACGGCAAGGCGCCGGTGCTGCTGCAGGTACCCGGCGGCGCGTGGATGATCGGCTGGCGCCGTCCGCAGGCGTATCCCTTGATGGAGCACCTGGTTTCGCGCGGCTGGGTGTGCGTGTCGATGAACTACCGGGTGTCGCCGCTGCACACCTGGCCCGACCACATCGTCGACGTCAAACGCGCCCTGATGTGGGTCAAAGAGAACATCGCCGCCTACGGTGGGGACCCGAATTTCGTTGCGATCAGCGGCGGTTCGGCCGGCGGCCACCTGTCCGCGCTGGCCGCCCTGACACCCAACGACCCGAAGTTCCAGCCAGGTTTCGAGCAGGCCGACACGTCGGTGGTGGCAGCGGTCCCGTTCTACGGTCGCTACGACTGGTTCTCCATCGACGAGCCAGGACGTCCGCAATTCCTGGAAGTACTTGCGCGGCTGATCGTCAAGAAGAAGATCAGTACGCACCGCGACATTTACATCGACGCCTCCCCGGTCACCTATGTAGGGCCGGACGCACCACCGTTCTTCGTCCTGCACGGCACCGACGACTCCCTGATCCCGGTGGGCGAAGCACGCGAGTTCGTCGACGAGCTGCGTGCCGTGTCGAAGTCGCCGGTCGCTTACGCCGAATTGCCCAACGCGCAGCATGCTTTTGACATCTTCGGGTCACCGCGGGCGAACAAGTCCGCCGAGGCGGTCGCCCGGTTCTTGTCCTGGGTGTACGTGACGAACTATCCGAACTCGAACGGCGGCGCTAACCCTTAGTTGCCTGCAACAGCTCCGCGGCACGCTCGAGCTCGGCCAGCGCCGGCTCGATGGCGTCGGCCATCTCGTCGATGTCGTTGGCCACCTCGGGTGTCGTGACGAAGCCGAAGTCCAGGTAGTCCTGGTAGGAGAAGCAGGTGATGTTCAAGGCGATGTCCATCACCGGCGGCCCCAGGGGCACCAGCGACTCCAGTTTGGCCCCGGCCATGTACAGCGGGACCGGTGGACCGGGGACGTTGGACACGACCAGATTGAGCGGCGCCAGGTTGTGCGACAGCCCGCTGGCGGTGTAGGCGCGGGCGGCCAGCTGCAGCAACCCGGGAGGCGTGGTCTCGGTAAGCCCCATGATCTGATGCGCCGACAGCGCCTTGGCCATCAGTTTGGCGCTCTGAGTGCTCTCGTGGATGGCCTTCAGCCGCTCGCCGGGGTCTTCGATGTCGGTGGCCAGAGATGCTGTCATCGAGCTGATCTGATTGCCCACGTCGCTCGCCGTCGCATCGGTACGGGTTGAGACGGGAATCTGCGCAATCAGGGGCTTGGCCGGCAGCTCGTCACGCTTGAGCAGGTATTCGCGGGCCGCGCCGGCCACGAGCGCCAGCACGACGTCGTTGAGCTTCACTCCGAAGGCATCCTTGACGGCCTTGACCCGGGCCAGCTCGACGCGGCAGCCGCTGATCCGCCGGTGCGGCGACACTGACGCGTTGAACCGCGTCTTGGGCGCGTCGAAGTAGCCGGGCGGCTTGCTGCTGACCCCCAGCGCCGCGATCCGCTGACGCACGGTCTGCTCCAGCAGCCGGGTGACGCGGAACGGCGTCTTGACCGCCACGTTGATCAGGGCACCCAGTACGCGCCGTTCCAGCCCCGGCAACTGGAATCCGACCAGCGACCCCACTGTCTCTTTGTTCGGCGGCCGCGGTTCGGGCGTGACGTCCAGGATGATCTCGCCCAGTCCGGCACCGGAGACCCCGTCGACGATGGCGTGATGCATTTTGGTGAGCGTGGCAATCCGGCCGCCCTTCACACCCTCGATCACCCACAGTTCCCACAGCGGTCGCGAGCGGTCCAGCTTATAGGACATCAGGCGGCCGACCAGCTCGTCGACCTCGCGCCGCCCGCCGGGCGCGGGGACACCGATGCGACGGACGTGGAAGTCGACGTCGAGATCTTCGTCCTCGACGAACCAGGGCCGGTCCAGCCCGAGCGGGGCGCCGGTGACCCGCCAGCGCAACTGCGGCAACTCGGGCAGCCGTTCGATCAGCAGCTCACGCAGGCGTTGAAAGCTGTAATCGGGCGCGTCGCTGGGATCGCAGATCGCCAGCGCACCCACATGCATGTGCCAGCCAGCAGTTTCCGCTGACCAAAACGCCGCATCGACACTCGAAAGCCGCTTCATGCCACGACCGTAGCCCCCGCCCGCCTGCCGCGCTCAGGGATCCCGGACAATCTCACCGGCCGGTCAGGCGTCTTCGAGCAGGTCGGGCGTCACCGCCGACTCGGTGTCGGGGATGCCGTCGACCTTCGCCTTGCGATCGGCCATCGACAACAATCGCCGAATACGGCCGGCCACAGCGTCTTTCGTCATCGGAGGATCGGCCAGCCGGCCCAGCTCCTCCAGGGACGCCTGCCGGTGCTCGACACGCAGTTTGCCGGCCGAGGCGAGGTGGTCGGGCACGGTGTCGCCGAGTATCTCCAACGCCCGCTCCACCCGTGCGGCCGCCGCGACTGCGGCCCGCGCCGAGCGGCGCAGATTGGCGTCGTCGAAATTGGCGAGCCGGTTGGCCGTGGCGCGCACCTCGCGACGCAGCCGGCGCTCCTCCCAGACCACCCGGGTGTCCTGGGCGCCCATCCGGGTCAGCAACATGCCGATCGCCTCGCCGTCGCGCACCACCACCCGGTCGGCGCCACGCACCTCACGCGCCTTGGCGCTGACCCCGAGCCGGCGGGCCGCGCCCACCAGCGCTAACGCAGCCTCAGGACCCGGGCAACTGACTTCCAGCGCCGACGAACGGCCGGGCTCGGTCAGCGAACCGTGCGCCAAAAACGCGCCCCGCCATGCCGCTTCGGCGTCGCCGACACTGCCGCCGACAACCTGGGCCGGCAAACCGCGCACCGGACGCCCACGCATGTCGAGCAACCCGGTCTGACGAGCCAGTGCTTCACCGTCGTTGGCGACCCGCAACACATATCGAGTGCTCTTGCGAATCCCGCTGGCCGACAACACATGCACGACGGCGTTGTAGCCGTAAAGGTCGAAGATGTCCTTGCGCAGCCGCCGGGCGATGCCGCCCAGATCTACCTCGGCCTCGACGACCACGCGGCCGCCCACGATGTGCAACCCGCCGGCGAACCTCAGCAAGGACGTGACCTCCGCGCGCCGCGCACTGACCGACTTCACTACCAGGCGGCTCAGCTCTTCCTTGACTTCGGTCGTCATCGCCACGCGTCGTCACCCCTCGGTCCGTTGCGATCCGGTCCATTTCGCGGCTCTTTGCGAGCGTTCACCGTCGACCGGAATCTCGTCGGTAACCGTCACCGCAGGTCCGGCCGCGCCATCATCGCCCACCCGCACACCGTCCAGAGCCGCGGCCAGCTTGCCCGGGTCATGTAAAGGTGTACCAGGTCTGGCCACGTCGGCGAAGTGGACCTCGGCATGCAGCAATGTTGCGGTGCGGCGCAGTTGATCCCGTTCCCGCTCGCTGGGCACACGTTCGGCGTCGATGATGATGTCGTGGACGGTGAACCCGGGCGCATGCTGGGCCATCACGTGCAGATGGCGCTCCACCGAGAAGCCGGCCGTCTCGCCCGGCTCGGCGACCAGGTTGAGCACCAGCGCCCGCCGGGCCGTGGTGGCCTGCAGGGCCGCGGCCAGCCCCGGCACCAGCACATGCGGAATCACGCTGGTGAACCACGACCCGGGTCCCAGCACCACCAAGTCGGCCGCCATGATCGCGTCGACGGCCTGCCGGGTCGCCGGAGGGTCGGCGGGCAGCAACCGGACCCGCCGCACCTTTCCCGGCGTGGTCGCGATCGCCACCTGGCCGCGGATCACCCGGAACATCCTCGGGTCGGATTCCAGGCCGGAAACGTCGGCCTCGATCTGCAGGGCGATCGGGCACATCGGCAGCACCCTGCCCTTGACGCCGAGGATGCGCCCGAGTTCGTCGAGGGCGGCGACCGGGTCGGCCAGCACCTCGTTGAGCCCGGCCAGCAGCAGGTTGCCGATGGGATGTCCGGCCAGGGCGCCGCTGCCGCCGAACCGATGCTGCAGGATCGTCGCCCACAGCCGCCCATACGGGCTGTCGGATGCCAACGCCGCCAACGCCATTCGCAGATCGCCCGGCGGCACCACGTCTAGTTCGCTGCGCAGCCGGCCCGAGGAGCCACCGTCGTCGGCGACGGTGACGATGGCCGTGACATAGGGCGTCAGCCGGCGGGCCGCCGACAGCGTCGCGTACAAGCCGTGCCCGCCGCCCAACGCGACAATACTTTGATTGCTCGGATGCGAGGGTGGACTCATTCGCGACCCAGATCCCGGTGCAGCACCCGCACCGACAGTCGCGGATCCGAGCTCAGCAGCCCCATCAACGCTTCGGCGATCGCCACGCTGCGATGTTTACCCCCGGTGCAGCCGATGGCAACCGTCATGTAGCGCTTCCCCTCTCGCCGGTAGCCCTCGACAACCAAGGACAGCAACTGATGGTAGGCGTCGAGGAACTCGGCCGCGCCGGGTTGGCCGAGCACATAGTCCCGCACGGCGGGATGCTGGCCGGTCAGGGGGCGCAACTCGTCGACCCAATGCGGGTTCGGCAGAAACCGCACGTCCATCACCATGTCGGCGTCCATCGGCAGACCGTACTTGAAGCCGAAGGACTCGACGGTGACGCTGGTAGACGTCCCGGCATCACCGCCGAACGCGCGCTCGATGCTCTCCCTCAGGCCCCGCACCGACAGTGTCGACGTGTCGATGATCAGGTCGGCGGTGGCCCGGACCGGGGCCAGCATCCGGCGCTCGGCGGCAATGCCTTCGGCCAACGTCTGCTGGCCCTGCAGCGGATGGCTGCGGCGGTTCTGCTCGTAGCGCCGTACCAACATGTCGTCGGATGCCTCCATGAACACCACTCGTGGGGTGATGTCTCGGGTAGCCAGTTCGTTGCGCACCGAATCCAGGTCGCCGGTGAATCCGCGCGAGCGCACATCCATGACCACTGCCAGCTGGGTGATCCGCGATCCGGCCGCCAGCCCGAAATCCACCATCCGGGTGATCAGCTGGGGTGGCAGGTTGTCCGCCACATACCAGCCGAGATCCTCGAGTACCTTGGCCGCGGTGCCGCGCCCCGCCCCGGACAACCCGGTCACCAGCACGACGTCGATACCGCCGCCGTTCGCAGGGCCCGGGTGGCCGTCCCCGGCGTGGTTGGTCATTCGGTGGCTCCGGGCGAGTCGGGACGCAGCGCCTCGAGCACAGCGGTGGCCGTGGCCACGCCGATGCCCGGAACGGCAGTGATCTGGTCGACGGTGGCCTCCTTGAGGCGGGCTATGGATCCGAAATGGGTGACCAGCGCTTTTCGACGATGCTCTCCCAATCCGGGCACCGAGTCCAGCACCGACGCCGTCATACGTTTGGATCGCTTGCTGCGATGGTAGGTGATTGCGAATCGGTGCGCCTCATCGCGCACGCGCTGCAACAGATACAGCCCCTCGCTGTTGCGCGGCATGATGATCGGGTCCGGCTCGGCCGGCACCCATACCTCTTCCAGCCGCTTTGCCAGGCCTATCACCGCGACATCGGCGACACCGAGCTCGTCGAGGACGGCGCTTGCCGCATTGACTTGTGGCGCGCCGCCATCGACGACGAACAGGTTGGGCGGGTAGGCGAAACGGCGTGATTTTCCTTCGGGAGAAAGCAGATTCGGGTCGCTCTGATCACCCAGGTGGCGCAGGAACCGTCGCCGGGTCACCTCGGCGATGGAGGCGACGTCGTCGGAGCGACCCTGCCCGGCGGCCTCCCGGATGCCGAAGTGGCGATAGTCCGATTTTCGTGGCAGACCGTCTTCGAATACCACCAGCGAGCCCACCACGTCGGTGCCCTGCACGTGGCTGACGTCGACACACTCGATCCGCAGCGGCGCGCTGGCCAACCCCAGGGCCTCCTGAATATTCTGCAGCGCAGCGGATCTGGCGTTGAAGTCGCCAGCCCGCTTCAGCTTGTGTTGCTGCAGAGCCTCTTTCGCGTTGCGCTGCACGGTCTCGGCCAGCGCCTTCTTGTCGCCCCGGCGCGGCACCCTCAATGCGACGCGGGAGCCGCGCAGTCCGGACAGCCAGCTGGCCAACTCTTCGGCGTTGGACGGCAGGCACGGCACCAGCACCTCACGGGGAACCGGGTTGGCGGATTCGTCGGCCGAGTCTCCCAGCTCGGCCTGATCGCCGTAGAACTGCGTCAAGAACTGCTCGACCAACTGCTCCTCGCCGGAACGACCTGGGTCTCCGGGCTTTTCGACGATCCAGCCGCGCTGACCGCGTACCCGCCCGCCACGCACGTGGAACACCTGCACCGCCGCTTCCAGGTCGTCGTCGGCGAAAGCCACGACGTCGGCGTCGGTGCCGTCGCCGAGCACCACCGCCTGCTTCTCCATGGCCCGCTTGAGCGCGCCAAGGTCGTCACGGAGGCGCGCGGCCCGTTCGAAATCGAGTTCGTTCGACGCGGCTTGCATCTGCTGTTCCAGCTCGCGGGCAAACCGGTCGGTCTTGCCGGACAGGAAGTCGCAGAAATCTATGACGATCTGGCGATGCTGCTCGGCGCTGACCCGGCCGACACACGGCGCCGAGCATTTGTCGATGTACCCGAGCAGGCAGGGGCGGTCGATCTGCTTGTGCCGCTTGAACACTCCCGCCGAACAGGTTCGCGCCGGAAACACCCGGGTGAGCAGATCAAGCGTTTCCCGGATCGCCCACGCATGCGAGTACGGCCCGAAGTAGCGCACGCCCTTGCGCCGCGGGCCACGATAGACCATCAGCCGCGGAAATTCCTCGTTGAGCGTGACGGCCAGCACCGGGTAGGACTTGTCGTCCCGGTAACGGATGTTGAAGCGTGGATCGAACTCCTTGATCCAGTTGTATTCCAGCTGCAGGGCCTCGACTTCGGTGTTGACCACCGTCCACTCGACCTTGGCCGCGGTGGTCACCATCTGCCTAGTCCGGGGTTGCAGGCTCGCGACGTCGGCGAAGTACGACGTGAGCCGGCTGCGCAGGCTCTTGGCCTTCCCGACGTAGATGACGCGCCCGTGCGAGTCCCGGAACCGGTACACGCCCGGCTCGACCGGGATGGACCCGGGCGGCGGGCGATACGTTGCGGGATCTGGCACGTATCCAGGCTAGTGGTCGCTCAACGGGCACCTGAAAAGGCGGGCGTCCTCGGACTACTGCGCGTTTCAAAGATTTCTGGAGAATCCCTGAAGCTCGCCCGTTCAAGCTCTTGCCATCAACTCAACCTTTCCTTAGGCGGTAATGATGAACGGAGCCATCGAGGCGTGCGTGGGCATCGCAGGCACGGCTGCGTCCTTTGGGCTCGCGCTCTCACAGTTGCGGGGACTCCGCAATCCATCCGAGTCAGTCAGCAACCGATTCTTGGTAGGGCTGCCGGGTCCAGAGATGAGCAGGTACCAACCCCAGCATGTCGAGTACGTCATGAGATCAGACGAGTACAAACTGACGGAAACGGGGTTACCCATCGTCCTTTCGAAAGACGAGGTCCCCTCGGAACGCCAGCCCCATCAGGACGCCCGGTAACCGGCAGCGCGGCGCCCTCCCCCCTGGCAAGATTTCCTCATGGATCGCGGCGATCCCGAGGAACCCGTCGGCGGCGTGCCCCAGGCTGCCACCCGCCCCACCGGCACCCTGGCCGGTTTGCGGCGTCTGGCGGCAAGGCTGTTCGCGATCGCCGGCGTGGCAGTGTCACTCGGATTCTTCGGCATCGGCGCTTACGACTACTACGCGTACCTTGTCGGCACATCGACGACGGCAACGATCAATTACTGCCGTACCCAGCCGGTGGGCTACGAGTGCGTGGGCACGTGGAGCGTTGGCGGACAGCCACACACCGGAAAGGTGCAGGGATTACAGCTGCATCGCTCTAGCCATGACTCACCACTGAATGTTCGGGTGCTGGGCGACAAGGCTTACACCGCGGTCTCGGGACTGAGCTTTGCCGGCTACGGTCTGGTCGCCGGACTGCTCACTGCCCTGGGGATAGTGAAGTTTGCCTCGGATTATTGGTTCGACCCGTGGTTGAGCCGGCGCCCCAAATGGTTCCAACACTTTGTGCGCTTCTGGCGGGGTTTCCAGGATGACGACGCTTCTGGGTGGTTCTAGTCGCCCTCAGACGGGCGGCTTGGTTACGGTGACGGGCGCATTCCAGTTGTACAGCGTGAGCTGGAGGCTGTTGCCGGGGCTGGGTTCCAGCGTCAGCCGGACCAACTCGTGGTCGCCGTCCTCCCGGATCCATGCGGTGGCCGGAACGGGTCCGCTCACCGCGGCCTTCGGGAGCATCGCGATGACGGCGTCGCCGCTGACCTGACCGGTGATCTTGACCGTCGCGAAGCCGTTGATCGTTTCGCGGCCAACGGCTTTCGGGCTGCTGAAGCCTGACAGTATCTTGGCCAGGCCGACGTCCGGGTTCAAGATCACCGTCGGATCCCAGACGTCCGAGGCCTTACCCATATCGCTCCATTGACCCGCAGCCAAGGCATCGGTGTAGAGCTCCCCGTCCACAACCACAAAGTTGGCGTTGATATCCGATCCGGCGAAGGTAAGCGTCCACTGTCCCGTTGCCGCGGCCGTGGGGCTCGTCGTGACGTCAGCATTCAGCGCCTTGACGGGGAGCCCCTCGATCTTGCCGGCAACGGCTTGAACGACATGTGCGCTCTTGAGCACTCGGGTGGTGACCACGGATTGCGCCAGCAGGGTGGCGGGGTCCGGCAACGCGTTTTGGCCGGTCTGACCGGTTTGGCTGGTCTGGCTGGTTTCGCCGGTTTGGGGGGCCGGATGGTTCCCGATGTTCGTCAGGCCAAAGACCACAAGCGCCGCAACGACCGCGACGGCCAAAGCGGCCGCGATCAGCACGCCTTTGCGCCGCGTCGAGGGCTGCGAAGGCCGCGCAACGTGCGTGTCCGGCCGGTGCGGCGGCATTTCGACGGGTGGATGCCGCGGGACGGGCGGCGCGGGATGACCCGCATCAACTGGGATCGGCGGCGCCGGACGCTGGACCGGGGTCGTCGGTGGTAGGACGGGCACCGAGGCCTGCTGGGGGACCGGTTGCGGCGCAGGTGCCGGCGCAGGTGCCGGCTTAGGCGTCGGAATTGGCACCGTGATCGCGTCGCGGGCGGCGGTGGCGAATTCGATGGTGGTGGCGTACCGCTGATCGGGGTCCTTGGCCATGCCACTGGCGATCACCTGGTCGATCTGCTCGGGCACCTCCGGTCGGGTGGCTGACGGTTGGGGCGGTGCGGATTGGAGGTGTGCGACGACCAGCTCGGCCATCGTGAGTTGCCCGAACGGCGGGGTCCCGGTGAGGCATTCGTATAGGACGCAGGCCAACGAGTAGATGTCGGCGCGGGCGTCCTCCTTGCCGCCCAGACGCTCGGGCGCGATGTATTGGAAGGTGCCGATCGTATTGCCCGACTTGGTCATTCGCGTTTCGTCCAGGGCGCGGGCGATCCCGAAATCAATCAGGTAGGCGAAGTCGTCGCGGTCCAGCAGGATGTTGGAGGGTTTGACGTCCCGGTGCAACAGACCGACCTCGTGGGCCGCATGCAATGCCTTGGCCACCCCGCCGACGATGTGCACCGCGCGAGCCGGATCCATCGGGCCATCGGTGAGCACGGTTTGCAGGTCGCGACCCTCGATCAACCGCATATTCACATACAAACGGCCGTCGATCTCGCCGTAGTCGTGGATCGGGACCACATGCGGGGTGTTCAGCCGTGCCGCGGCTTGTGCCTCGCGGCGGAATCGCCGCTGAAAGTCCTCGTCGTCGGAGAAATGCGCCGGCAACAGCTTGATGGCGACCGTCCGGTCGGTGGCGGTGTCGTGGGCCCGCCACACCTCGCCCATACCGCCGCGGCCCAGCAACTCGATCAGCCGATAGCGTCCGAACGCCGTACCCTCCAACATCAGCCTCCCAAGCAACAGCGGTCCAGCAACACGATAAGTGTGGCGAAGGCTCGGCGCGTCGTATTCGCCCGGCGCGCAGCGCGATCACGCCCGGCTCTCTAGCTGCGCCCTTCTTTTCGCCGCCCAGTCCGCCATCGGGAATCCGGGCTTGAAGTCGCAAACCGCCATCACCAGGGCTACCTGCGGGATCACGGCCAGCCCGTAGTCACAGTTCCAATCCGGACGGGTCATTTTCCACACCAGGACGCCCTCTGACGGCGTGGCGAAGCGGCTAAGTCGCATCGTGGGAAACTCGCCGCTGGGGGATATGGGGACGGCGTCGCCATGGCAGTTGGACACCGCAGTGAAGCCATTCCGGATCACATCGTGAGTGTTCAGGGGGTTGTCGTAGACGTCGATCGATTCGGCGTACAGCGCCTGGCTGTCGAATTTGTAGGACGACTCGGCGTGATCCTTGGACCCGGCGGGCCGAAGCGGCGAACCCTCGAACAGCATCGCCGCCGAGCATTCGGACGGGCGGGCGCTGGTGAAGTAGTTATTGCCCACCGGTGCCGCGGTCGCCCGACCGAGCGGAGTGTTCTCCCCGTCCTGCAACAGCAGATCGCGCGCCGGGAGCGCGTGCGACGCCTGGCCGGAAGCCCGAACCGCTTGGCCTGTGGTCGTTTTGACGCAGCCGCCCGCCGACATGACGGCAATGGCCGAAGCGACCGCCACCCAGCTGCGCCCCCGATGCGCCATCGCGCGATCGTACAGCGGGCCGGCAGCAACCCGTGCGATGCGCTAGCCGGCCGGCAGTTCCAGGACCTTGCGGGTCTCGTCATCGGTGACGTAGACGTTGCCGCTGCTGTCTATGGCCACACCAGAGGGCCTGCCGACCCCCGTGAACGGCAGGATCGTCGGGGTGGTTGAGCCGGCCGACACCTTCAACACCTGATGGTCATGACGGTCGGTGATGTAGACGTCGTCGCCGTTGACCGCCACCCCGGTGAGTTCATCGAGGTCGGTAGCAGGCACATCCACCTGCTTGTCCGAGCCCGCCGGCAGCTTCACCAACCGGTTCTTGCCGTAGACGTTCTTGCTGTGGTCGACGACGTAGACATCTCCGTTGCTGTTCACCGCGACCCCGACGGGGTCATGGAGGCCGGTGAAGTGGAGCGCGGTCGCGTTCGGGGAATCTCCGGAGGCGTCGGGCTGAACCTTTACCACCTGGTTGCCCTCGGTGTCGACGACGTAGACAACGCCGCTGGCGGCGACCGCTACACCGTATGGCGTCTTCAGCTTGCCCTCGTTCTGCATCCGGAGGGGCAGCTCGCCCGCTTCGGTCGACCCTTCCGTCCACCTCATCAGCCGACCATTGTTGGCGCGGTCGGTGACGTAGACGTTCTTCCCGGACTGGTCCACCGCAATGCCGTAAGCATCCGTCAGATAGCCGAATTGCATGTCGACAGCTTCGGATTGTCCCTTTATCAGCTTCAACACCACCGTTTTGTCGCCTTTGACGGCAAGGACGTACACAGTGCCCGCGCCATCCACCGCTACGGCTTTGACGTTTTTGAGATCCCCGAACGGCAGCGTAATTTGACGGCCCAACGCGGGATCGGGCTGCAGCGACTGCAGAGTTGACGTCGCGGGCGCCGGCGCTTGGGCCGACGGCTTCCCGGTCTGCGTAGCCCGCGGTTGTGAGGCCGGCTGGTGCCCCCACAGCAGGTAGCCGACGCCGGCGCCGGCCAGTAACACGACGACCAAGCCGACCAGGGCCCATTTCAGTCCACGGCGTCGGCTTGGCGGTTGCGGCGGCTGCGGCGGCGGTGGCCCCATCCGGGGAGGAACGTGACCAGCGGGTGGCGCGGGTGGAACGGCCTGCTGCTGCGGCGGCGGCGGCGGTACGGGGATCGGTGGGGCCGCGGGTGCGCTCGGTTGGGGTACGGGCGCGGGCATCGTCGCCGTCTGGGCGGCCACTGTCGGTTGGACGGTGGGCGTGGGCGCGGATACGCCTGCTCCGTCGGCATCGATCACCACGGTGGTGATGTTGTCGGGTCCCCCGCCTTGGTTGGCGGCCGCGATCAACGCCTGGCATGCGTCGGCCGCATCCGGGTGTTCGGTGAGGATGGCGGCCAGCGTCGCGTCATCGACGACTCCGTGTAAACCGTCGCTGCACAGCAGGATTCGGTCACCGGGCTGCAGTTCCTGCACACTCACATCGGGCTTCGCAGGCGGGGTCATCAGCACCTGCCGGGTAACTATCGACCGTTTCGGGTGGTGTGCGGCCTCCTCTTCGGTCAGTTCGCCGGCATCCACTACCGCCTGCACGAGAGTGTGATCGCTGGTCAGCCGCTGCATCTGCTGGTTTCGGTACAGGTAGGCACGACTGTCACCGAGATGAGCGATCACCGCGAGCTCGTCGTTGATTATGACGGTCACCAGGGTGGTGCCGGCGCCGGCGAGTTGAGAGTCGGTCTGGCTGCGCGCGTGCAGGTCGGTGCACATCTCCACCACGGCGCGGCCAAACCGCGCTGCCACCTCCCCGTCACGGAAGTCGGCCCCGGCGAAGTGGCGGCCCACGTACGTCGGCAACAACTGGACGCACAGTTCAGCGGCCATGTCTCCATGGGTGGTGCTGCCCACCCCGTCGGCAACTATGTAGAGGCCCTGCGCCGGGTCTGCGCCCCACCGGTCGTCGTTACGGGACCTCTGGCGCCCGAGGTCGGTGAGCCCGGCATACGTCGTGGTCAGCATGGCAATATCATGGCCTCACTCGACGCCCGCGCGTGGCACGCCGCCGGAAATTTGTGCACAGAAGTTCGGGACGATAATTTCTGACATCCTCAGCTCCCCTACGTTTGCCCGTCGAGCCTACTGCCCACAGTCGCCACGACTGCCGATCACCACGGCTATTCACTGAATCATTAATCCATGCGACTCGCGAATGCGTCGGGGTTTGCCCGTCGCAGGCGGGCAGCGTGTCGGGTCCTCGCCGATCAACGACCGCGCCCGGTGGCGCCCAAACGCGCTTACCCGCCCGGTGTCCATTCACCGATTACGCCGCCTAGCCGGCGCCCAGGTCCGGCCGATAGCGCGCCACCAGCGACCGCACGGTGTCCATGGCCTCCACGGCACGCTCCTTGTCGACGGCCTGGATCGCCATCACCGGGATGTATTCGTCGTCGGGCAAATCGATTCGCGCCCAGCGACTTCCAGCGGGGAACGACACACCGGTGACCTCTGCCCAGTCGACTAGCCTGTCGCCCAACAGATTACGCACCGAGAGCCCGAGGTGGCCCACCCTCAGCCGCGGCCTGGCGAAGAGCAGGATGACACCGGCGATGACTACACCCAGAACGCCCATCGCCACCTGGTCTGCGGTCTGGAAGATCACTCCGCTGGACTTGATCTTGAGCAGCAAGCCCACCGCGATGTGTGTTACGACAATGACAAATGCTGCAGCATAAGCGAATATCGGTGTCAGATAGGGGCGCAGCTCGGCATCCCAGGCGGGTTCTGGCGACGTCACGGCCGAGCGCGCAGGTCGCGCAGGGTCAGCGCGGTCGCCAAAGCCGCCGCGGTCGCCTGGGCACCCTTGTCCTCTGCCGATCCCGGCAGTCCCGCGCGGTCCAGCGCCTGCTCCTCGGTGTTGGTGGTCAGCACCCCGTTGGCAACCGGCGTCGAGGTATCCAGCGAGACCCGGGTCAGGCCCTGCGTCACCGCGTCGCAAACATAATCGAAATGTGGTGTCTGACCGCGGATTACGACACCCAGCGCGACGACGGCATCGTGGTTGCGGGCCAGTTCCTGCGCCACAACCGGGATCTCGATGGCGCCCAGCACGCGGACCACCTGCGGGTCGTCGATGCCCGACCCGGCGGCCACTTTGCATGCGCCGGCCAGCAGCGCATCACATATTTCGCCGTGCCAGGTGCTGGCGACAATCGCCAGCCGCACACCAGAAGCGTCGAGCGCCGGCACCTCCGGCACTCCGGCGCCTCCACTCATTTGCGCCACTCCTCAGCATCGCTACACTCTGCATCGTCGCGGGTCCGGTCACTCACAAGGCACCACCGAATTCACCTGGCAAATGGACGGATTCGTGGAAATCGTCCAACCCGACCAGGTCGTGGCCCATCTTGTCGCGCTTGGTCATCAGATACCGGATGTTCTCCGCGTTGGCCCGCACCGGCAGCGGCACCCGCTCGATGATGTGCAGCCCGTATCCGTCCAGCCCGACCCGCTTGGCCGGGTTGTTGGTCAGCAGCCGCATCGAACGGACCCCGAGGTCGACCAAGATCTGCGCACCGATTCCGTAATCCCGTGCATCCGCTGGCAATCCGAGCTTGAGGTTGGCCTCCACGGTGTCCTCGCCGGCGTCCTGCAGTTGATAGGCCTGCAGTTTGTGCATCAGGCCGATGCCGCGGCCCTCGTGGCCGCGCATGTAGAGCACGATGCCGCGTCCCTCGCGCGCGACCATCGCCATCGCGGCGTCCAACTGTGGTCCGCAGTCGCAGCGGCGGGAGCCGAACACGTCGCCGGTCAGGCACTCCGAGTGCACCCGGACCAGCACGTCGTCGCCTTCGGCGGTGGGCCCGGCGATATCGCCACGGACCAGCGCGACGTGCTCGACGTCCTCGTAGATGCTGCTGTAGCCGATGGCGCGGAACTCCCCGTGCCGCGTCGGGATCCGGGCTTCGGCGATCCGCTCGATGTGCTTCTCGTGCTTGCGCCGCCATTCGATGATGTCGGCGATCGTGATCAGCGCCAGACCGTGCTCGTCGGCGAAGACCCTCAGCTCGTCGGTCTGGGCCATCGAGCCCTCGTCCTTCTGGCTGACGATCTCGCAGATCGAGCCGGCCGGTTGCAGGCCCGCCAGGCGGGCCAGATCGACCGCGGCCTCGGTGTGGCCGGGGCGGCGCAATACCCCGCCGTCCTTGGCGCGCAACGGAACCACGTGACCGGGACGGGTGAAGTCCTCGGCGATGCTGGTGGGGTTGGCCAGCAGCCGCATGGTGGTCGCCCGGTCGGAGGCGGAGATCCCGGTGCCCACACCGTTCCTGGCATCGACGGTGACGGTGTAGGCGGTGCCGTGCTTGTCCTGGTTCACCGCGTACATCGGCAGCAGACCCAGCCGGTCGCAGATCGCGCCGTCCAGCGGTACACACAGGTATCCCGAGGTGTAGCGGACCATGAAGGCCACCAGCTCCGGTGTCGCCTTCTCTGCGGCGAATATGAGGTCGCCCTCGTTCTCGCGATCCTCGTCATCGATGACGACGACGGCCTTGCCCGCCGCGATGTCGGCAACCGCCCGCTCGACGGAATCCAACCTCGTCATCTTTGCTACCTCGCTGTTTGGCGGGTCCGGGCGGGGTGCCCAAGTGTTGCATCCAGTATGAACCACCGCGACGGCGGTGTTATTGCCACGGCTTATTCAGCGGGATGGTTCATCAAGCATTCGTACAGAAATGGCCAAGTGCGCTGCCTGACCCTGGGGCGGTCCTCCATAACCGGCCCGTCGGACGGGCCACCCACCAGTAAGGAACAGCAATGACCGACCTCCACCGGCTGCCGACAGCGGTTGCCGCGCCGGCCCGCCCCTACAGTGCGCCCGCAGTCCTGGCTTTTGTTCTCAGCCTGACGCCCTTCTTCAGGCTGTCCGACGCAACAAACCCCGCCCTTGGGTCCATCTTCGCCCTGGTCGCGGTCCTGTTGAGCGTCCTCCTCGGGGTCGTTGCGTTACACGGGATCAACAAGCGCGGGCTCAACGGCCAGTTATTCGCGATTGCGGGCCTGGGGATCTCCGGAATCATGTCCGCCTGGTACGCGCTCGAGATCCTGAGGCCCCTCCTCTAGCTGCCGGCACGGTCCGGCAGGTCGCGATGGCGTTCTCGGATTGGATCCAGCGCTTTCCGCCACTCTCGACGGGCACCGCGCGCCTGGAAGGCCCTGATGGCGTGGAAGTACCGGATCACGTCGAAGTCTTCGTAGTCTGCGGGCAGCATGAACGACACAACCCAACTGTCGGCGGCGCCGTGGCGGATCTCACAAACAGCGCCGAGGCTGGTATCCGGCCAGGTGATGTCGTAGTCGTCGCGCGGGAACTCGAACGCCGTCACGGGCGGCCCGGTTTTCAGGCGCTTCTTGAGGTCCGGTACGCGAAGTCGCTTTGCCAGCCAACCGGCGTATCCGCTCTTGTCGACGAGGATGCAGCGCACAGTCTGGTCGGTGAGCTCGAGTCGCGCGATCGGAGGCGACCCGGGGTGCAGCAATCCGGAGTACGGGAGACCCCAAAGCACGCTCAACCTAGGGCGACGACGCAGTAAATAGACATCCGTCAGCGGTGGCGGCGTCGTGGTCATGAAGAACGTCGAGGCGTCGAGGGCGAGCAACCGATGGGGTGAATATCGCAGGATATTCACGACGTCCTCCTGAGCAGGTGGCGGTGCGGTTTTAGGGAGCTTCCGCTATCTTCGCAGGGTTTCCGCCGCTCGCACTCAGCAAACGCTCAACATACTTGGCGATCACGTCGACTTCGAGGTTCACCTGCGTTCCCACCGGCGCGCTGCCCAGCGTCGTCAGCTCCCGGGTCGTGGGGATCAGCGAGACCTCGAACCAGTCCGCCGGCTCCGCACCCAGCCCGGACACAGTCAGCGAAATCCCGTCGACGGTGATCGAGCCCTTCTCCACGACGTAGCGGGCCACCGTAGCGGGCATTTCGATGCGCACCACCTCCCAGTGCTCCGACGGCGTGCGGGCCACCACCACGCCGGTGCCGTCCACATGCCCCTGCACGATGTGGCCGCCGAGCCGGCTGTTGACGGCCGCGGCGCGCTCCAGGTTCACCCGGCTGCCGACCCGCAGTTCACCCAAGTTGGACCGGCTCAGGGTCTCGGCCATCACGTCAGCGCTGAATCGACCGTCCGGCAGCACCTCGACGACCGTCAGGCAGACGCCGTTGACGGCGATCGAATCGCCATGGCCGGCGTCGGCGGTGACGACGGGACCGCGAACGACCAACCGGGCGGCATCTGCGAGCGCGTCCCGGCCCGTCACCTCTCCAAGTTCCTCGACAATTCCGGTGAACATTGCACCAGGTTAATGATTGTTGCGACGCCCCCGCACCCGACTGCTTCACAGGTTGGGACAGCTGCACCCTCTACGATGCAGACTATGCAGACCCGCCGTCGCCGTCTTTTCGCTGTCCTCGCCACCCTGAGCGCCGCCGTGATCCTGATCGCCGGTTGCTCGGACTCCAAGTCGAGCGGCGGACCTCTTCCGGACGCGAAGACGTTGGTCCAGCAGTCCTCCACGGTCACCAAAACCGTCACCAGCGCGCACCTGGTGTTGACTGTCAACGGCAAGATTCAGGGTCTTCCCCTCAAAACGCTGACCGGTGATCTCACCACTATCCCCACCACCGCCGGGAAGGGCAACGCCAAAATCGTCCTCGGCGGCAGCACTGACATAGATGCCGACTTCGTGATCCTGGACGGCGAGCTGTACAGCAACGCCCTCAGCCCCGGCAAATGGGAGGACATGGGCAAAGCCACCGACCTCGTCCATTACGACCCGTCGTCGATACTGAATCCCGACACCGGCCTCTCCAACATGTTGGCAAACCTGACCGACCCTAAGGCCGAGGGCCGCGACACCATCAACGGACAGGCCACCATCCGGATCAGCGGAAAGGTCAGCGCGGAGGCCATCAACAAGCTTGCGTCACCCTTGAACGCGACCAGCCCGTTACCGACGACCGTCTGGATTCAGGAGACCGGCGATCACCAGCTGGCACAGGTCAAAATCGACAAGGGCTCGAACAACACCGTTCAGATGACCTTGTCCAACTGGGGCCAGCCCGTGCAGGTCACCAAGCCCGGGACGGCCTGATCACCGTGCGGGCCGGACGCCGAGTAGCAATCAGCGCGGGCAGCCTCGCAGTTCTGCTGGGTGCCCTGGACACGTATGTCGTGGTGACGATCATGCGCGACATCATGAACGATGTCGGGATCCCGGTTAACAAGCTGCAGCGGATCACCTGGATCGTCACGCTGTACCTGCTGGGCTACATCGCCGCGATGCCGCTGCTGGGCCGCGCTTCCGACCGTTTCGGCCGCAAGATGCTGCTGCAAGTCAGCCTGGCCACGTTCATGGTCGGCTCGGTGGTCACCGCGTTGGCAGGTCATTTCGGCGACTTCCATATGCTGCTCGCCGGCCGGACCATCCAGGGTGTGGCCAGTGGCGCGTTGCTGCCGGTCACCCTGGCATTGGGCGCCGATCTGTGGTCACAGCGCAACCGCGCCGGCGTGCTCGGCGGTATCGGCGCCGCCCAGGAGCTGGGCAGCGTGCTGGGTCCGCTGTACGGCATTTTCATCGTGTGGCTGTTCCACGACTGGAAATACGTGTTCTGGATCAATGTCCCGCTGACCTTGATCTCGATGGCGATGATCCAGTTCAGCCTGCCGTCGCACGACCGCGAGGCCGAGCCGGAGAAAATCGATGTCGTCGGCGGTTTGTTGCTGGCCGTCACGCTGGGTCTCGCGGTGATCGGGCTGTACAACCCCAACCCGGACGGCAAACAGGTGCTGCCGAGCTACGGGTTGCCGTTGGTGATCGGCGCGATCGTCGCGGCTGTGCTGTTCATCGCTTGGGAACGGTTCGCGCGCACCCGGCTGATCGATCCGGCCGGCGTGCACTTCCGGCCTTTCCTGGCCGCGCTGGGCACGTCGGTCTGCGCGGGGGCGGCACTGATGGTGACGCTGGTCGACGTCGAGCTGTTCGCCCAGGGCGTGCTGCTCAAGACCCAAACCGAAGCGGCCGGTATGCTGCTGTGGTTCCTCATCGCGCTGCCGATCGGGGCGCTGGCGGGCGGGTGGATCGCGACCCGAGTCGGCGACCGGGCGGTGACCTTCGTCGGGCTGATGATCGCGGCGTACGGCTATTGGCTGATTCACTACTGGCGGCTCGACCTGCTGGACCGCCAGCACAGCATCTTCGGGTTGTTCAGCGTGCCGATCGTGCACGCGGATCTGCTGGTCGCCGGTCTGGGACTGGGTTTGGTGATCGGTCCACTGTCGTCGGCCACCCTGCGGGTGGTCCCGGCGGCCGAGCACGGGATCGCCTCGGCGGCGGTGGTGGTGGCCCGCATGACCGGCATGTTGATCGGCGTGGCCTCACTGAGCGCGTGGGGCTTCTACCGGGTCAACCAGATCTACGCGGACAAGTTGGCCCACATGCCGCCCGACAGCAGCAAGGGGTTGGGACGAATCGCCGCCCAGGGACACCTGTTGATCCAGTCGTTCGCCGAGATGTACGGCGACATCTTCACGGTCACCGCCCTGATCTGCGTCTTCGGTGCGCTGCTGGGTCTGCTGATCAGCGGCCGCAAAGAGCACGCCGAAGAACCGGCAGTTCCTGCGGAGGCGCCCTCAGCGGACCCCGCACCCTCAACGGACCCAGCACCCACGGCGGAAGCGCACTAGCCGCCGCGTGCCACCAGGCTCAGTATCAGGTCCGGGCCGGCGCGGTCCACGCCGTCGAACTGCCAGCGCAGCGCCCGCGCGATGCTCGGCACCCCCACGTCGTCGACCGCAGTGACGGGACCGCCCAGCAGGATCGGCGCGACGTACGCCAGGATGCGGTTGATCGCCCCCGCGCGCAGGAAGGCGCCGGCGAGGGTGGGACCACCCTCCAGCAGCACGTCGGTGCGGTCGGACAACGCCTTGAGCACCTCCAGCGGATCGTGGGTCCGGATCACCATGGTGCGCGCGTCGTCGTTGAGAACCTTTGCCTCGGAGGGTATTTCACGCATACCCACCACCACCCGCAACGGTTGCCGAGCGGCCAGCGAGCCGTCGGGCAGCCGGGCGGTCAACGCCGGGTCGTCGGCCAGGACGGTGCCGCTGCCAACCACGATCGCGTCGACGATGGCGCGGCGCCGATGCAGGTCGGCTCGCGCGGCCTCACTGGTGATCCACTGGCTGGATCCGTCGGCGGCAGCACTGCGCCCGTCGATGCTGGTGGCGTACTTCCATGTCAGGTGCGGCAGCCCGGTCCGCTGCTTGTGCAGCCATTCCCGCAACGGCCCGGCCGCCACCTGGTCCGCCAGCACGCCGGAGCGCACCTGCAACCCCGCTGCCGACAGCCGGCCCGCGCCGCCGCCGGCGATCCCGTTCGGGTCGTTGACGCCGTAGATCACCGTTCCCACCCGGGCTTCGATCAGGGCATTCACGCATGGCGGGGTCTTGCCGAAGTGGTTGCAGGGCTCCATGGTGACGACCGCGATGCCGCCGACGGCCAAACCGCCGGCCCGGCGCAGCGCGATGACCTCGGCATGATCGCCGCCCGCCGGTTGAGTAGCTCCGACGCCGACCACCCGGCCTTCCTGGTCCACGATCACCGCTCCGACCGGCGGGTTCGGATACGTGTTGCCCTTGACCTGGTAGGAGTGCTCGATCGCGAGGCGCATGGCCTCTTCGATGCTCTTGACCTGCTCGACGGTGCTCATCGGCCGCTCGTGCGGCCGAGGTGTGGTGACGCGGCACCGGCCTGTCGCCGTAATGCCTCTACCGCGGCCTGCGGATCGTCCGCGCCGTAAACCGCTGATCCGGCGACAAAGCAGTCGACGCCGGCCTCGGCGGCCTGCTCAATGGTGTCCTCGTTGATGCCGCCGTCGATCTCGATCAGGATCGTCAACTCCCCCGCGTCGACCATTTTGCGCACCGTCCGCACCTTGCCCAGCACCTCGGGGATGAAACTCTGGCCGCCGAAGCCCGGCTCCACCGACATGATGAGCAGGGTGTCGAAGTGCGGAAGGATTTCCAGGTACGGCTCCAGCGGAGTCCCCGGCTTGACGCTGATCCCGGCCTTGGCGCCGGCGGCCCGGATATCGCGGGCCACCCCGATCGGATTGCCGGTCGCCTCGGCGTGGAAGGTGACGTTGTAGGCGCCCGCTTCCGCGTACGGAGGAGCCCACCGGTCCGGATTGTCAATCATCAGATGGCAATCCATCGGAATGGCGGTCGAGGCCAACAGGGCCTCTACCACCGGCAGACCGATCGTCAGGTTCGGTACGAAGTGGCCGTCCATCACGTCGACGTGCAACCAGTCGGCGCCGTTCACGGCGGCTGCCTCGTCAGCCAGCCGGGCGAAATCGGCGGCCAGGATCGACGGCGCTATGAGCGGTCCGGGCATGTGCGTCACATTACTGGCGGCGTAGTGCGGCCGCGAACATAGCGTCGGTGCCGTGTCGGTGCGGCCACAGCTGTACCGAAGGACCCTCCCCCAGCCCCTCGGCGACCGGCTCGAACAGTGGCCGAGTGTCCAACGCCGACACCGGATGTCGCCGCAGCGCGTCGGCGACCACCCCCGTGGCTTCGGCCAGATGCGGCGAGCACGTCGCATACAGCACCAAGCCACCGGGCCGGGTCAACGCGATCGCCGCGCCCAGCAGCTCACGTTGCAGCTTGGCCAGCGCCGGCACATCGGCCGGCTGTCGCCGCCAGCGGGCCTCGGGCCGGCGGCGCAATGCACCCAACCCGGTGCAGGGCACGTCGACGAGCACCCGGTCGAATCCTGGGTCCAGACCACTGTCGCGCCCGTCCACTCGCACCACGTCGACAGGCAGCCCGCGGGTGTTCTCGACCACCAGGTCCGCGCGTTGCGGCGACGGTTCGACGGCGGTCACCCGCGCCCCCGACTCGACACCGATGGCGGCCAGCAGCGCGGTCTTGCCGCCCGGCCCGGCGCACAGGTCCAGCCAGCGGCCCGTGTCGCCGTCGACCGGAGCCAGCGTCAGCGCGCGGGCCACCAGCTGGCTGCCCTCGTCCTGGACCAGGGCGGCGCCGTCGCGAACCGGTGCCAGCTGTCCGGGATCCCCTCCCGGCAGGTACACCGCATACGGCGAATACCGGCCGACCGTGCCGCCCACCGCATCGGCCAGCGCCGCGGCGGTCAGCACCCCCGGGCGCGCCGCCAGGTGAACCTGAGGCCGTTCGTCGTCGCCCGCCAGCACCGCATCGAGCTCCGATGCGTCCGCGCCCAGCGCGTCGGCGAACGCCTGCGCGATCCAGCGCGGGTGTGCGTGCACGAACGCGGCATGCCCGACCGGGTCGCGCTCCGGGTCGGGAGCAAGCTCGTCGACCCAGGACTTCTCGTCCCGGGCGGCGATGGTTCGCAGCACGCCGTTGA
Source organism: Mycobacterium sp. (assembly GCF_035499775.1). GTDB lineage: Bacteria > Actinomycetota > Actinomycetes > Mycobacteriales > Mycobacteriaceae > Mycobacterium. The sequence continues at coordinate 273 of NZ_DATJYB010000222.1, read as the reverse complement.
CGAAACCCGCTCGCGCCGAGTCGAATTCGATCCCCGCTTGTTCGACGGTGGTGGACACGGCGGCGTACGGGTCGACCCGGGTGCGCAGCAGCTGGTAGCTGCCGAGCCGGAGCAGGTCGAGCAGCACCGGGTTGATGGCTTGCGGCGCGGGCTTTTTCGACGGTTTTGCGGTCGCGTCATGAGGCGTGTGCCGCCGCGTCCAGCCGGGCGCCGCGAGCCCAGTCGGCGGCGTCCATCAGCTTCTTGCCGGGCGGCTGGATCTGGCCCAGCCGC
>NZ_DATJYB010000221.1:0-26859 GCF_035499775.1 Mycobacterium sp. | reverse complement strand
TGAACGGGTTCCTGGCCGGAATCCTGCTGGCGTTCGACCCGGTCAAGGCCGCCGGTCTGGATGCAACGTACCGGGTAGAGATCGATGACCGCCGATTCGAGTTCGCGGTGCTCCAGAGCCGGCTCGCGGGTGCTCGCGGCGAGCCTGCGGTGACGGTAACCGCAAGTGCCGCAGATCTTTTCACGGCGCGCCTGGGGCCTACCGAAGCCAAGCGCAAGGCGGCGCTGCGGCGAGTCAACTTCTCTGGTGACCAGCGTGACGTCGACGCGGTGCGGTCGGTATTTTCGCTCCGCTAGATTCGGCGCGGCCGTCCTCCTCGGCTCGCCGAACGCGAAGCCTGGGCAGCGAAAGCCAAGGTTTCACAACGAAAGCCGTGACTCTTCACACTGAAAGCCGTACCGCCGCGCGAGCGGCCGCAAATGTACGGGGATGACTGGTAACGCCGTACAAATGCGCGCGCTCGGCTGCCGTCGGCTATGTCACTAACTCGCGTTTGCCGTACGCGATGGTGGCGGCGCTCCAGCGACCACCGGCCGCGCCGACGAGCCGGCGGGCGATATCGAGGTCGTCGCTTCCGGCGACCAGGATCAAAGCGTGGTCGGTGGTCGTGACAGAGCCCCCCAGCAGTCGGCGGTGTGCGGCTGCGTCAGCCACGAACGCTTCGCGAAAGCGTGCGATGTCGATGTCGGGCACGGTGATGGTGACCGCGTTGGCTTCGTTGCGCGGCAGGTAGTCGAAGGTCAGCACCGCCTCCTGGTTGAACTGGGTGCGCAGCGCTTCGGCTGCGGTGTGCAAGGTGGGCTCGTCGACAACGCACAGATGAAACTCGCGCGAGCGCTCGTCGGTGGTCTGTTGTAGCTGCTCTGACCAGAACACCCCGTCCACCGGGGTCGAGCCGGTAACCACCGTGCCGTTGAGTGCGAAGGTCACGTCGGCTTGTAGTTCGAACAGCTGTGAGTCGCCGATCGGATTGCTGGCGAAGAGCTCTGCCGCGCGGCAGGCCGGGCCTTCACCGCCGGCCGATGGGGCCACTCCAACACCACAAATCACCACGAGCCACACCAGTATCGGAACGATTCTGCACGGCCGCACAAGGCAGCGTCTCATGCCTTGACGCTTGTCGGAGGGCAGGTGTTCAATCGAACATATATTCGAACAATCCCCGGTTAGGAGGCTTGGCATGACTGCGGCTTCTGCCTCCGATCTGCGCCAGGAAAGCCGCGCTGAACAGCTGAAACTGCTGCGTCAGAAGATGGTTGCGATATCTGGGAGCCGCGCGCGCTCAGACGACCTGCTGCCGGAGCCGACAGAGCAGGCGCTGTTGCCGCGGGGGACGGTGGCGGTGCTGACGGGGGCCCGGTCGCTGGTGCTGAGCATGGTGGCATCGGTGACGGCGGACGGGGGCAACGCGGCAATCGTCGGTCAGCCGGATATCGGGTTGCTGGCCGCGGTGGAGATGGGGGCGGATCTGAGCCGGCTCGCGGTGATACCGGATCCCGGGACCGATCCGGTCGAGGTGGCAGCGGTGCTCATCGATGGCATGGACCTGGTGGTGCTCGGTCTGGGCGGGCGCGGGGTGCCCTGGTCGCGGACTCGGGTTGTGGCGGCGCGTGCACGTCATAAAGGTTGCACTCTGCTGGTCACCGACGGCGACTGGCAAGGGGCGCCGACGCGGCTTCAGGCCCGGGTTTGCGGTTATGAGATCACACCGGCTCATCGGGGGGTGCCTGCCCCGGGGTTCGGACGGATCAGTGGGGTGCGGCTGCAGATCAGCGGGTGTGCGGGGGAACGGGTGATCGGCCGGGTTCGTACGGGGTGAGTCTGATGGCTTCCCGAGTGCTGGCGATCTGGTGCATGGACTGGCCCGCGGTGGCGGCGGCGGCAGCCGCGGGCGAGCCCGCGACGGCTCCGGTCGCGGTCACTTTGGCCAACCGGGTGATCGCGTGCTCGTCGGCCGCCCGTGCGGCGGGAGTGCGACGGGGTCTGCGGCGCCGGGAGGCGGCTGCCCGTTGCCCGCAACTGCACGTCGCGACCGCCGACGCTGACCGCGACGCCCGCTTCTTCGAGGGCGTGATCGCGGCGGTGGACGACTTGGTGCCCCGCGCCGAGGTGCTGCGGCCCGGGCTTTTGGTGTTGCCGGTGCGCGGAGCGGCCCGCTATTTCGGGTCCGAGCAGCAGGCGTCCGAGCGGCTGATCGACGCGGTGGCCGCGGTCGGCGCCGAGTGTCAGGTCGGGATCGCCGACCAGTTGTCCACCGCGGTCTTCGCTGCGCGTGCGGGCCGTGTCGTGGAGCCGGGGCAGGACGCACGGTTTCTGTCGGTGCTGTCGATCCGGCAGCTCGCCACCGAGCCGAGCCTGTCCGGTCCGGGGCGAGAAGAGCTGACGGATCTGTTGTGGCGGATGGGGATTCGCACCATCGGTCAGTTCGCCGCGCTGTCCCGCACCGACGTGGCTTCCAGGTTCGGCGCCGACGGGGTGGCCGCGCACCGGTTCGCCCGCGGCGAATCCGAACGTCTGCCTTCCGGTCGTGAGCCGCCTCGGGAACTCGAGGCGGTGCTGGACTGCGACCCGCCGATCGACCGGGTTGATGCCGCGGCATTCGCCGGGCGCTCGCTGGCCGACACGCTGCATCAGATGCTGATGGCCGCCGGAGTGGGATGTACCCGGCTGGCCATCCACGCCGTCACTGCCAACGGCGAAGAGCTGCAACGGGTGTGGCGGTGCGCCGAGCCGCTGACCGAGGATGCCACCGCAGACCGGGTGCGCTGGCAACTGGACGGGTGGTTGAGCAATCGGATGGCCAAGGACCGGCCGACGTCGCCGGTGACGCTGTTACGGCTGCAGGCGGTAGAGGTGGTATCCGCCGAGGCGCTGCAATTGCCGCTCTGGGGCGGCCTGGGAGAGGAGGACAGGCTTCGGGCCCGGCGCGCGCTGGTGCGGGTACAGGGCTTGCTCGGCCCGGAAGCGGTGCAGGTGCCGGTGCTGTCCGGCGGTCGCGGGCCGGCCGAACGCATCACGTTCACTCCGCTGGGTGACGAGCCGGTGCCGCAGGCCGACCCGGGCCAGCCGTGGCCCGGCCAACTGCCCGGGCCGTCGCCGGCGGTGCTGCTCGACGACCCGGTGGAATTGCTTGACGTCCAAGGAAATTCGATACGGGTGACCAGCCGGGGGATGTTCTCCGCCGACCCTGCGCGACTGACCGTCCGGGGCCGGGAGGACCGGCTGAGCTGGTGGACCGGACCGTGGCCGGTCGACGAGCGGTGGTGGGATGACCAGCCTGCGGACGGTCAAGGGCGCAGCCGCACCGCCCGTGCCCAGGTGCTGTTGGAGAGCGAGCGCGCGATGTTGCTGTGCTACCGCCAAAGGAGGTGGTATCTCGAAGGAATCTACGAGTGACCCGTCAGGATCCAAAGCCTCGGTGTGGGGCTCCCACCGTCTGTGGCGCGCCGTGGCCTCCCTGCAGCTGGCTTGCGGCGAAAGCCGCCCCCTGCTCGACGATGGCCCCGTCGTTCGCGTACGTGTCGTGCGCGGCGAAATTCAGCCCGTCCGAGCAAACCGGGTCCTCGGTAGCGCAGACCTTGAGGGTCTTCGCCTGATAGGCCGGGCCGATGACGATCGGCGGCTCGCCCAGGAAGTCCATGGCCCGGACGTTCGGCGTCCCGAACAGGACGACCGCGGCGACGTGGTCAGCCACCGCCGGGTCCAACGGCTTTGGCACGGTTGCAGGGTCGACCGAATCCGGCACCGCGTTCGACGTGACGAAACCCATCACCGCCGCGCCCTGGGAGTAACCGCCGAGCACCATCTTGGTCTGCGGACAACTGCCCGCCATCGAAACGACATGAGCGCCCGCGTCTCTAATGCCGTCCAGGCCCGTCTGCCACTGGTCGGCGGCGGGGTAGTTGACCGGATACACCTCCACCGGCCTGCCGCCGACACGTGTGCGCAGGGAGTCGACGAATGCCTGTCCGGTGGGCCCGACACCGGGAGGTTCGCCGGTACCGCGGGCGAACACCACCTGCACGTCGGGGCAGGGCTGGGCGGATGCGATGCCGGGGGCGGCTAGGACGGCCGCGCTGACGCACGACGCTGTGACGACTGCAGGACCAAGGGAACGAAATATGTGACGTGCGCTCATGACGGATTACTGCCCGCAAAAACGGTGTCTAAACACCCAAGTTATGGCGATGTTCGAGTTCGCCACCGTGCGAACGGCCCGACCCGTTCGATGTACCGTTCGAAGAACGACGCCGCATCGACGTCAATACCAATGTGCGCGTTGGGCGCTCGATCCCTTGACCAGTCGGCCCTCGTCATGCCGCGCGGATCCGCCAGCTCGACGTCCACCGTGGCCGGCCGGGTCGCCATCAGCTCCGGGTCCAGCGCGACCGCGGCGGCCAGCGGGTCATGCATGAATGCGAGATACCCGTGGCCGCGGACCTGGTGCGACTCGAAGTAGAACCGCATCGCGTCCTCGATCAACCGGGTCAACGCGGACGGGCCCGCGTCGGACACCAGCCTGGTCAGGATCTCCGGCGTCATCGCCACCCGGCGCGTCACGTCCAGGCCGCAGACGATCGGAAGTTGTTGTTGCCCTTGCCAAGCCGCGAAAACTTCGGCCGCCGCCTCGGGATCCACCCGGATGTTCCATTCGGCCGCCGGAGCGGCACGAGTGCTCGCGCCGAACATGCCGCCCATGATCACCAGCCGGCGCAACAGCGACGGCAGCGCGGGCTCGGCGCGCAGGGCCAGCGCCAGGTTGGTCAGCGGTCCGGTGACCAGTCCGATCAGCTCCCCGGGGTGGGCGTGCGCGGCGCTCACCCAGCCGGCCACCGCGTCGTGGCTGGTGATCCGGCGATCGGTGGGGGGCAGCTCGGCATAGCCTAAACCCTTGGGGCCGTGGAACTTTGCGTGATCGGGCCAGCTCCCGCTCAGTGGTTCGTCGGCGCCTTTCGAAACGGGTATGTCGGCGGCCCGGCACAATTCCAATAGGCCGAGGTTGTTCGCGCAGACCTGGTCCACCTCGATATTTCCGCCCGTCGAGGCGATGCCGACCAGCTCGGCGTCCGGGCTGGCCAACAGGAATATCAACGCCATCGCGTCGTCGATACCGGTGTCGACGTCGGCAACCACGGCGTTCACCGGCGTCACAATACGCTGGCTCTAGGCTGGCATGATGCCCGACGACCTAAGGCCGCATTTCGACGACGTGCAGGCCCATTACGACCTGTCCGACGACTTCTTCCGGCTGTTCCTCGACCCCACCCAGACCTACAGCTGCGCCTACTTCGAGCGCGACGACATGACCCTGGAAGAGGCGCAGATCGCCAAGATAGACCTGGCGCTGGGCAAGCTCGGACTACAGCCGGGCATGACCCTGCTCGACGTCGGCTGCGGATGGGGCGCCACCATGATGCGAGCGGCGGAAAAGTACGACGTCGACGTCGTCGGCCTCACCTTGAGCCGCAACCAGGCCAAGTACGTCGAGCAACTGATCGCGAAGTCCGAAAGCCCCCGCTCGATAAGGGTTCTGCTGCAGGGCTGGGAGCAGTTCGACCAGCCGGTCGACCGGATCGTCAGCATCGGTGCCTTCGAGCATTTCGGCCACGAGCGCTACGACGCGTTCTTCACCTTGGCACACCGATTGCTGCCTGATACCGGAATCATGCTGCTGCACACCATCACCGGGCTGCATCCCAAGGAAATACACGAGCGCGGCCTGCCGATCTCGTTCACCTTTGCCCGATTCCTGAAGTTCATTCTCACCGAGATCTTTCCGGGCGGGCGGCTGCCGTCGATACCGATGGTGCAGGAGCACGCCACCGCAAACGGCTTCACCGTGACCCGGGTTCAGTCGTTGCAGCCGCACTACGCGAAAACCCTCGACTTGTGGTCTGCCGCACTGCAAGCCCATAAGGACCAGGCCATCGCGCTGCAATCCGAGGAAGTCTACGAGCGCTACATGAAGTATCTGACCGGGTGCGCCGAGATGTTCCGCATCGGGTACATCGACGTCAACCAATTCACCTGCGAGAAATGACTACCAGTGCACCCCGGGCACCAGGCGCACCAGTCGCTTGACCGGCTTGGGCACCGCCATCCGCGTGACGGCCCGGGCCGGACGCTTGGGACGGCGAGGAAGCGGTTGAGTCACAACAGAGTCGGCCACTCCGCGTGCCGCGGCCGAGTCCGGGTAGCCCAGATAAAGCTGATGCAGAACGCGCCGCGACACCCGTGGCGCGAAGTAGTTGCCGGCTTCGGCGACGGTGCCCACCGGGGTATCGATGCGCACCGGCTTGTCGACCAGGCCGCGCACCACCATCGCTGCCGCGCGCTCGGGACTGATGGCCGGCACCGGGTTGAGCCGGTGTGACGGCGCGATCATGGGTGTGCGCACCAACGGCATGTGGATGTTGGTGAAGGTGATGTGGTCGGACAGCGTCTCGGAGGCGACCACGTCGGAGAACGCGTCCAACGCCGCCTTGCTGGGCAGATACGAGCTGTACTTGGGATTGCGGGCCTGCACGCCGGCACTGGACACGTTGACGACGTGACCGAACCGGCGTTCCCGCCAGTGCGGCAGCAGCGCCAGCACCATTCGCACCGCGCCGAAGTAGTTGACCGCCATCACCCGCTCGTAGTCGTGCATCCGGTCCGTCGCGTTGACCACCGACCGGCGTATCGACCGGCCGGCGTTGTTCACCAGGTAGTCGACGTGGTCGAAGCGGCCCAGGATGTCTTTGACGGTGTGCTCCACCGACGTGGAATCGGTGACGTCGCAGGTAAATGCGTAAGCCTGCCCACCGTTGGCGCGGATCTCGGCGATCAGGTGGTCGAGCGCTTCGCCGTTGCGGGCCAGCGCGAACACCGTCGCGCCGCGCTCGGCCACCGCGATCGCCGAAGCCCGGCCGATGCCGCTGGAGGCGCCGGTGATGATGACGTGGCGGCCGCGCAGCGGCTCCTTGGGATCGTCACGACGCGCGCGATCGGGATCGAGGTGCTCGGCCCAGTACCGCCACAACTTGGGTGCGTAGCTCGAGAACTCGGGCACGTCTTCAATCCCGGTGCCGCGCAACGCCTTTTGGGTCTCTTCGGACACGAACGTGGGGGCCAGGTCGACGACGTCGAAGATCTCGGCGGGAATCCCCAGCTGGGTGGCGGCCATGTTGCGCAGCACCTTGGCGCGCCCGCGCACCCTGAGCACCGGCGCCGCCACCGAGCGGGGCAGCGCCCCGCGTACCGGGGGCAGTCCGGCCGCGCCGGCGATCCCGCGGTAGATGCCGCGCAGTCCGATGGTTTTCGGTGCGGTCAGGTGGAATACCCGCCCGTCGGAATCGGCGACATGCATCAGCGCGACGAGCGCGTCGGCCACGTAGTCGACCGGGACGATGTTGGTGCGCCCGGTGTCGGGCAGCATCAGCGGCGTGAACCGGGGGAGCACGGCCAGCTTCGACAGCACGCCGAAGAAGTAGTAGGGCCCGTCGATCTTGTCCATCTCGCCGGTGCGCGAATCGCCGACCACCACCGCCGGGCGATAGATGCGGTAGCGCAGTCCGGGGGTCGAGCGCACCAGCGACTCGGCCTCGAACTTAGTCCGGTGATACGGAGTCGGCAGTTGCTGGCCGACGTCGAAGTCGTCCTCGGTGTAGTCGCCGGCGAAGTCGCCGGCCACGGCGATCGACGACACGTGGTGCAGCGTGGCATCGAGCCGGCGGGCCAGCTCGACGACGGCGCGGGTGCCCTCGACGTTGGCGGCGCGTTGCTCGGCCTCACCGGCGGTGATGTCGTAGATCGCTGCGCAGTGCACCAGATGGTCGACCCGGCCCAGCTCGGCGATGGTCTGCTCGGAGAGGTCCACTGTCGGCAGCTCGCCGACCAGCGGCTTCGCCCGTTCGCCCCAATCGAGCGCCAGGCGTTCGAAGCGGGCCAGCGACTGACGACGGACCAGAACCCAGACCTGGGCGTCGGGCTGGCTGTCCAACAAGCGAGATACGACGCGGGACCCGATTAACCCGGTACCGCCGGTAACGACATACCGCATGACGCCCATGTTGGCGGCTGCCGGCCGCCCGAGTCAACCGGATGTGACCCAGACGATCAGCTGTTGAAGTCCTTGATGCCGTCCCAGTCCACCAGGGTCCAGCCGTTGGTCGGGTTGCCGGTGATCACGACGCGGCCGACGTTCGGCAGTGGATGGCTGCCGGGCCGCTGTGGAGCTACCTGATCGGGGTCCTTCGGCTGATCTGGGACCACCAGGCTGGTCTTGGGGTTCTTCACGTTCATCATTGTCCAGACCATGATCGCCGTCCCCTGGGAGAAGACCACCGGCTTGTTGTGGCCGCTTTCGTAGATCTTCTTGATGGCGGCGGTGAAGTGCTCGTTGAAATCTCTCCCGTTGGTCGACCCCGGGATGCTGTCGTTCACATCGCCCTGGATCCAGTGCACCGGCGCCACCATGTACGTCGAGTAGGCCATCGATTCGGGCTTGCCGTTGTACCAGCCGGCAGGGATCGAACCGAGCCCGGGCAGCACCTCAACCTGCTTGCTGAGTTCGCTGGCCAGCGGCGCGGCGGTCTGCTGGGCTTCGGCGAGGTCGGAGGAGTAGATGCTGTCGATGTCCTTATGGACGATCTGGTGCACCAGCGCCTGCGCCTGCGTCTTGCCGTCGGCGCTGAGCCCGGGACCGGGCACACCGGTTTCGATGATGCCGTCGGCGTCAGCCTGGGACTGGGCATTTCGGACAAAGGTCAACGTGATGCTGCGTGCCTGCGGTTCTCCGCCGCAAGCACCGACGACCAGCGTTGCGGCGAGCACCGCCGCCAGTTTCCAGACCAATGTGCGGTTGCGCATGGCGATAGCCTGCCCTGCCGATGGGGTCGGTGGGAAGGGTTTGCGATGGTTGGGTGCAGAAAAGGCTCGAATTTGGAATCCAGAGGAGACTCGCATGGCGATTAACCCGAATGCCATCGGCGCGGTGACCGACCCGATGCTGTTCGAATGGACCGACCGGGACACGCTTCTCTACGCGCTCGGTGTCGGCGCCGGCGCCGAGGACCTGCGGTTCACCACCGAAAACAGCCACGGCATCCCCCAGCAGGTGCTGCCGACCTACGCGGTGATCTGCTGCCCGGCGTTCGGGGCTGCCGCCAAGGTCGGAACGTTCAACTGGGCCTTGCTCTTGCACGGCTCCCAGACGATTCGCCTGCATTCACCCTTGCCGCCCGCCGGAAAGCTGTCGGTGGTCACCGAGGTCGCCGACATCCAGGACAAGGGCGAGGGCAAGAACGCGGTCATCATGCTGCGCGGCAAAGGCAGCGACCCGGATTCGGGGGCGCTGGTCGCCGAAACGCTGACCACCCTCGTCATCCGCAAGGAAGGCGGGTTCGGCGGCGTGCCCGGGGAGCGGCCCGTCGCGCCGGAGTTTCCGGACCGTGAGCCCGACGCCCGTATCGCGCTGCCCACAACCGAGGACCAACCGCTGATCTACCGGCTGTCCGGCGACCGCAATCCGCTGCACAGCGACCCCTGGTTCGCCAGGGAGATGGCCGGTTTCCCCAAGCCGATCCTGCACGGGCTGTGCACCTACGGGGTGGCGGGACGGGCGCTGGTCGCCGAACTCGGCAAGGGCGACGCCGGCAACGTCACCTCGATCGCCGCGCGCTTCAGCTCGCCGGTGTTCCCGGGAGAGACGCTGACCACCCTGATCTGGCGCACCGAACCCGGCAAGGCGGTCTACCGCACTGTCATCGACGGAGCCGACGGCGCCGAGACCCGGGTGGTGCTCGACGACGGCGCGGTGGAGTACGTCGAGAGCTAACGCTCAGGTCCCGCTGTCGACACCAGCCTCGGCAAGCTGCCGGGCCAGCCGCCCGGTGAACTCGGCGGCCCGTTCGGGGCTGTCCAAGGCAAACAGCGCGGCGGTGGCGCGGTCACCGTCCTCGTTGTGCCGCACCAGAATTGGCACGCCTTGCACGTCGCTGTCGCGGACCGCGTCGAACGCGTCCTCGTCGGTGATGTCGTCGCCGAGATAGATCGGCACCAGTGGACCAGAGCCCGCATGCTGCAGGTGATCGATCACCCAGCGAAGTGTTTTCCCCTTGTCCCAGTCGATGTCGGGCCGCAGCTCGATGACCTCTCGGCCCGTCGTCACCCGAAGCGCGTCGCGCTGGCCCGCCGCGCGCACCGCCGCGGCCACTTCGCCGACCCGGTCACGGGCGGCGTTGCGGTAGTGCACGGCCACACCGAACCGCTTGTGCTCTACCACGACGCCGGGGATCGACCCCAGCTGGTCGCGGAGTTGGGCGGCCGCCTCCGCCAACACCGGTATGGCCGCCGCAGCGGCGTCGTTCTGGTGATGCGTGCCGTCGGGCGCGGTCAACTCGAAGCCATGGCTGCCGGCATACCAGATGCCGGGCAGTCCGACGCGGTCGGTCACATCGGCGAGGTCGCGGCCGGACAGCACGGCGACCGGGCAATTCGCGGCCAGCTGCTGCAGCGCCTCGGCGGCACCCGGCGCGGGCGTGGCCGAGTCGGGATCGTCGACGATGTCGGACAGCGTGCCGTCGAAGTCGAAGAACACCGCCGGCTGCCGGGCGGTCAGACCGTCGGCCAGGCCGAGGGCCTGTAGGGCGTCGGGAAGCTGCGACATCCGCCGATCCCCGGTTCGGACGCTGACCTCAGCCAGGTCGGCGACCACCGTGTCGGCGCCATAGCCACGCAGCGCGTCCCGGTGTCCGGTCGGGTCGACACCTATCACCAGCGCGAATCCCGCGTCGCGGGCGGCGGTCACACCGGCCGGGTCACGGGCGACGACGACGGCGCGGCCCGGACGTGCCGCCAGCCGCTCGGCCGCCTCGGTCAGTTCACCCGTCGACGAGAACACGCCGGTCTGGACGCCGACGTCGTGCAGTTGCTCGACCATCGGGACATTCAACGCCGCGTCGAACAGCACCGCGTCGTGGCGGCGCGGGTCGATGGTGACCGGCATGACTCACCTTCTCACGGTGGTCAACTCCGGTTGCAAGCGTCAGCGGCGCGCTCGTGCCGTCGGCATGGACGCGCGCCGGCGTGGGGTGCCGCGCTTGCGACGGTCCTTGGTGAAGAGCAGCACTGAGTCCTGGCTGAGCGCCACCAGCCGCGTCATCCCCAACTCGATACCCTCGGCGAGCCGTTTGACGTCTGGAGCGGCGTCGTAGTCGGCGGTTATGCCGAACACCAATTCGTCGCCGTAGCTCAGCACTGCGACCCCGGTGCTCAGCTGCAGTGCCGTCGGCGGGATCGGCAGCACCCGCTCCATCCGCTGGCCCATCAGCTGCAGCCGGTGCCGTGGCCCGGGCACGTTGGTGGCCAGCGTCACGATGCCGCGCTGCGGCAGCCGGGCCAGCAGCTGAGTCACCGGGCCACGAAACGGAATTGGCAGGTATTTGACCGCCGATTCCAGGATGCCGGGTTGCTGCTCGACGTTCGGCTTGGCCTTCAGCCGGTTGTGCACCGTGCGCAGCCGCTGGACCGGGTCGTCATGGTCGACGGGCAGATACGGCAGCATCGCCGACAGGGTGCGCAGCGAGTCCGCACGCGGTTGTTCGCCGCGGTGCAGCAGCACCGTCCGGAAGCCCTCGGTGATGGCCGCCAGCGCAACGTCATTGGTGGTCACACCGAATTTGCGGCAGACGCTGTCGACGGCGGCAATGGGGACTCGTACCGTCTGGTACCGCCGCATGGTGACCGGAGCCGCGGTGGACGTCCGCCAGGGCAGGACGGCTTCGACGTAAGAACCCAGCACCTTCCCGACTATGCCCGCCGACGTTTGCCACAGGGCGTCGGCCCAGCTCGGCATGCCGACGTGGGACGGCAAGACATGTTTGGCACCGACGTGGTTGGCGAACATGTCACTGTCGGCATCGTCGCAGAGTCGGGTGAGCAGATGGGCCGCGGAGATACCGCCGTCGGCCATGCCGTGGTGAATCTTCATCACGATCGCCCACTGGCCGTCTTTCAGGCCCTCGATGACCCAGCACTCCCACAGCGGACGGTCCGGGTCGAGGGGACGCTCCAAGGCGTGGGCGACGGCCCGGAACAATTCCGTGTCGTCGCCCGGTCGGGGGAGTGCCACCCGTCGCACGTGCTGGGTGATGTCGAATTGCGGGTAGTCGACCCATTCCGCCCTGAGCACCTGCGTGCACCGCGGTATCGACTTGATCCGTTCTGCCAGTAAGCCTTTGAACTGATCGTAGTCAGGCACGGTCCCGTTGACGACGGCGACGGCCCCGATGGCCAGGCTGGCATGCCGATCCGGATCCGGAGCCCTCAAAAAGCCCGTATCCAATGTCGTCAGTTGTCCCATGCCCAGTCTCCGCGGTCGCTTTGCCCTGGTACAAGTATCCGTTGCCGCCCAGTGGCCCGATAGGCATCTAAGGTTAAGAGCTTGTTTTGGAGTTGAAGATTATTTAACAACCCGCGTATTTATTCGAACATATTTTCGATAAACTGTCGGGGTGGGCTGGTTTAACGGGCCGCCGAGCTGGGCGGAGATGGAGCGGGTGCTCGACGGCAAGCCGCGCCATGCCGGTGCGCGGCTTGCGGCCAACCCCCCAGAAGTCCCAGAAGACGGTCCTTTGTCGCGCCGGCGCCCGACGTACCGGCCCCCGGAGGACGACCGGGTGGTCCGCTCGTCCATCGCGTATGCCGAGCTTCATGCGCATTCGGCGTACAGCTTCCTGGACGGGGCCAGCACGCCGGAAGAGCTGGTCGAAGAGGCCGCCCGGCTGGATCTGCGTGCTCTCGCGCTGACCGACCACGACGGCCTGTACGGAGCGGTGCGGTTCGCCGAAGCCGCCGCGGAACTCGACGTGCGTACCGTGTTCGGCGCCGAACTGTCTTTGGGGTCCGGTGCCCGTACCGAGCAGCCGGATCCGCCCGGCCCACACCTGCTGGTGTTGGCCCACGGCCCGGAAGGCTACCGTCGGCTGTCGCGCCAGCTGGGCGCGGCGCATCTGGCCGGGGGTGAGAAGGGCAAGCCGCGTTACGACTTGGATGCGCTGACCGAGGCGGCCGGCGGGCACTGGCACATTCTGACCGGATGCCGCAAAGGCCATGTGCGCCAAGCGCTTTGTGACGGCGGCCTTCAAGCCGCGGAGCGGGCGCTGGCCGATCTGGTGGACCGGTTCGGCGCCGAGCGGGTCAGCATCGAGTTGACCCATCACGGTCAGCCGCTCGACGACGAACGCAACGCGGCGCTGGCCGGGCTGGCACCGCGCTTCGGTGTCGGTGTTGTCGCCACGACCGCAGCGCATTTCGCCCATCCGTCGCGCGGGCGGCTGGCCATGGCGATGGGAGCGATCCGGGCCCGGCAGTCCCTGGATTCGGCCGCCGGGTGGCTGGCCCCGCTGGGCGGATCGCACCTGCGGTCCGGGGAGGAGATGGCCCGGCTGTTCGCACAGCGTCCCGAGGCGGTGACCGCCGCCGCCGAACTCGGCGATCAGTGCGCGTTCGCGCTGGCGCTCATCGCACCGCAACTGCCGCCGTTCGACGTGCCCGACGGGCACACCGAGGACAGCTGGCTGCGGTGGTTGGTCATGGCGGGGGCACGCGACCGCTATGGACCGCCCGAAGGCGCGTCACGGGCGTACGCGCAGATCGAGCACGAGCTGAAAGTCATTGCACAACTGAAGTTTCCGGGTTACTTCCTGGTGGTGCACGACATCACCCGGTTCTGCCGGGAGAACGACATCCTGTGTCAGGGCAGGGGATCGGCGGCCAATTCCGCGGTCTGCTACGCCCTGGGCGTCACCGCCGTCGACCCGATAGCCAACGAGCTGTTGTTCGAACGCTTCCTATCGCCCGCCCGCGACGGGCCGCCCGACATCGACATCGACATCGAGTCGGATCAGCGGGAAAAGGCCATCCAGTACGTCTACGACAAATACGGCCGTGACTACGCCGCCCAGGTCGCCAATGTCATCACCTACCGGGGGCGGATCGCGGTGCGCGACATGGCCCGCGCCCTGGGCTTCTCGCAAGGCCAGCAGGACGCGTGGAGCAAGCAGATCAGTCACTGGAACGGGCTGGCCGACTCTCCCGACATCGAGGACATTCCGCCGCAGGTGATCGATCTGGCGAACCAGATCCGGAATCTGCCGCGGCATATGGGCATCCATTCCGGCGGCATGGTGATCTGCGACCGTCCGATCGCCGACGTGTGCCCGGTGGAGTGGGCGCGCATGGAAAATCGCAGCGTCCTGCAGTGGGACAAAGACGACTGTGCGGCAATCGGTTTGGTCAAGTTCGACTTACTCGGACTGGGCATGCTCTCGGCACTGCACTATGCGACGGACCTGGTGGCGGAGCACAAGGGCATCGACGTGGACCTGGCTCGGCTCGATCTGTCCGAGCCGGCGGTGTACGAGATGCTGTCGCGCGCCGATTCCGTCGGCGTGTTCCAGGTGGAGTCGCGCGCGCAGATGGCCACGTTGCCCCGGCTGCGGCCGAGGGTGTTCTACGACCTGGTGGTGGAGGTCGCGCTGATCCGCCCCGGGCCCATCCAGGGCGGGTCCGTGCACCCCTACATCCGGCGCCGCAACGGCATCGACCCCGTCGTCTACGACCACCCGTCCATGGCGTCGGCCCTGCGAAAGACGCTGGGAGTGCCGCTTTTTCAGGAGCAGTTGATGCAGCTCGCCGTCGACTGCGCCGGGTTCTCCGCCGCCGAGGCCGACCAGCTGCGGCGCGCCATGGGGTCCAAGCGTTCGACCGAACGGATGCGACGGCTGCGCGGCCGGTTCTACGACGGGATGCGCGCGCTGCACCGCGCCACCGACGAGGTGATCGAGCGGACCTACGAAAAGCTGGAGGCCTTCGCCAATTTCGGCTTCCCCGAAAGTCACGCGCTGTCCTTCGCGTCGCTGGTGTTCTACTCGTCGTGGTTCAAGCTGCACCATCCGGCGGCGTTCTGCGCTGCCTTACTGCGTGCCCAGCCGATGGGTTTCTATTCACCGCAGTCGCTGGTGGCCGATGCGCGCCGGCACGGCGTGCTGGTGCACGGACCCGACGTCAACGCCAGCCTGGCGCACGCCACTCTGGAAAACGCGGGTGTTGAGGTCCGGCTCGGCCTGGGCGCGGTGCGTCATATCGGCGACGACCTGGCCGAACGGCTGGTCGAAGAGCGAAAAGCCAACGGCCCGTTCAACTCTCTGCTGGATTTGACTACGCGGTTGCAGTTGAGCGTGCCGCAGACCGAGGCGTTGGCGACCGCCGGAGCGCTGGGCTGTTTGGGGATGGCGCGGCGCGAGGCGCTGTGGGCGGCCGGGGCCGCGGCCACTCAACGGCCGGACCGGTTACCCGGAGTGGGCTCGTCGTCGCACATCCCGGCATTGCCGGGGATGAGCGAGCTGGAGCTGGCCGCGGCCGACGTGTGGGCCACCGGTATCTCCCCGGACAGTTATCCGACCCAGTTCCTGCGGGCGGACCTGGACGCGATGGGGGTGGTCCCCGCCGACGCGCTGGGATCGGTGCCCGACGGCGACCGGGTGCTGATCGCAGGTGCGGTAACCCACCGGCAGCGGCCCGCGACGGCCCAAGGGGTGACGTTCATCAACCTCGAGGACGAGACCGGGATGGTCAACGTGCTCTGCACTCCGGGGGTGTGGTCGCGGCATCGCAAGCTGGCGCACACCGCGCCGGCGCTGCTGATCCGCGGTCAGGTGCAAAACGCCAGCGGCGCGATCACCGTCGTGGCCGAGCGGTTAGGCCGCATCTCCCTGAGCGTCGGATCGAAGTCCCGCGACTTCCGCTAGAAATCCCGTCGCGACGTGTGCAGAATGCCGGGGCGGGGAAAGGCACTGCTTTGCGTATTCGGTTTTGAACGGCGGAATATAGGCCAAGCCGGACGTGTTCCACAAAAATGTTGCAACGCAGAGCGGCCCGGGACACCTTGGGCCGCTTCTGCGCCGATCGGCTCTTGACCTGCAGACCTTCACCGCACAGGACACGCCTCAGTTGACATCGCCAATCCGTCGAGTCGTAAACTATCGCCTGATCACCGCGGCTCAACCACAAGTTCTGGTCATCGCTTGGAATCGGCTGTATGGATTCAATGTCTTGAGGGAGTCGAAATGAAATTCAAGATTGCTCGCCATGGCGCTGCGATATTGGGTTGTACTGCGGCGCTTGTTTTTTCTCCCGCCGTTGCCAGCGCTGATCCGCCTGACCCCCACCAGCCGGACATGACGAAGGGCTTTTGCCCGGGCGGTCGATGGGGTTACGGCAATTTGGCCGTGTGCGACGGCGACAAGTACCCCGACGGGTCGTTTTGGCACCAGTGGATGAAAACCTGGATTGCCGGACCTCAGTTCTACTACGACTGCGTCGGCGGCGACGAACCTCTCCCGGGCCCGCCACCGCCCGGTGGCTGCAACGGCGCGATTCCGCCCGAGGGGCCGCCGCCCCCGCCCCCAGCCTGATCTAGGCGGGTCGCGCCGCCCAGGGGCCGCAAATTGCCAGGATCTGGCGGGCGGATTTTGTGTGCATTTGGGGCCGCTCGCGGGGCGGATCCGGTAGACGTCAACCGTCAACGGCCGCAGAGTAAGACAATGCCTGATTCCAAAGTCTGGTTTCTGACCGGAGCTTCGCGCGGGTTCGGACTCGAGATCGCACGCAGGATCCTGAGCCAGGGTGACCGGGTGGTCGCCACCGCACGTCGCGCCGATCAGATCCGCGGTCAGCTTCCCGACGCGGGTGACGCTCTGATCGCTGTAGACCTCGACGTCACCAACGGCGACCAGGCGGCCGCGGCGGTGCAAGCCGCCCTCGACGCGTTCGGCCGCATCGACGTGCTGGTGAATAATGCCGGCCGCGGTCTGCTCGGGGCGGTGGAGGAGGCCTCCGATGCCTCCGCCCGCGCCGTCTACGAGGTCAACGTGTTCGGCACGCTGACCATGCAGCGGGCCGTGCTGCCGCTGATGCGCCGCCAGCGCTCCGGCCACATCATCAACATCAGCTCCGTCGGCGGGCTGCTCGGCTCGCCCGGGTGGGGCGTCTACTGCTCCACCAAGTTCGCGATGGAAGGGTTCAGCGAGGCGCTGGCCAGGGAAGTCAGGCCGCTGGGGATCTGGGTAACCATCGTCGAACCCGGCTATTTCCGCACCGACTTCCTCGACGCATCCAGCCTGGACACCGAGGAGACCGTGATCGCCGACTACGAAGCCACCGCCGGCGCCATGCGCACCCACGCCGCCGACGTCAACCACGCCCAGCCCGGCGACCCGGTCAAGGCCGCCGCGGCGATCGTCGGCATCGCTGCGGCGCCCGAGCCGCCCGTGCACCTGCTGTTGGGCACGGACTGCGTCGGCGCGGTCGAAGCCAAGATCGCCGACCTGCAGGCGGACATCGATGCGTGGCGGGCCGTGTCCCTGTCCACCGACCACGACTAGCGTGCGGTCACTCCGTGCGGGTGGTCCAGACCTTGGTCGGAAGTGAGCCTGCTGGAAACCTCTTGTGTCAGTTCGATGCTCACGGACCCAACGGTAGCCTCCACGTATGACCCTCGATCTGTCCGTCGACGAAGTCCTGACCACCACCCGTTCGGTGCGCAAACGGCTCGACTTCGACAAGCCGGTGCCGCGCGACGTGCTGATGGAATGCCTCGACCTCGCGTTGCAGGCGCCCACGGGGTCCAACTCGCAGGGCTGGCAGTGGGTGTTCGTCGAGGACGCCGCAAAGAAGAAGGCGATCGGCGACATCTATCTGGCCAACGCGCGCGGCTACCTCAGCTCACCCGCCGCCGGATACGCCGAGGGCGACATCCGCGGCGAGCGGATGGGCCTGGTCCGCGATTCGGCCACCTACCTCGCCGAACACATGCACGAGGCGCCGGTGCTGATGATCCCGTGCATCCTGGGCCGGGAGGACAAGTCACCGCTGGGCGGGGTGTCGTTCTGGGCTTCGCTGTTCCCGGCGGTCTGGAGCTTCTGCCTGGCGTTGCGGTCCCGCGGATTGGGCTCCTGCTGGACGACGCTGCACCTGCTCGGCGACGGCGAGCGGCAGGCCGCCGACGTACTCGGCATTCCTTACGACGAGTACAGCCAGGCCGGCCTGTTTCCGATCGCCTACACCAAGGGCACCGACTTCCGGCGGGCCAAGCGACTGCCGGCCGAGAGCCTGACGCACTGGAACGCCTGGTAACCCTACGTCCCCAGCGGCCAGACCTCGACGACCCCGTGCGCCATCGCGCAGGGAGTTCGGCTCACCCGCTCGATCGCCGCGTCGAGATCCTCGGCTTCGAGCACCGCGAATCCCGCGATCGGCAGTGCTGATTGCAGGAAGGGTCCGTGCTTGACCTGCACACCCGCGCCCTCCGTATTACGCACCTGCACGGGCCGGCCGGCAGTTCCGATGACTGCGCCGGCCGCGCTGAGCTCGTCGTCGCGGGCGTGCGCGGCTTGCCGGCATTCGTCGCTGACGCGGTTGTACCCGGCTTCGTCGCCGTAACCGATGGTGATGAAAGTAGCCATATCTAATGACGACTCGGGCGGCCGCCGAGACTCATCGCGGGCCGTCGAGTTTCACGTTGACCCAGACGTGACCGGCGCTGTCGCGTTCGGTGACGGCGTGTCCGGCCTGGTCCGCGCCGTCCAAGCCGACCAGAGTGATCGGCCCGCCTTTCCCGAGGAAGTTGCGCCACCACGATTTTCTGTCGGGCCACCCCACGTCGATCCTGATTCCGCCGTCCCGCCGTGAGTATGCAACCGGAATCTCGAACTCCTTTCCGGAGCGTCGTCCGACGTAGCGGATCACCACCAGTTTGCGGCCGAACACCTTGCCCAGCAGCGGCGCGGTCGCCAGCCAGCTGGCGAAGGGATTGGCCCGACGAATGAGGTCGTTGAATTCCGTGCTCACGAGCACCGATGCTACTCAGATCGCCCCCGCGTAGCCCTGCTGCCGCCAGGCCTCGTAGACGGCGATCGCCGCGGCGTTGGACAGGTTCAGCGAACGTCGGCCCGCCAGCATCGGAATGCGCACCCGATCGGTGATGTGTTCGTCGGCCAGCGTCGCCGCGTCCAGCCCGGTGGGCTCGGGGCCGAACATCAACACATCGCCGGGCCGGTAGCCGACGTCGGCAAACGAACTGGTGCCCCGCGCGGTGAACGCGATCACCCGCTCCGGCGACAGTGCGTCCCACGCGGCCTGCAGCGACGGGTGCACCGTGACCGACGCCAGATCGTGATAGTCCAGGCCGGCCCGCCGGAGTTTGGGTTCGGACAAGTCGAAGCCGAGCGGCTCGACCAGGTGCAGCTCGCAGCCGGTGGCGGCCGCGGTCCGGATGGCATTGCCGGTGTTGGGGGCGATACGCGGGGAGACGAACATCAGCTTGAACACGACACGGTTTTCCTCCCGCTAGCCGGTGCCTGGAAGGTTACGACGTTTGCCACGGCGGCCACCGGGCGCAGTTCATAGAAGTAGCAATGTGGAGACCTAGGCCCTGGGCTGTCATACTCGCAGGATCGCCAGGCGTTCATCGTTCGCGCTCTACCTGGGGCGGGCGGCATAAAGCAGGAAGTTTCATGAGCCTCTCTTTTGTCGGAGCGCGCAGAGTCAGCGCAGCGGCCCGCACCGCGGCCGCAGCCACGTGACCATGTTCACCCGCCCGGCCGGCCCGGCTGCGGCGGTTCCCGACGACTTCTCGGATGTCCATGCCGTCGAGGCGGCGCCGGCGAAACGGCCGCCGAACTGGTCGTTGCGTAACTGGCCGGTCCGGTGGAAGGTCCTGGCGATTGCGCTGGTACCGCTGCTGCTGGCAACGGTCTTTGCTGGATTGCGCGTCGCGAGTGCGGTGGACAGCTCCAGCAGCCTCCGGCTGGCCGCTGCCCGGGCTGACGTGATACCGGCGATCACCAAGTACATGTCGGCGCTGGACGTCGCATTGTCCGCGGGTTCCTCCGGCCGCGACGTCGAAGGCGCCAAGAAGAACTTCGAGGCCCGCAAATACGAGCTGCAAACCCGGCTGGCCGACACCGACGTGATCCCCGACGTCCGATCGGGCGTGAGCGGTCTGTTGAACGGCGGTCAGGCGCTGTTGGACAAGGTGCTGAGCAACAGCATCGGTCTGCGTGACCGGGTGACCACCTACGCGCCGCTCCTGCTGACGGCTGAGAACGTGATCAACGCGTCGGTGCAGGTGGACAACGAGCACATCCGGGCCCAGGCCGAGGGCCTGAGCCGGGCGGTCGGCGCCCGTGGGCAGATGACCATGCAGGAGATCCTGGTAACCCGCGGCGCGGACCTTCCCGAGGCGCAACTGCGGACCTCGATGATGACCCTGGCCGGCACGGAACCGTCGACGCTGTTCGGGATGGCCGAGGTGCTCGGCGCCGGCTCCCCGGAGGCCAAGACGCTGCAGCAGCAAATGGTGACCCGGATGGCCATCATGTCCGATCCGGCCAGTTCGCTGGTCGACAATCCCGAGCTGTTGCACTCCATACAGACCACCGACGGAATCGCCGAACAGATCATCAAGGACGCGACCACCGCGGTGACGAAGTCGGTGCAGAGCCAGGCCGACGCCAAGCGCGATGCCGCGGTCCGCGACGCGCTGGTGGTGCTGGCCGCAATCGCCTTCGCGGCAATCATCGTGCTGCTGGTGGCGCGCGCGCTCGTCGTGCCGCTGCGCGTGCTGCGCGACGGCGCGCTGAAAGTCGCCCACACCGACCTCGAGGACGAGATCGCCCGGGTGCGCGCGGGCGACGCCGAGCCGATCCCGCAGCCGCTGGCGGTGTACACCACCGAGGAGATCGGCCAGGTCGCACACGCGGTCGACGAGTTGCACACCCAGGCGCTGCTGTTGGCCGGCGACGAGGCGCGCCTGCGATTGCTGGTCAACGACATGTTCGAGACCATGTCTCGGCGCAGCCGTTCGCTGGTCGACCAGCAGTTGTCGCTCATCGAGCGGCTGGAACGCAACGAAGAGGATCCCGACCGGCTGGACACCCTCTTCCGGCTGGATCACCTGGCGGCGCGGCTGCGCCGCAACAGCGCCAACCTGCTGGTGCTGGCGGGCGCGCAGCTTTCGCGTGACCAGCGTGAGCCGGTGCAGCTGTCGACGGTGGTCCAGGCCGCCGTTTCCGAAGTCGAGGACTATCGCCGGGTGCAACCTGCGGCGATGCCCGACTGCACGGTGGCCGGCGCGGTGGCCGGCGGCCTCATCCACCTGCTGGCCGAGTTGATCGACAACGCGCTGCGCTACTCGCCGCCGACGGCACCGGTTCGGGTGTCCGCGGCACCGGCCCGGGACGGCGGGGTGTTGCTGCGTGTTTCGGATGCCGGCCTGGGCATGAACGATTCCGATCGGCGCATCGCCAACATGCGGCTGCAGTCCGACGGCGAGGTCACCCCCGATTACGCACGCCACATGGGCCTTTTGGTGGTCAGCCGGCTGGCCGCGCCGCACGGCATCCGGGTTCGGCTGCGCGGTCCGGCGATGTCCGAGGGCGGCCAGGGCACGACCGCCGAGGTCTACCTGCCGCTCACCGTGTTCAGTGAGGCCTCGGTCGTGGTTCGGGGTGCGCGGGCGCGCGGACGCGGCCGCGCCGCCGCACCGCCGCCGGCCGTCGCGCAGCCCACCGAGCCGGCCGTCGCGCAGATTGCCGAGCCGGCGGTCGCGCCGCCCACCGAGCCGGCCGTCGCGCAGCCCACCGAGCCGGTGGCCGCCGTGGTCGAAATGCCGAATCGCAACGGCATGGGGGGATCCGAGCCGCCGGTCACGTTGTTGCCGCGGCGCAGCCCGGGGTCCAGCGGCATCACCGAAGTTCCGCCGGCCGAGACCCAGCCCCGGCGGCAGCGCCGTGAGCTGGCCACTCCGTGGTGGGAGCACGGGGTGGCGGCGGAGCCCAAGCAAGCGCCCGCGCCGGCGCCGACCCAGGCCGCATCGGACACCTCGGCGTTCTTCTCCGCGCGGTCGGCGGTGCAGTCGGCGTCACTCTCCCCGCCGCCGTCGCCCGAGCCAGTCGCTGCGCCACCCGAGCCGCCGCCCACCAAGCCGGCCCCGCCCGACCCGTCCGATGATGACGTCATCTACCAGCGAATGCTCGCGGAGATCGTGGGCGACCCACACGAGCTGGCACAGCACCCCGACCTCGATTGGAAGTCGGTGTGGGACCGCGGCTGGGTGCTGGCCGCGCACGCCGACGAGACGCCCGTCGAGTCCCGCACCAACAGCGGCCTGCCGGTGCGCAAGCCCGGCGCCCGGCTGGTTCCGGGAGCGGCCAACGGAACCGAATCGAGAGACGGGAACACCTGGCTGCGTTCCAGCGGTACCGAACAGCCCGAGCACGCCGTGGCGGGGCGGGATCCCGAAGCGGTTCGTGCCTCGATGGGCAGGCATTTCGGCGGCGTGCACAGCGCACGATCGCACGCCCGCGAAACTAATCAAGGACCGGATGAGCAATGAGGACGCAAGCCTCGGGCAACACACTGGACTGGCTGGTGTCGAAGTTCGCCCGGGATGTGCCCGGGGTGGCGCATGCATTGCTGGTGTCCGTCGACGGGCTGCCCATCGCCGCCAGCGACCGACTGCCGCGGGAACGAGCCGATCAGCTGGCCGCGGTGGCGTCCGGGCTGGCAAGTCTGGCGACCGGCGCCGCGCAGCTGTTCGAGGGTGGGCAGGTGCTGCAGTCCGTGGTGGAGATGCAGCGGGGCTATCTGCTGTTGATGCGCGTCGGCGACGGCTCGCATCTGGCGACGCTGGCGGTGACCAACTGCGATATCGGCCAGATCGGGTATGAGATGGCCCTGCTCGTCGAACAGGTGGGCGGCGTCGTGGAGTCGTCCCGCCGCACGGCATCGCCGCCCGCACCGTCACCCGCGCAGTTTGATCGCCCGGCGTATTCCTAAGCCGCGATGGACGGACGCGAGCCGCCGGAGGAGGCGTTACCCGCACGTAAGGCCAGTTTGGTCCGCCCGTATACGCTGACGGCCGGACGGACCGGCACCGATGTCGATCTCCCCCTGGAAGCGCCAGTGCAGACGCTGCAGGCGGGGCTGGCGCACCGGTGGCCGACCAACGAGGTGCGCGGCAGGATCATCCGGCTCTGTGTCAAGAGCCCGTCGGTCGCGGAGATCTCAGCCATGCTGGATTTGCCCGTGGGCGTCGCGCGCGTCTTGGTCGGCGATCTGGTCACGGCCGGTTACCTTCGGGTGCACAGGACGTTGACCGATCGTTCGACCCGCGGTGAGCGCCACGAGCTCATAGGAAGGACACTGCGTGGCCTTAAGGCACTCTGAGGCGCACTCTGACGGGCCCGCCACCGCTTCGACGAAGATCGTCATCGCGGGCGGGTTCGGCGCCGGCAAAACCACATTCGTGGGCGCGGTTTCGGAGATCATGCCGCTGCGGACCGAGGCGCTGGTCACCGACGCCTCGACCGGGGTCGACATGCTGGAGTCCACCCCGGACAAGCAGACGACGACCGTCGCGATGGACTTCGGCCGGATCACCCTGGAAGAGGACCTGGTGCTCTACCTGTTCGGGACGCCGGGCCAGCGCAGATTCTGGTTCATGTGGGACGACCTGGTGCGCGGGGCGATCGGCGCGATCGTCCTGGTCGACGTCCGGCGCCTGCAGGACAGCTTTGCCGCGGTCGACTACTTCGAGTATCGCAACCTGCCGTTCCTGGTCGCGGTCAACGAGTTCGAAGGCGCACCGACATATCCGCTCGGTGCGGTGCGCGAAGCGCTGACGCTGTCGGCCCACATCCCGATGATCACCGTCGACGCCAGGGATCGCAGGTCGGCGACCGATGCGCTGATCACGGTGAGCGAGTACGCGCTGGCCAGCCTGGTGGAGTAGTGGCGGGGGGCGACGAGCAGTGGGCTGACTGCGAATTCACCGGCCGCGACTTCACCGACGAGGACCTGAGCCGCCTGTGCACGGAACGGGCCGTGTTCACCGAATGCGATTTCAGCGGCACCAACCTGGCCGAGTCGCAACACCGGGGGTCGGCCTTTCGCAACTGCACATTTCGCCGGACATTGCTGTGGCACAGCACATTTCAGCAGTGCAGCATGCTGGGGTCGGTCTTCGAGCAGTGCCGGATGCGGCCGTTGACATTGGACGAGGTGGATTTCACGCTGACGGTGCTCGGCGGCAACGACCTTCGCGGCGTCGACCTGAGTGGCTGCCGGCTGCGGGAGGCCAGCCTGGTGGAGACGGACCTGCGCAAGGCCGTGCTGCGGGGCGGCGATCTCAGCGGTGCGCGCACCACCGGCGCGCGGCTGGACGGCGCCGACCTGCGCGGCGCGACCGTGGACCCGTCGTTGTGGAAAACCGCGTCATTGGCGGGTGCGCGGGTCGACGTCCCGCAAGGCCTGGCCTTCGCGGTGGCCCACGGCCTGCGGTTGGACGGCTGAGAACCAAGGCGCGGCCTGCCTTTGGTCGGTCAACGTTCCGCCGGTGTAGGTCAGATCGGTGTTGCCGATGGTGACGACATCGTCGTCGCTCAACACCGCTGATCCGACCCGTATCCCGTTGACGAACGTCCCGTTTGTGCTGCGGCAGTCGCGAATCTGGGTCCCACGATGAGCACAGGTGCAGCCCAGTTCATGACCACTAGCTGTAGCCGCTGCGGCGGGATTGAAACTGTGAAGTGGCTGGGCGAGTAGCCGCAAAAGCGCTCATTTCCGCAGGAAAATGCGTGCTTTTGCGTCTGCTCGCCACACTTAGCGCTTGAGGCGGATGCGCAAGCGCACGGCAACGCCGTAGACCACCGACAACAACACCAGCATGCCCATGTCGAACAGCCAGGTTGCGGCTGTGTGCTTGAAATGGCTGTCCTTGGGACTTTGCGGACCAGGCGACACCGTCCACAAATCGATCGTCGACCCCCCTGCGGCGTATCCCCACCGTGAGGGCACCGCCCACGACAGCTGGTCGAGGAAGGGCCGGTTAGTCACTGGCACCATGCCGCCGGACAGCACCATCTGCATCATCAGCGACACCACCAGCAGCGGCATGATCTGCTCGCTGGAGCGCGCCACCGCCGACATCAGCAGACCGAGCATCGCCGCGGCCACACATGTCAGCGCGACGGCGACGAACAGCTCGAGGGTGGCCGCGGAACTGGAGGGGCCGAACAGCACGGCGCCTTTAGTCGGCGCGCCCTTGCCCACTACCACGATGGCGGTGGCGATCGCGGCCTGAATGATGGCGAACACGCTGAACACAGCGATCTTGGCCAGCAGATACGCCGTGGTCGACAGGCCGACGGCCTGCTCTCGCCGGAAAATCGGACGCTCGCCGATCAGGTCGCGAATCGTCAGCGCGGTACCCATGAACGCGGCGGCCATGATGAGCAGGGTCAAAATCATCCCTGCTTCGCCGGCCGACTCACTCACCGGGTCGGCATAGCCGAATCCGGTATTGCCGACGACGGTCAGCGAGAGCGCACCCATGACGAATGGCAATATCGCCAGGAACGCGAAGTAGGCCCGGTCGGAGACGACCAGGCGGATCTGGCGTCGGGCGATCGTGGAGAACTGGCGACGCTTGCTGGTGTGCGCCGGTTCGCCCAGATCGCCCTCCACTTCGACCTGCGGGGGCGGAGGTGGCTCCCGCTGAGCCAGAAAGCGGCGATTGGCCTCGTCGGGGTCGGCGCCCACCTTCGCGAAAATGTGGGCCCAGTTGGTGGTGCCCATGACCTCGCCGATCTGGTCGGGCGGGCCCAGGAACGCCGTCTTGCCGCCGGGCGCCATCAGCAGCACCTGATCGCAGACATCGAGGTAGGTCAGCGAGTGCGTCACCACCAGCACCACCCGGCCGGCGTCGGCGAGTTGCCGCAGCATCGTCATGACCTGCAGGTCCAGCGCCGGATCCAGGCCCGACGTCGGCTCGTCCAGGATCAGCAGCGACGGTCCGGTCAGCAGTTCGAGGGCGACCGAGGCGCGTTTGCGCTGGCCGCCGGAAAGGTCGTCGACGCGGGTGTCGGCGTGCTTGGTCAGACTCAGTTCTTCGAGAACCTGGGCGACCACCTGGTCCCGATCGGCCTTGCTGGTATCGGGTGGCAGCCGCAATTCGGCGGCGTAGCCGAGCGCCTGGTTGACCGTCAGCTGGCGGTGGACGACGTCGTCCTGCGGGACCATCCCGATCCTGCTGCGCAATGACGCGTACTCGGTGTGGATGTTGTGCCCTTCGAAGGTGACCGCCCCGGAGCTGGGAGTGGTGTATCCGGCGATCAGCCGCGACAGCGTGCTCTTGCCGGCGCCGGACCCGCCGATGAGGGCGGTCAGGGTGCCGGGCCGGGCGATCATCGAGATGTTCTGCAGCAACGCCTTGTCGCCGATGGTGAAGCCGACGTCGCGTACCTCCAGGCCGCCGGTGCGAGTGGCGACTTCGGCGCGGCGGACCAGGACGCCTTCGTTGAAGACCAGGTCGACGTTGCCGATCGTCACCACGTCGCCGTCGCCCAGCAGCGCCGAGCCGACCCGGACCCCGTTGACGAATGTGCCGTTGGCGCTTTGCGCGTCGCGGATCTCAGCGCCCAGCGCGGTCGGGATCAAATACGCGTGGTAACGCGACGCCAGCACGTCGTGGATGACGATGTCGTTGTCGATCGCCCGGCCGATCTTGGCGGCGCCCGCGGCGGGGCGTGCTGAACCGCGCCCCAGAGCCCTCATCCGCCTGGTCGGGCCCTCGGGTTCCTGTCCCGTCTTGGCCAGTGCGCCGGCCTTGATGATCGGGACGGCCCTTCGGCGCTGCGCTTCATCCGGCGGGGACAGCTGCGGCTGCATCTGTGTCGGAGGCTGGTCCGGTGGCGGGGGCTGGGCCGGCGACGTCCGGGCAGCCGGCGGAGCCTGGCGGGGCGGGACCCGCTGCGG
>NZ_DATJYB010000220.1:0-13343 GCF_035499775.1 Mycobacterium sp. | reverse complement strand
CCATAGGCCCGTCCAGAGGCCGAACGCTAACCTGACGTTTGGTCTACCAGCGTCGCCGTCGGTGCGTTGGTGCGCACTGATTCGACGCCGTTCTGCGCCGCCGCCTTCGATTTGTACCCCTCGCTGCTGGCGATGATTTCCCCGTTGGCGGCCTTGAGCCGGAACCGGAACTCGCCGCGAGCGTCCTTGTAGACCTCAAAATTGGCAGCCATCTCGAACTCCTCTGATTGACACTGCCGACCCCGGTCCCACGCTAGCCCGATCAGGTGCTTGCGCATAGCGAGCGATGGCGCGTCAGCTGCTCGCAGCAGGCTGGCCGAGACGGAGTTCCCGCGCCAGGGTGGTTGCCCGATCTGCGGCCTCGACGACCCGTCGACCCAGGGCTTCCAGGTCGTTGCCGCGAATCGGGCGCATCGACCCGAGCACCATCAGTGAAGCGGTTACGGTCCCGTCCACATCGAACACCGGCGCCGAAATCTGCACGAGCTGAATCTCCGCGTCGTGGTCGACCTGAGTCGCCAGGTACGCGCTGTGGCGCAACTGCTCGATCAACTCATCGCGGGCGCGACGGTGTATCACACGGCGAATGGATCTCTGGAAGATCTGATAAACGACGTAGACCCCTTGGTTGTGCAGTACGGGAGCGAGGGATACGAGATGGTCAACTGCTCAGTGAATTACACTCAGGTCGCGAGCCGTTTCCAACAGGGCCAGGGCAACCTGTTGACTTTTCAGTGGAGCATCGTCATAGCCATGAAACGCCCGGAGTTATCCAATCTTCCAGTCTGAAAGTGAGCCCATTTTCGCCGACTCACAGCGACACGACCGCCAGTTGGTCGTAGCGTGCCTGTAGGGCAGTGATGATTTTCGTTGCAGCGCTGGCAGTGTCGGTTGTTCAGACGGTCGACCGCTCTACCCTCCTCGAAGTTCCGGATCAGCGAGGACAACCGCGACATCTCGTCTTCACCTGAGCGCTTGCAGCCTTCGGAGCGCCAGCGTGTAGGTCGGCCGCCCCGGGGTTTGGGTGCGAGGTCACTGTCGCACTTGGCGCACTCGGTGGGTATGTGCTGCACGCGTGGCCAAATATCCTTGTACTGCAATGGATTTCGCTAGTGTCAAGATGTTGAATGCCAGATATCGGTGTGGCACTCGTGATTTGGTGGTTTTGATCGGCAGCCTGGCGGATGGTCGGCTGTCGCGGAAGTGCCCCGATGTGGTTGTGCATGGTGCCTGCTACATTCCACGGAACGGACAGTTTGGCGGGACGCTTGGGCGTCACCAGCGGTAAACCGCAGGTTGGGCGGCCCGCGTGGGGTTGGCGTAGTTGCCCATCAACGCAGACCCGCGTAGTTGAGTAGCGCCGATGAAATACATCTCCGCGCGGAACTTGAGGTCGTCCGGGATCCGATTGACAAAAGTCTGTCCAATCGGGGACATCCGCGCGTTACGTCACGCTAACGTCACGGGGGTCCGGAAAAGGAAAAAGGTCAGAGGGTAAAAATACCCTCTGACCTGCGGGGTGAGTGACGGGACTCGAACCCGCGACATTCAGGATCACAACCTGACGCTCTACCAACTGAACTACACCCACCATGGCCGCCGGCCGGCCCTCGGCAGGGGGCTAACAAGCGGCGACGTCGATACTAGCCGGTCGGCGGCTCGTCGGCCGAATCGTTTGTGTGCGGTGCGTCCGACCCGTTCTGAAGATCGGCAACCACCGCGGCGATTTCGCTGGTAGACGGCCCCGGCAACGGCACGAACGCGGTGCGGCGGTAGAACTGCAGCTCGCGGATGGACTCGTGGATGTCGGCCAAGGCGCGGTGCGTGAGCCCCTTGGTCGGCTGGCCGAAGTAAATCCGCGGGTACCAGCGCCGGCAGAGTTCTTTGATGGAGCTGACGTCGATCATCCGGTAGTGCAGAAACGAGTCCAGCTGCGGCATGTCGCGGGCGATGAACGAACGGTCGGTGGCGATCGAGTTGCCGGCCAGCGGCGCCGTCTTGGGTTGCTTGACGTGCTCGCTGATGTAGTCGAGCACCATCGTCTGTGCGGTCGCCACGTCGACGGTGGATGCTTTGACCTCGTCGATCAATCCCGAGCGAGAGTGCATCTCGGTGACCACGTCGATCATCGAGGCCAGTGCAGCGTCCTCCGCGTGAATCACCACGTCGATTCCGTCGCCGAGAATGTTCAGCTCGGCGTCGGTGACCAGGGCCGCGATCTCGATCAGCTTGTCTGACCCCAGATCCAGCCCGGTCATCTCGCAGTCGATCCACACCATTTCTTCACGCACAGCGCTCTACAGTATGCCCACGCCAAGCTGTGCCCCTGCTTCCCCCCTTGGGAACTTGCCCCTAAGAAGTAGGGTGAGGCTTTGCCGTATTTGATGGGAACTACTCGGGGAAGAGGGCGCGGCACGATGAGCACCGAATCGGCGGCGACACCCGCCGCACGCATCGCGGCAGGCTACGCAGTATCGGGCAAGGCCCTGGAATTGGGCACCGTCGTGGTCGACGGCGAAGCCGACCCGACCGCCCAGATCCGCATTCCGCTGGCCACCATCAACAGGCACGGGCTGGTGGCGGGGGCGACCGGTACCGGCAAGACCAAGACGCTGCAGCTGATCGCCGAACAGCTCAGTGCCGCAGGGGTGGCGGTGCTGATGGCCGACGTGAAGGGCGACCTGTCCGGACTGTCCCGGCCGGGGGAGGCCAACGACAAGACCGCCGCGCGGGCGAAGGACACGGGGGACGAGTGGACGCCCACCGGGTACCCGGTGGAGTTCTTGTCGCTGGGCACCGACGGCATCGGCGTGCCGGTGCGAGCGACGATCTCCAGCTTCGGCCCCATCCTGCTGTCAAAGGTGTTGGGGCTGAACGCAACCGGGGAAGCAACGCTGGGACTGATCTTCCACTATGCCGACCAGAAGGCCCTTCCGCTGCTGGATCTGAAGGACCTGCGTGAGGTGATCACCTTTCTCACCAGCGACGAGGGCAAACCCGAGCTGAAAACCCTTGGCGCGGTATCGCCCACCACCGCCGGCGTCATCCTGCGGGCATTGGTCAACCTGGAAGCCGAGGGTGCCGACACCTTCTTCGGCGAGCCGGAGTTGAACCCCGATCACCTGCTGCGCAAGGACGACCAGGAGCGCGGCATCATCTCGCTGCTCGAGTTCAGCGGCCAGACGTTACGGCCGGTGATGTTCTCCACCTTCCTGATGTGGGTGCTGGCAGATCTGTTTCAGCACTTGCCCGAGGTGGGCGACGTGGACAAGCCCAAGCTGGTGTTCTTCTTCGACGAGGCGCATCTGTTGTTCGCCGACGCGTCCAAGGCTTTCCTGGAGCAGGTCGAGCAAACCGTCAAACTGATTCGCTCCAAAGGCGTCGGCGTGTTCTTCTGCACCCAGCTGCCGACCGATCTGCCCAACGATGTGCTCTCCCAATTGGGCGCCCGGGTTCAGCACGCGTTGCGGGCATTCACCCCTGACGACCAAAAGGCGCTCAGCAAGACCGTGCGCACCTATCCGAAAACCGATGTCTACGACCTGGAGTCGGCGCTGACGTCGTTGGGGATCGGCGAGGCCGTCGTCACCGTGCTGTCGGAGAAGGGCGCGCCGACGCCGGTGGCGTGGACGCGCATGCGGGTGCCCCGTTCGCTGATGGGGGCCATCGGCTTTGACGCGGTCGGCGCGGCGGCTCAGGCCAGCCCGCTGTACAACGAGTACGGCCAGACCATCGACCGGGACTCGGCCTACGAGATGCTGCGAGCCAAAATGGCTGCTGGGCCGCCGTCCGAGGAGTCCGGCGGTGACTCTCCGCCGGTGCCGGCGGACGCCGAGGTGCCGCCAATGCCTGCGCCGGTCGAGAAAAAGGGCCCAAGCATGTTGGAACAGGTGCTGCACGACCCGACCGTCAAGAGCGCCATCAACACCGGTGTCCGCGAGATCACCCGCAACATCTTCGGCACCGGCCGGCGCCGCCGAAAGTAGCGTTAGCCGCCAAGCTTTTTGTAGAAGCTGCCCACGATCGGCGCGACGATGGCGCGCGGCGCGTAGCCGCTTGCCACCGACATGGCTTTCGACGTCAGGCCGGGTACGACGCGCATCTTGTTGCGCTCCAACGCATCCAGCGACACCTGGGCGGTGTGTTCGGTCGAGATCCACAGGAAGTCCGGTACGAGTCTTTCGACCAGCGACCTTTCGGCGTCCTCGGGTAGATCGGTGCGCACCGGCCCGGGCGCCAGCAGCGTGACGTGCACACCGGAGCCGCGCAGTTCACCGCGCAGCGATTCACTGAAGGTGTTCGCGAAGGCTTTCGTCGCGGCATAGGTGGCGTTGTAGGGAATCGGCGAATTGCCCGCCGCCGAACCGGAAATCAAGATGCCGCCGGCCCCACGCTTAATCATCCCGGGCAGTACGGCCAGCGTAAGGTCGTGCACCGCAACGGCATTCAGCTGTACCTGAGCCTTTTCACCCGCCGGGTCGAGGTCCGAGACGGCGCCGAAAGTCGCGGTACCGGCGTTGGCGCACAGGATCGAGATGGGGCGGTTGGCCAGTTCGTCGCACAGCTTCGCCCGTTCCTCCGGGTCGGCGAGGTCGGCAGGTCGCACTTCCACGGCCACCCTGTACTTGTCGACCAGCCGCGCGGCCAGGTCGGTGAGCAGGTCCTCGCGTCGTGCCGTGACGATCAGGCTGTGTCCGCGCGCGGCAAGTTCGGTGGCCAGCGCTTCGCCGATGTTCTGCGAAGCTCCGGTGACGACGGCACGCGCTTCGGGGCTGGGAGCGGGTATCGGCATGCGCCAATCGTAGACAGGGACCCGGCTGTTGGCGGGTGGCTGCCGTCTAGTCTGCGGCCATGGCATCGAGACTGCACTGGTGGCGCCGAGACTGCCTACAGGTCGCGATTGGGCGCCAGACCACGCCCTCACTACAGTCTCGGTGAGCGCGCCGTCCGAATGTCCACGCGATGCGCGCCGCACCGGCTGGCCGTCGAGTCTGCGGCCACTCCGTCGAGACTGCGTACAGGTCGCGATTGGGCACCAAACCACGACCCTCACTACAGTCTCAGCAAGCTCGCCCCGGCCAATCCCGGCGCTTCGACCGCCTAACCAATAGAGTGCCGGGCATGGGTCAGCCGGAATCGGCTTCGGGGGCAATCGTGCGATCTCGGGTCGTCGCGTGGGCGTTGTGGGACGCCGGGTCGACCGGCCTGACCGCGATCGTGGCGACCTTCGTGTTCTCCGTCTACCTGACCAGCTCGGTGGGCGTGGGCATTGCCGGTGCGACCACGCCGGCAAGTTGGCTGGGCCGGGCCGGGGCCATCGCCGGATTGACCATCGCCGTCCTGGCACCCGCGATCGGGGTGTGGGTGGAGTCCCCCCACCGCCGGCGGGTGGCGCTGAGCGTGTTTACCGGTATGGCAGTGGCCCTGGCCAGCGCGATGTACCTGATCCGCAACGAGCCCGCCTACTTTTGGGCCGGGCTGGTGCTGCTCGCCGGGACGGCGGCATGTGGGGATCTGGCCAGCGTTCCGTACAACGCGATGTTGCGTCAGCTCTCGACGCCGGAGACAACGGGCCGGATCTCCGGCTACGGCTGGGCCGCGGGCTACTGCGGCAGCGTCCTGCTACTGCTGCTGATCTACTTCGGGTTCATTGTCGGAAAAGGCGACCATCGCGGGCTGCTGCACGTGCCCGTGCATGACGGGCTCTACGTCCGGACGGCGATGCTGCTGGCCGCGGCATGGCTGGCAGTGCTGGCCCTGCCGTTGTTGTTGGTCGCACACCGATTGCGCGACCCCGGTGAGGTGTCCCACCCGACGAGCATGCTGGGCGGCTACCGCAAGCTGTGGCGGGAGGTGAGGTCGGAGTGGCAACGTGACCGCAACCTGGTCTTCTTCCTGGTCGCCAGCGCGCTGTACCGGGACGGGCTGGCGTCGATCTTTGCCTTCGGTGCGGTGCTGGGCGTCAACGTCTACGGCATCTCGCAAGCCGACGTGCTGATATTCGGTGTGGCGGCCAGCGTGGTGGCCGCGGTGGGCGCGGTTGTCGGCGGCTACGTCGACCACCGGATCGGCTCCAAACCGGTCATCATCGGGTCATTGCTCGTGATCGTCAGCGTGGGTTTGACCTTGATGGGAATGTCCGGTCCGTTGGCCTTCTGGATAGGCGGACTGCTGCTGTGCCTGTTCATCGGACCGGCGCAGTCGTCCTCGCGCGCCGTATTGCTGCACATGGCGAGCGAAGGCAAGGAGGGGGTGGCCTTCGGTCTGTACACGATGACGGGGCGCGCGGTGGCGTTCCTGGCGCCGTGGCTGTTCTCCGTGTTCGTCGACGCGTTCGGCGCCGTGCGTGCCGGCCTGGGCGGTATCTCGCTGGTATTGATCGCCGGCATCCTGGCGATGATGATGGTCCGTGTCCCACCCCGCCGCGTTGCCGTGGTCGAGCAGCCCTAGTTCGGCGGGGCGTTGCAGATCGTCAGACCCACCCCGACGCGCTGGCGTATCTGCACCCCGTCGACCGTGAGCGAGCAGGTGACATTGTGGCCGATGTTGATGATCGTGACGCTCGCCGGATGAAGGGCCGACTTTGACAGGCTGACCTCTTTGCTCCACGGCAGCGCCACGTTGAATTCGGTCTGTATCACGTCGCCGGTGTCCATCCAGGTGATGCTGATCGCGCGGCCGTCACCGCTGACGTTGTAGACAACACTCTGCATCGCGCCCGGTTCAGTCGTCGCGGTGGGTGTGCCGGAGCGGGTGGGCGGTGGTGGGAGCGGGAGCGGCAGCCGGGGACGGCGCGTCGTCGTCGGCGCCGGCGACTGGGACGGGGTTGTCGAACTCGACTCCGGCATGCCCGGCAGCGGCGGGACGGCGGTCTCGGTTTTGGGCCCGCCGTTGGTGAGTACCAGCGCGATGACCAGGGCGACGGCCAGCAGCACCGCCACAACGGTCAAGATCCACAGCCAACGCGGCGATTTCGGGCCTTCCGGCGGGGGACCTGTCTCTGCGCGCGGGCGTCCCTCCGACCGCGCTTGCTCTTCCTGCCAGTACGCGGGTAACTGAAGGGTCGGGTGCGACTCGTTGGGATTGGGGGCCCACTGCGGAGGCGGACCGGCGTAGGTCGCCGCATATGGCGCCTCGTCGGCGTAGGCAGGGTCGACGTGCGGCGGAATTTGGGGTTCGTATTCTCCAGAGCCCGATAGAGGGGGACTCAACCGCTGCGTTCGACGTGGATCGTTCATGTCCACCTCATGGATTGCAGGGTACCTGCGCCAGCCGCCTTGGTGCGTTTTCGCTGGACGAGCACGCCTGCTGGCGCGCCGGACCTACCGATCGCCGGCCGTCAGCGCCGCCACTGTCATCGCCCGCATGACGGTGCGTGAACGGAGTGCGCGGGCCGGTTTCGTCTCGGCTGACTTCATACTGTGCGGCGTCGAGTTCAGCAGTCCGAACGCGGCGTGCGCCATCAGCCGGGCATCGGCTTCGGCCAGCTCGGGGTTCAACTCGCGCAGCACTCCCACCCAGATCTCCACATACTGCCGCTGAGCTTTGCGCACCTGACGCTGAGCCGCCGCGGGTAGGTGTGCGAGGTCGCGGTCCTGGATCCGGATGAGGTCCGGTTCGTTCAGCGCAAAGTCGAGATGAAAATCGATCAGCCCGTCGAGTGCCGTGGCAGCCTCAGAGGTACCGCCCGTCACGTCGCGGGCACCGGCGAGTAGCCGGGCGCTGATCCCGACCAGCAGCTCGACCAGCAGCGATTCCTTGTTGGGGAAGTGCCGGTAGATGGCCGGACCGCTGACGCCGGCGGCGGCGCCTATGTCTTCCAGTCGCACGGCGAGGAAACCGCGTTCGGCGAACAGTCGTTCGGCGGCCGACAGCAGCTGTAAGCGCCGGTCGGACTTCAACTGGCTGCGCCGATTTGGGGCTTCACCTTGGCCGGGCTGGCCGTCCTGAGCGGACGCTGTCACGACGGACCTCCGTCCAACTCGTCCTGGACACTTCGGTTAATCGTCACTAACGTAGCACGAGTTACGTGCAATTAACTCAAGTTTGTCGCACGGCAAGCGCCAGGCGGAGGAACCGTGGCAGCCGCAGGACCCGTAGACCGCGACACGCCGTCGTACGACCGGGGCCCGAGCCGACCTCCTCTGCTCGAGACGACCATCGGCGCCAACTTCGCTGATACCGCTACCGAATACGCGCACCGCGACGCACTCGTCGACGTCTGTGCGGGACGCCGGTGGACCTACGCCGAGCTGCTCGCCGATGTGCGCTGCCTGGCCACCGGACTGCTGCGCGCGGGCATCGGCCGCGGCGATCGGGTCGGCATCTGGGCGCCGAACCGGTGGGAGTGGGTGCTCGTCCAGTACGCGACGGCGGAGATCGGCGCGATTCTGGTAACCATCAACCCCGCTTACCGCACCCGCGAATTGGAGTATGCGCTAAGGCAATCCGGGGTGACGATGGTGATCGCCGCCCCGAGTTTCAAGACCACCGACTACGCCGCGATGCTGGCCGAGGTCGCTCCGCACTGCCCGGAACTGGCCGACGTGGTGCTCGTGGAGGGCGATCGCTGGGCAGCGCTGACGACGACCGCGGCCGATCTGACCGCACTGGGGGATATCGCGGCGACCCTGGACAGCCGCGACCCCATCAACATCCAATACACTTCTGGCACAACGGGATCCCCGAAGGGCGCCACCCTGAGCCACCGCAATATCCTCAACAACGGATACCTGGTGGGCGAGCTAATCGAGTACACCGCGCAGGACCGGATCTGCATCCCGGTGCCCTTCTATCACTGCTTCGGCATGGTGATGGGCAATCTGGCGGCCACCAGCCACGGTGCCTGCATGGTGATCCCGGCTCCCGGCTTTGAACCTGCCGCCACGCTGCGGGCGGTGCAGGCCGAGCGGTGCACCAGCCTCTACGGGGTGCCGACGATGTTCATCGCCGAGCTCGGCCTGCCGGAGTTCGCCGACTACCGGCTGGGCAGCCTGCGCACCGGGATCATGGCGGGCTCGTCGTGCCCGGTCGAGGTGATGCGCAAGGTGATCGAGCACATGCACATGGCGGGCATCTCCATCTGCTACGGCATGACAGAAACGAGCCCGGTCTCCTGTCAGACCCGCAGCGACGACTCGCTGGCGCGTCGCGTCGGCACCGTCGGCCGGGTGGGTCCTCATCTGGAGATCAAGGTGATCGACCCGGGCACCGGCGAGACCGTGCCCCGCGGCGCGGCCGGAGAATTCTGCACCCGCGGCTACTCGGTGATGGCCGGCTATTGGAATGACCCGGGCAAGACAGCCGAAGTCGTCGACGACGAGGGCTGGATGCACACCGGGGACCTCGCCGCCATGGACGGGTGCGGCTACGTGCAGATCATGGGCCGGATCAAGGACATCGTCATCCGCGGTGGCGAGAACATCTCGCCGCGCGAGATCGAGGAATTCCTCTACACGCATCCGGATATCGTCGACGCCCAGGTCATCGGGGTGCCCGACGCGCGCTACGGCGAGGAGCTGATGGCGGTGGTCAAGCTGCGCGACGCGGCCGGCGGGCTGACCGTGGAGGCGTTGCGCGACTTCTGTACGGGCCAGATCGCGCATTTCAAAATCCCGCGGTACCTGTGGGTCGTCGACGAATTCCCGATGACCGTCACCGGCAAGGTCCGCAAGGTCGAGATGCGGGAGCGGGCAATCGAATTCCTGCGTGGCAGGGACTGAGCGACCGCATGCGACGTGGAGGTCCCTGGACGCACCGCGCGGGCGATGGTATTCTCAGGCCCAGTTAATGAAGATTAACTGAAATTGGAGGCGCTGCGGTAATGGACAAGGTGGTGGCTACCGCCGCGGAGGCGGTAGCAGACATAACCGACGGGTCGTCGTTGGCAGTCGGAGGATTCGGGCTGTGCGGCATTCCGGAAGCACTGATCGCCGCGCTCGCCGAGAGCGGCGTCACCGACCTCGAGACGGTGTCGAACAACTGTGGCGTCGACGGGGTGGGGCTGGGAGTGCTGTTGCAGCACAAGCGAATTCGCCGAACTGTCTCGTCGTATGTGGGCGAGAACAAGGAATTCGCCCGTCAGTTCCTGTCCGGTGAGCTCGAGGTGGAACTGACCCCGCAGGGCACCCTGGCGGAGCGGCTGCGCGCCGGCGGCATGGGCATACCGGCCTTCTACACGCCGGCCGGCGTCGGCACCCAGATCGCCGACGGCGGACTGCCGTGGCGCTACGACGCGTCGGGAGCCGTGGCGGTGATGTCGCCCCCGAAGGAGGTCCGCGAGTTCGACGGCGTCACCTATGTTCTGGAGCGGGGGATCCGCACCGACTTCGCGCTGGTGCATGCGTGGAAGGGCGACCGGCACGGCAACCTGGTGTACCGCTACGCCGCGGGCAACTTCAACCCGGAGTGCGCCCCGGCCGGGCGCATCACGATCGCCGAGGTCGAACATCTCGTCGAGCCCGGAGAGATCGATCCCGCCACGGTGCACACGCCGGGCGTGTTCGTGCAGCGGGTCGTACACGTGCCCGATTCCGTGAAGCGAATCGAGAAAGAGACAGTGCGGTCATGAGCGGGCCCTCTGTTGCCGAGCGTGACGCCAGCCGCACATTCGGCGTCGAGTGGGCGGCCAGCCGCACGTCCGGGCCGGCAGCGATGAGAAGGAGTGGCGCCAAATGAGCTGGACCAGAGAAGGCATGGCGGCCCGGGTGGCGGCGGACTTCGAGGACGGCCAGTACGTCAACCTCGGCATCGGAATGCCCACCCTGATCCCCAACCACCTGCCCGACGGCATCCATGTCGTCTTGCATTCGGAGAACGGGATCCTCGGCGTCGGTCCGTACCCGAGACG
The DNA here is from genome assembly GCF_035499775.1 of Mycobacterium sp. GTDB lineage: Bacteria > Actinomycetota > Actinomycetes > Mycobacteriales > Mycobacteriaceae > Mycobacterium. Next base: position 2,494 of record NZ_DATJYB010000220.1, on the reverse strand, counting down.
CGAGGACCTCGACGCCGATCTGATCAACGCGGGCAAGGAGACCGTCACCACGCTGCCGGGCGCCGCGTTCTTCGGTTCGTCGACCTCGTTCGGAATCATCCGCGGCGGGCATCTGGACGTGGCCGTGCTTGGCGCCATGCAGGTTTCGGTCACCGGCGACCTGGCCAACTGGATGATCCCCGGCAAGATGGTCAAGGGCATGGGCGGCGCGATGGACCTGGTGCACGGCGCCCGCAAGGTGATCGTGATGATGGAGCACGCGGCCAAAGACGGCAGCCCGAAGATCCTGGAACGGTGCACGCTGCCGCTGACCGGTGTGGGCTGCGTGAATCGCATCGTCACCGAGCTCGCGGTCATCGACGTCTGCGACGACGGTCTGCACCTGATCGAGACCGCACCCGACGTGTCCGTCGACGAGGTGGTCGCGAAAACGCAGCCGCCCCTTACGATTCGAGTGGCCGCGCCGTGACGACCGTAACGGCTGCACCGTCGTTCGCCGACGAGCACCGCAGGCTCCTTCAGGAGCTAAACGACAAGCTCGCGGCGGCGGCTCTGGGCGGTAACGAGCGCGCGCGGGAACGTCACGTCAGCCGGGGCAAGCTGCTGCCCCGCGAACGGGTCGACCGGCTGCTCGATCCGGGCAGTCCGTTCCTCGAGCTGGCCCCGCTGGCCGCCGGCGGGATGTACGGCGACGAGTCGCCCGGAGCCGGCATCATCACCGGGATCGGCCGGGTATCCGGGCGTGAATGCGTGATCGTCGCCAACGACGCGACGGTCAAGGGCGGCACCTACTACCCGATGACGGTCAAGAAGCATCTGCGTGCGCAGGAAGTCGCGCTGCAGAATCGGTTGCCCTGCATCTACCTGGTCGACTCCGGCGGCGCCTTCCTGCCGCGCCAGGACGAGGTGTTCCCCGACCGCGAGCATTTCGGGCGAATCTTCTACAACCAGGCGACCCTGAGCGCCAAGGGAATTCCTCAGGTGGCGGCGGTGCTCGGCTCGTGCACTGCGGGCGGGGCCTACGTGCCGGCGATGAGCGACGAGGCCGTCATCGTCCGCGAGCAGGGCACGATCTTCCTCGGCGGTCCGCCGCTGGTCAAGGCCGCCACCGGCGAGATCGTCACGGCCGAGGAACTCGGCGGCGGAGACCTGCACTCGCGGGTGTCCGGCGTCACCGATCACCTCGCCGACGACGACGAGCACGCCCTGCGCATCGTGCGCTCGATCGCGGCCACTTTCGGCCCCCGCGACCCCGCTCAGTGGGACGTGGGGCGTTCGGTGCCGCCCAAGCACGCGCAGACCGAGCTCTACGATGTCGTGCCGCCGGATCCTCGGGTGCCCTACGACGTGCACGACGTCGTGGTGCGGCTGGTCGACGGCGGCGAATTCAGCGAGTTCAAGACCAATTACGGCAAAACGCTGGTGACCGCCTTCGCGCGCATCCACGGCCATCCCGTCGGGATCATCGCCAACAACGGTGTGCTGTTCAGCGAATCCGCTTTGAAAGGCACCCATTTCATCGAGCTGTGCGACAAGCGCAAGATCCCGCTGTTGTTCCTGCAGAATATCGCCGGCTTCATGGTCGGTCGCGACTACGAGGCCGGCGGCATCGCCAAGAACGGCGCCAAAATGGTCACTGCCGTGGCCTGTGCCCGGGTGCCCAAGCTGACCGTGGTGATCGGCGGATCCTATGGTGCGGGCAACTATTCGATGTGCGGACGGGCCTACTCGCCGCGCTTCCTGTGGATGTGGCCGAATGCGCGGATCTCGGTGATGGGTGGCGAGCAGGCGGCGTCGGTGCTGGCCACCGTGCGTGGCGAGCAGCTGTCCGCGGCCGGTAAGCCCTGGTCGCCCGACGACGAGGAGGCGTTCAAGGCGCCGATCCGGGAGCAGTACGAGGACCAGGGCAACCCCTACTATTCGACCGCCCGCCTGTGGGACGACGGCATCATCGATCCGGCCGACACCAGAACAGTTGTCGGGCTTGCTCTTTCGGTGTGCGCCCACGCCCCGATGGAACCGGTCTCCTACGGCGTATTCCGGATGTGACGCGATGTTCGACACGGTATTAGTGGCCAACCGCGGCGAGATCGCGGTGCGGGTGATCCGGACTCTGCGCCGGCTGGGCATCCGGTCGGTGGCCGTCTACAGCGACCCCGACGCCGGGGCGCGGCACGTCCTCGAGGCGGACACGGCCGTGCGGCTGGGACCCGCCGCGGCCCGGGAGAGTTACCTCGCGATTGACAAGGTCGTCGACGCCGCGGTGCGCACCGGCGCGCAGGCGATCCACCCCGGCTACGGATTCCTTTCCGAGAACGCCGATTTCGCCGCCGCGTGTGAACAGGCCGGTGTGGTGTTCCTCGGACCGCCGGCGCGCGCGATAGAGGTGATGGGCGACAAGATCACCGCCAAGAACGCCGTCGCCGCCTTCGACGTCCCGGTGGTGCCGGGTGTGGCACGGCCGGGGCTGACGGACGACGAGCTGATCGCCGCG
>NZ_DATJYB010000219.1:0-15368 GCF_035499775.1 Mycobacterium sp. | reverse complement strand
ACGTTGGTGTGGGCACCGAATCGATTGAATCCATTGCGGATTCGCATGTCCGGGTGCGGCTGACCGGTGGCGACGTCATCGACGCCGGCGTGGTGGTCTTCGCGGCCGGTGTCCGGCCGCGCGACGAGCTGGCCCGGGCAGCCGGGCTGACCATCGCCGACCGGGGCGGCGTGCTCACCGATTTGTCTTGTCAGACAAGCGATCCTGACATCTACGCGGTCGGCGAGGTCGCCGCGATCGAGGGCCGCTGCTACGGCTTGGTCGGACCCGGCTACACCAGCGCAGAAGTGGTGGCGGACCGGCTGCTGGACGGCGCCGCGGAGTTTCCCGAAGCCGACCTCTCGACGAAGCTCAAACTGCTGGGCGTCGACGTCGCCAGCTTCGGTGACGCGATGGGGACCACGGAGCACTGCCTCGAGGTCGTCGTCAACGACGCGGTGAAGCGCACGTACGCAAAACTGGTGCTCTCCGACGACGCCAAGACCCTGCTCGGCGGCGTGCTGGTCGGCGATGCCTCCTCGTACGGGGTGCTGCGGCCCATGGTGGGCGGCGAGCTGCCCGGGGATCCGCTGGCGCTGATCGCGCCGGCCGGCTCGGGTGCCGGCGCTCTGGGTGTTGGGGCACTACCGGATTCGGCGCAGATCTGTTCCTGCAACAACGTCACCAAGGGCGATCTGAAATGCGCAATCGCCGACGGGTGCGGCGATGTTCCCGCGCTGAAGGCCTGCACCGCGGCCGGCACGTCGTGCGGGTCTTGTGTGCCGTTGCTCAAACAGCTGCTGGAAGCCGAGGGCGTGGAACAGTCCAAGGCGCTGTGCGAGCACTTCAGCCAGTCGAGGGCCGAGCTCTTCCAGATCATCTCGGCCACCGAAATCCGCACTTTCTCCGGGCTGCTGGACCGCTTCGGCCACGGAAAGGGTTGCGACATCTGCAAGCCCGTCGTCGCGTCCATTCTCGCCTCGACCGGTTCCGACCACATCCTGGACGGCGAGCAAGCGTCGCTGCAGGATTCCAACGACCACTTCCTGGCCAACATCCAAAAGAACGGCAGTTATTCGGTGGTGCCGCGGGTCCCCGGCGGCGACATCAAGCCCGAACACCTGATCTTGATCGGTCAGATCGCGCAGGACTTCGGGCTATACACCAAGATCACCGGCGGGCAGCGGATCGACATGTTCGGTGCACGGGTGGATCAGCTGCCGCTGATCTGGAAGCGACTGGTCGACGCCGGCATGGAATCAGGCCATGCCTACGGCAAGGCATTGCGCACCGTGAAGAGCTGCGTGGGCAGCGACTGGTGCCGCTACGGCCAACAAGATTCGGTGCAGCTGGCCATCGACCTGGAATTGCGCTATCGCGGATTGCGCGCGCCGCACAAGATCAAGCTGGGAGTCTCGGGCTGTGCGCGCGAGTGCGCCGAGGCGCGCGGCAAGGACGTCGGCGTCATCGCCACCGAGCAGGGCTGGAACCTCTACGTCGGCGGCAACGGGGGGATGACCCCCAAGCACGCTCAGCTGCTGGCCGGCGACCTGGACACCGAAACGCTGGTCCGCTACATCGACCGGTTTCTGATGTACTACATCCGCACGGCCGACCGGCTGCAACGCACCGCGCCGTGGGTGGAGTCGCTTGGGCTCGACCACGTGCGTGAGGTCGTGTGCGAAGACTCGCTGGGCCTGGCCGCCGAATTCGAGGCCGCGGTCGGCCGGCATGTAGAGAACTACAAGTGCGAATGGAAAGGCGTGCTGGAGGATCCGGACAAGCTGTCGCGGTTCGTCTCCTTCGTCAACGCCCCGGACACCGTCGACGAGACGGTGACATTCACCGAGCGTTCCGGGCGCAAAGTGCCTGTGCCTATTGGCATTCCGCGTGTACGGAACTCGTGAGGGAGGAACCATGACCCTAATCAACGACATTCAGGTGTGGACGACCGCCTGCGACTACGACCACCTCATTCCGGGTCGCGGCGTCGGTGTGCTGCTCGACGACGGTAGCCAGGCTGCGCTGTTCCGGCTGGACGACGGGACGGTGCACGCGGTCGGCAATGTCGATCCGTTCTCCGGGGCGGCCGTGCTGTCCCGCGGGATCGTCGGGGATCGGGCAGGCCGCGCCACCGTCCAATCACCGATCCTGAAGCAGGCTTTCGCTCTCGAAGACGGTAGTTGCCTGGACGACCCGAGGGTGTCGGTGCCGGTGTACCCCGTGCGGATGACAGCCGCGGGCCACATCCAGATCGCCCGGTTGGCCGCCTAAGTCACAGGTGGAGTTCGCCGACCAGGTAGCGCTGCAGAGTAGGGCCGATGGTGTCGACGAGTTGTTCGACCGTCATCGAGTGCATCGGCTCGGAATGGACCCCGTAGCGCATGATGCCCAAACCGACGAGCTGAGAAGCGCACAACGACGCCCGGATGGCGACCTTGTCCGCCCCCAGCATCTTCAGCAGCGGGTTGAAGACCGGTCCGATGAACATCGACTGCACGATTTCCGCCGTCTTGGCCAACCCGGTCGACGCGATCGCGCTCGCCGCGAACGGGCCACCACCGGCCGCGTCCCACGTGGTGATCAGCATGTACAACGTGGTGCGTCCGACCTGATTCACTCCGCCGGTGAAGATCCGGTCGATGAACTCCGGTGTGCCGAACGGTAAACGCAGCATCTTCGCCACCGGGTCGAGGAGCCCACGCGCTGGCTCTTCGCGACGGGACATGTTGTCAGGATCGCCGCTATGGGATCAAAGATCAAGTGTTACCGACGTCGGCGTGGCTGGGCAGCAATGCCGCGTGGTCCACGCAATTCGGTAGCGGGTGGTGTCGGCGAACGCCGGATCGGTGCCGCGCGGCGCTGCGGAATCGGTTCGCAACCAGCCGTGCCAAGCCCGGATGGGTACCCAGCGGTTGCGTCACCAGATCGGCGCGGCAGGCATGCAGACGTTCCTGAAATAGACCGTCGGCCAGCAGATAGGAGGCGACCACGACGCGATTCGCGCCCCGTCGGCGGGCGTCGGTCACAGCCGTGCGGATGTCGGGATAGCCGGTAGCCGCGAATCCCAGGTCAACTCGTGATCCGGTGAGCGAGGAGAGCAGCGCCGCGGCGGTGCGCAGGTCGGCGCGCGCCGTCGGATCGGAAGTGCCCGCCGCCGCCAGGATCACCGAATCACCGGGAAGCCAGCCGGATTTCACGAGTTGTTCGGCGAGGAGCACGGCGATCTCCCGGCTCGGCCCTAAAGCGGGGGTGACCGTGACATGGGGGTGGCCGCTGGCTCCGACGTGGGCGGGCAGATCGGTGCGGACGTGATATCCGCGGGACAGGAACGCCGGCACCACGATGGCAGGTCGTGTCGCACAGGACGACAGCACCTCGCTGGGTGTGGGTCCCAATACGTCGACGAACGCCACCTGGATCCTGCCGCCGAGGAGCGTACTCACCTGTGCGGCAAGATCGCCGATCATCGCGACACCGCCCGGTCTACGGGTGCCGTGCGCCACCAGGATCAGACTCATGCGGCGTCCGTCGGGGCGTCGATGGCGAGCCGATAGCCACGTTTGACCACTGTCGCGACAATGTTTTTGTCGCCCAAGGCCGTTCGCAGCCGCAACACGGCGGTGTCCACGGCGTGGGTGTCGTTGCCGTTGCCCGGCAGCACCCGCAGCAGATCGCTGCGTGTCACGACGTCACCGGGACGCTTCGCCAGGGCACGCAATATCGCCATCCCGGACGGCGACAGCGACTTGACCGAGCCGTCCACCAGCACACAGGTTCCCCGGAGATCAACCGCGTGACCTGCGACATGAACGGTGCACGACCCCAACACCGGCAACTCCTCGGCAATGTGCCGGGCCAAGGCGCCCAACCGCATTCGCGCGGGGGATGACGTGGGGACGCCCTTGCGGATCAGCGGCCGGGAGGTTACCGGGCCGACGCACATCGCGTGCACGCCGGTGCGCAACGCCTCCAGCAGCTGCTCCTCGATATTCAGCTCGCGGCTGCGTTCCAGGACCGCGGCCGCCGCAGGCGCCGAGGTGAAGCTGACCGCATCGAATTGCCGCCGTGCGATCCCGGTGACCAGTTGGTCGAAGTCGCCGCCCAATGGCGTTGATTTCCAGCGGTACACCCGGATCGGCACCACTTCGGCGCCCGCATAACGCAATCCGCCGAGAAATTCCGGAAACGGGTCCCATGCGTCGGTGGCACCGTGCAGCTGGACACCGATGCGAGCACCGGAGAGATCCGATTTGAGTAGGTATTCCAGCACTTCCTGCGAAGATTCGGATTCCGGGGACCACTCCTCATGCAGGCCGGCGGCGCGCAGCGCCCCGGTTGCCTTCGGCCCACGGGACACGATCCGGGCCGACGACAGCGACTCCATGAGTTGGGTGGCCAGCCCCCACCCCTCGGCTGCGGCGACCCAGCCGCGAAAGCCGATGCCGGTGTGCGCTATCAGAATGTCGGGCGGCTCGGCGATCAGCGCCTCGGTATTGCGGTGCAACTCGTCGTCGTCGGGCAAGGCGATCATGTTGATAGCCGGGGCGCTGCAGACCTCCGCGCCCTGGCGGTGCAGCAGTGCGCACAGCTCCTCGGCGCGCCGGGCTGAGGTCACCGCAATGCGGTAACCGGTCAGCGGCGGGGAGTCTGGCCGGCCCATATGAACTGTGTATGCCCGTTTGATTTCGGTTGCGTTACCGAGCAATTGCTGCGGCATTGCCCTTGATGGGGCCTGGATCACACTCGAACTCATACGCCCGTGAGCTCTCGTTCACGTTCCGATCCGGCGATGCCCGCGGCTGAGGCCGGTCGGCGCGCGTACATCATCCAGGTCAGGATCGCGGCGGCGACGTACGAAGCCATGAACAGCCAATACGCCGCAGTCCCGGTGCCACTCCTGACGTAGGACTCGCGCAGCGCCATGTTGATTCCGACACCGCCGAGTGCGCCGACCGCCGAGCAGATGCCGATCAGTGCTCCGGCCATCGTGCGCGACCAATGGCGGCGCTCCTCTTCGGTGACATCGAGCGAGCGACTGCGTGCGTCGAAGACCGCCGGGATCAGTTTGAACACAGATCCGTTGCCCATGCCGGACAGGACGAACAGAGCCATGAAACCGGCTACGTAGCCGAGCATGGTGGTGCCGGTGGCAGCGGCCCGGTGCTCGGCATGGGTGCTGATGGCGACCAGCAACCCGGCGCCGGCGATCATGCCGGCCAGCACGAAAAGGGTGACTCGACTGCCGCTCAGGCGATCGGCCAGCCGCCCCCCGTACATCCGGGCCAGGGAACCCAATGCCGGCCCAATGAAGGCGATCTGGGCTGCGTGCAGCGATGCGTGCTTGGCGGTCTCTCCATTGGCCAGGAAGTTGAGTTGCATCACCTGGCCGAAAGCGAAGGAAAACCCGATCCAGGAGCCGAACGTGCAGACGTAAAGCAGCGAGATTGCCCAGGTATCGCGGTCGAACAAGATCTCGCGCAGGTGGCTGACCTCGATGCGGTGGTCGAGGTTGTCCATGAACAGGGCGGCCGCGATACCGACGATCGCCAGCAGTACCAGGTAGATCGCGCAAACCCAGTACGGTGCTTGGTGTCCCGCGGTGGCCAGCACCAGCAGGCCGACCAATTGGATCACCGCAACGCCGAGGTTGCCGCCGCCGGCGTTGATCGCCAGCGCGGCCCCCTTGAGCCGTTGCGGGTAGAAGGCGTTGACGTTGGCCAGCGACGCCGCGTAGTTGCCGCCGCCCAGTCCGGTCAACGCCGCGCACAACACGTAGGGCCACAGCGGCAGACCGGGGTTGGCCAGCAGCACGATGGTGCCGGCGGTCGGGATCAGCAGCACGAACGCCGAGAACGTTGTCCAATTGCGCCCGCCGAACCGGGCGACGCCCAAGGTGTAGGGGACCCGCGCGCCGCCGCCGACCAGGGTGGCAACAGCGCCCAGCAGCAGTTTGTCGCCGGCGGAGAAGCCATAGACGGATGCCGGCATGAACAGCGCCATCACCGACCAGAGACTCCAGATCGAAAAGGCGACATGGTCACCCGCGACCGTGCAGATCAGATTGCGGCGGGCGATCCTCTTGTTGCCCGCCTCCCAGGCCGCGGTGTCTTCGGGATTGAAGTCTCGCAACGTGGCATGCATCAACCAACCTCTTTCTTCGAGCCGTCCCACCACTCGCGCATCCCGAAGCCATGTGGGAGCCTCACAATGAAGAGGCATGCGCCGCTGTTTGTTTCGATGCTCACACCGGGGTCGCGGGCCCGTCAACTCGAGACGCCCGATATCGCCTTAGAGTTGAATCCCAGTTATCTGGTAAGTCGCTGAGGGCCAGGAATCCGTGTGAGCTGGAATACATTTGGGCCTAAACGTAAGCCAGCTCCACAGCCGAAGCGGACCCGGGCACGGAGCGCACCGCGGTCCGCAGCGGCCGGCGCACATATATCGCCCACGTCAACACCGCGGCGGCCACGTAGAACAACGCGAAGGCCCAGAACGCGGCTGTCGCAGTGCCGCTGCTGAGATAGGACTGCCGCAAAGCCAGATTGACACCCACACCGCCCAGCGCGCCGACCGCCCCGGCAAGTCCGATCAGAGCGCCGGACATGGACCGTGACCATTGCCGCCGTTCGGATTCACTGACTTGCAGAAAGTGGCTGCGTGCCTCGAAGATCGACGGAATCATCTTGTACACCGACCCATTGCCGATGCCGGACAAGATGAACAGAGCGACGAAACCGATCACGTAGCCGACCATCATTGCCACGGGCGCCGGGCCGGCACCACGGTGGCCTAAAGTGCTTGCGCTGACTAGTATCCCGGCGGCGACCATCATCAGCCCGAAGACGGCGAAGGTGACCCGCCCGCCGCCGATCCGGTCGGCAAGCTTGCCGCCGTACACGCGGGACAGCGAGCCCAATAGCGGTCCCAGAAAGGCGATCTGGGCGGCATGTAGCGAAGCCTGCGCCGTATTTTGGCCGCCGGCAATGAAGTTGATCTGCAGCACCTGGCCGAATGCGAATGAGAACCCGATGAAGGATCCGAAGGTGCCGATGTAGAGCAGCGCGACCACCCAGGCGTGCGGCTCGGACAGCACTGCCCGCATGGTGCTCATCTCGATGCGGTACTGCGGCAGGTTGTCCATGAACAGCGCCGCACCGATTCCGGCGATCGCCAGCAACACCAGATACATGGCGCACACCCAGTACGGCTGCCGGTTGCCGACGGTCGCGATCACCAGCAGGCCGACCAGCTGGATCACCGGCACCCCGAGGTTGCCGCCGCCGGCGTTGAGCGCCAGCGCAGAACCTTTGAGTCGCTGCGGATAGAACGCGTTGATGTTCGTCATGGACGAGGCGAAGTTGCCGCCACCGAGACCGGCCAGCGCCGCGCAGAGCAGGTACGGCCACAACGGCAGGCCGGGATTGGCCAGCAGCAACAGTGTGCCGATGGTGGGGATCAACAGCACCACCGCGGAGAATATGGTCCAGTTGCGCCCGCCGAACTTCGCGGTGGCAAACGTGTAGGGGAACCGTAGGCAACCTCCGACCAGGGTCGCGGTCGCGCCCAGCAGGAACTTGTCTCCAGCGGAAAGGCCGTACACGGACGTCGGCATGAACAGCACCATCACCGACCAGATGGACCAGATCGAGAACCCGACGTGTTCGGCGGCCACTGACCAGATCAGGTTGCGGCGGGCGATCTTCTTGTTGCCGGCTTCCCAGGCCGCCGTGTCTTCCGGGTCCCAGTCCAACAGGATGTGCGAACGGTTCATGGCGAGCACGCTAGGAATCCTTTGTTGCCCTCTGCGCCGCCGACGGTGACCCGGGCGTGAAATTCCGCTCACCGGCCCGGGGCGCACGGTGTGAGCGTCAGTCAATCCGTGTGGCGTACACCACAATCGCTAGCAGGTCACCACACGTCGCCTGCGCGCCAATCGCACATCAGGTCCGCCGAGGCGTCCAGGCTGATCCCGACCGGCAAGACGAACACCGATCCGTCGTCGTCGGGTGTGCGGACCGGACCGGTGGGGGCCAGCACCGACGTCGGGCCGTGCCAGGGCAACCAGCCGCGTGACGTGTACAGCCTGCGAGCACGGGCCGAGGAACTCAGGGCCCCGAGCTGGTAGGCACCGCGCATCACCTGCTCGACCGCGTCCAGCAGCGCGCTCACCAGCCCCCTGCCGCGCCAATCCTCGCGCACCGCAACACCTTCGACGTAACCACAGCGCAGTGCGTCGCCACGGTAGAAGAGTCGCCGCTGGACCACCGCGGCGTGCGCGATGATCGCGCCGTGACGGCAGATCATGGCGTGCATGCCACCCAGCGTGTGCTCCCAGTCGGTTTCGGTGAAGTCACCGGCGAACGCGTCGGTGACCATCCGGCGGACGCCCTCGCGCGCCTCGGTGTCGAGATCCGCGGTATGCACCAGGCGGGCGGTGTGTACCTGTGTAGGCGACATGCTTGCCTACCGGCTTTGCGTTACCGGATACCTTCCCGCGACGGCCGGGGCCGTGCCCAGTGCAGCCGCACATGCTGGCCGGGGCGTACCTGCGCGACCTTGTCGATGTCCTCGTCGATCACCACGCCCACCACCGGGTAACCGCCGGTGACCGGATGATCGGGCCCCAGGATCACCGGTAAGCCGTTGGGTGGCACCTGGATTGCACCGCGGGTGGCACCCTCGCTGGGCAGCTGACGGTCCGGATTGCGGTATTGCAGCGGGCGGCCGACCAGGCGCATCCCGACCCGGTCGCTGCGATCGGAGGCCATCCAGATCGTGTGCACCAGGACGTCGGGATCGACGAACCAGTCGTCGCGCGGCCCGGGCACCACCAGCAGTTCCACCATGCGTTCGGCGATGGCCGCCACCGGGGCTTGGTCGAGTTCGGGATAGTCGTCGGAGTGTTCGCCGACCGGCAGCTGATCTCCGGCTTGCAGTGGCGACGGGCCGATGGACGACATGACGTCGTAACTGCGCGATCCCAGCACCGGTTGAACGGAAATCCCGCCGCGCACCGCCAGATACGTCCGCAACCCCACGTGCGGCGCACCCAGTGAGATCATCTGGCCGTCCCGGACATGTTGAATGCTGTTGGTGCCAAACACTTTTCCGTCTACCGCCGGATCGGTATCGGCGCCGGTGATCGCGATGTCGACGTCGCCGCCGCGGACGCGGGCCGCGAAACCACCGAATGTCACCTCGATGGTGGCGCGGTCGTCAGGGTTGGCGACCAGGCGGTTGGCCAACGTGTGCGAGCGTCGGTCGGCGGCGCCCGACCGGCTGACGCCGAGGTGCGCCAGCCCAGCCCGACCGAGGTCCTGGACCACGGCCAGCGGTCCGGTGCGCAGGATTTCCAGAGTTGTCACGGCTTGCTCCTTCACGCTGCCCGGAACTGAACCCACATGCCCTGCGTCAGCAGCGCCGGGTTGGGTCGCTCGAGATCCCACAGGACGGCGTCGGTGCGGCCGATCAGCTGCCAGCCACCCGGCGACTGACGGGGATACACCGCGCTGAACTCGCCTGCCAGGCCGACCGATCCGCTCGGCACCGACGTCCGTGGCTCCGACCGGCGGGGCACGCGCAATCGCGGGTCACCATCGACCAGATACGCGAAACCTGGTGCGAACCCACTGAATCCCACTCGCCACAGGGTGGCGGTGTGCGCGTGGATGACCTGTGTGGTGCTCAGCCCCGTGTGGCCGGCGACCTCCGCGAGGTCGGGGCCGTCGTAGACCACGTCGATCACCACGTCGGGGCTGCGATCGGACTCACTGGCCGAAGCCCGCTCGTGGGTGACCCGCAGCTTGCGCACTCGCTGACGGACGATCCCTTGGTCGCGCGGGCTGTCGAGTTTCAGCAACACGGTGCGCGCCGCCGGGACGATGTCGATGACGCCGGGCAACGTCGCCTCGCGCAGGGCGGCCGTCCACGCCAATACGTCAGCGGTGCCGTCGCATTGCAGCATCAGCGCGTGGTCGCCGTAATCGAGGACCGCAAGGTTACGCGCGGGGTCTGCTGCGAGGTCCATTGGAAGATCCGTCACGCTCATGTATCGACGGTAGCGCCGGAATCGGGGGGTCGGCGAGGGTCAGGCGATGGATTTTCGAGCACTGCCAGAGGTGCCTTAGCAAACGCTCAATTAGCCCAGGATTTTGCCGATCAGCGGGGGCAGTTGATCGGCTACCGCCGGGTAGCTCAGCGGCGACGCGAACGCGATCGCGCCGGCCAGATCCTTGGACGTGAAGATGTGCCGGTTCTGGGCGGTCGCCGCCGAACCCGCCACCTCGGGGTCGGCCAGCAGCGCCTTCTGGTCGTCCGGGCTCTCGGTCGACCAGATCACCACGTCGGCGGAATCGAGCACCTCTTTGATGTGGTCGCGCGGTATGACGGCGCGGTGATCGCTGCCGAAGGGCTTGATGCTGTCGGAGATGACCAGACCCATTTGGTTCAGGAAGTCGGTACGCCAGCCCGCCAGGGTGGCGACCACCGTGCCTCGCCAGAGCCGGCCTTGCATCAGCAATGCCTTCTTGCCCTTCCATTGCGGATTCTTTTGCGACACGGCGGCGAACTTCTGGTCGACCGCGTCGATCAGCGACTTCATCTGGTCGGGCTGAAACACGGCCTGGCCGACCGCGGTTGCCTGGTCCTTCCACGGCTCGAAGAACGCGTCCTCGCCGGACTGCGGGATGGTCGGGGCGATCGCCGAAAGCTTCTGATACGTGTCGGCGTCCACGCCGGCATTGATGGCCACGATCAGGTCGGGTTTCAGGCCGGCGATCTGGTCGACCGGAATTCCGTTGTCCAGGTTCAGCATTGTGGGTTTTGCGTCGCCGAGCTTGGGCTGCGCCCAGGGCCAGACCGCGAATGGCTGATCGCCCCACCAATTGGTCACGGCGATGGGCACCACGCCCAACGCGAGTAGGTCGTCTTGCTCGGTGTAGCCGGCGCTGACCACGCGCTTCGGCGGCTCTTTGATCACGGTCTGGCCGAAAAGGTGGGTGATCGTCACCGATCCGCCACCGGGTGCACCCGGCGCGGGCTTGGGTGACGAACAGCCGGCCGCGGCCAGTCCCGCAGCCCCTACGAGCTGGAAGAATCCCCGCCGACTCCATCCCTGTGGCACAGCGTGAGAGTAACGCGTGACCTGCGGAACCGTCAGTTACGCGGCCGCGGATTCGGCGTGTAGCCCTGCTCGCCTTTTTTCCAAGGGCTGTAATCGGCGAGCAGCTCCTCCTGCGGCGGGCGCTGGTCGGCGGGTACGTGCTGCAGGTTGATCCGGATCCGGTACCAGATCGAACTCGGCCCGCGCATGCCGTCGACCAGGACATCCGCCGGCTGCAGCCGATCGGCCACGGCCGGATAGCGCTCGCGCCACGTGTCCAGCGCGACCATCGCCTCGTCCCTGGTTTTGGTGCGGGCGATCTCGATCAGCGGCATGGCAGATTGCCGGCGGCCCGACCCTTTCGGGGGCTTCTCCGGGGGACCCATCTCTTCGGCCAGCATCAGCAGGCGATGCAGGTCGCCGATTTCTGTGTTCATTCCTGCCCACGGATCGCCCATTTCGGTGAACCGGGCGGGCACGGTGGCGACGGTGAACGCCTCGGGGCGGCAGTCGGCGACCTCGTCCCAATGCAGCGGCGTCGACACCCGGGCGTCCGGGGTCGCCCGCACCGAATAGGCCGACGCCACCGTGCGGTCTTTGGCGTTCTGGTTGAAGTCGACAAACACCCCCTCGCGTTCTTCCTTCCACCAGCGGCTGGTGGCCGCGTCGGGCACCCGCCGCTCGACCTCGCGCGCGACGGTCTGGGCGGCCAGCCGCACCTGCGGGAACCGCCAGTGCGGGGCGATCCGGGCGTAGACGTGAAAGCCGCGCGACCCGGACGTCTTCGGCCAGGCGACCAGCCCGTAATCCTCGAGCACCTCGCGGGCCACCAGCGCCACATCGACGATCCGCCGCCAGGAGACGCCGGGCATCGGATCCAGGTCGACCCGCAGTTCGTCGGGATGATCGAGGTCGTCGGCGAGCACGGGATGCGGATTCAGGTCGACGCAACCCAGGTTGATCACCCACGCCAGCCCGACGGCGTCATGAATGACCGCCTCCTTGGCCGAGGTGCCCGAGGCGTAGCGCAGTTCGGCAACGTCCACCCAGTCCGGCCGGTTCGCGGGGGCACGCTTCTGGAACACCGCCTCCTCCGAGATGCCCTTGACGAAGCGCTTCAGAATCATCGGTCGCCCGGCTACCCCCCGCAGCGCCCCTTCGCCGACCGACAGGTAATAACGGACCAGGTCGAGCTTGGTGTAGGGACCTTGACCGTCGTGGCGCTCGAAGATGACCTTGTCCGGATGGGTGACGGTGACTTCGCGCCCGGCCACTTCCAGCTTCACCGGACCGGTCATGGCGTTCATGGTAATTCTGCGCAAATTTTCTGGCCGCATTGCGACCCGCGTCACATATGGTGAGGTCATGCCTAACCTCATGGGTCTGCCAGGGCAGGCCGCGGCCAAACTCCAGCAATACGTCGAACGCGGCGCATCTGAGTTGCACTATGTGCGCAAGATCATCGAATCGGGCGCGTTCCGACTCGAGTCGCCGCTGAACTATGCCGCGATGGCCGCCGACATCCAGAAGTGGGGCGAGTTCGGCATGCTGCCGTCGCTGAACGCCAGGCGCCATCCCAACCGCGCGGCGCTCATCGACGAAGAGGGCGAGTTCACCTACAAAGAACTCGACGAAGCCGCCCACGCGGTCGCGAATGGCCTGATCGCCAAGGGTGTTAACGGTGGCGACGGCGTCGCGATCCTGGCGCGCAACCACCGCTGGTTCATGGTCGCCAACTACGGCGCTGCCCGGGCGGGTGCCCGCATCATCCTGCTCAACAGTGAGTTCTCCGGCCCGCAGATCAAAGAGGTGGCCGAGCGCGAGGGCGCCAAGATAGTCATCTATGACGACGAGTACACCAAGGCCGTCAGCAAAGCGGAGCCGCCGCTGGGCAAGCTGCGGGCGCTGGGTGTCAATCCCGATTCTGACGAGCCGTCCGGGAGCAACGACGAGACGCTGGCCGAGCTGATCGCACGCAGCAGCAAATCGCCCGCGCCGAAGGCGAGCCGGCACGCGTCGATCATCATCCTGACCAGTGGGACGACCGGCACGCCGAAGGGGGCGAACCGCAGCACCCCGCCGACCCTGGCGCCGGTCGGCGGAATCCTGTCGCACGTCCCGTTCAAGGCCAACGAGGTGACCTCGTTGCCGGCCCCGATGTTCCACGCACTCGGCTATCTGCACGCCACCATCGCGATGTTCCTGGGCTCCACGCTGTTGCTGCGTCGCAAGTTCAAGCCGCCGCTGGTGCTCGAGGACATCGAAAAGCACAAGGCGACGGCCATGGTCGTGGTGCCGGTGATGCTGTCACGCATCCTCGACGCGCTCGAAAAGATGGACAAGAAGCCCGATCTGTCCAGCCTGAAGATCATCTTCGTGTCCGGCTCGCAGTTGGGCGCTGAGCTGGCGAACCGTGCGCTCAAGGACGTCGGACCGGTTATCTACAACATGTACGGCTCGACCGAGATCGCGTTCGCCACCATCGCCGGCCCGAAGGACCTGGAAAAGAACGCCGCGACGGTGGGACCGGTCGTCAAGGGCGTGAAGGTCAAGATCCTCGACGACAACGGCACCGAGGTGCCGCAGGGCGACGTCGGGCGGATCTTCGTCGGCAACGCCTTCCCGTTCGAGGGCTACACCGGCGGCGGTCACAAGCAGATCATCGACGGCCTGATGTCGTCGGGCGACGTCGGCTACTTCGACGAGCACGGTCTGTTGTACGTGAGCGGCCGCGACGACGAGATGATCGTCTCCGGCGGTGAGAACGTGTTCCCGGCCGAGGTCGAGGACCTGATCAGCGGGCATCCCGACGTGGTGGAGGCCACCGCTATCGGTGTCGAGGACAAGGAGTGGGGACACCGCCTGCGCGCCTTCGTGGTCAAGAAGGACGACGCGTCACTCGACGAGGACACCGTCAAGCACTACGTGCGCGACCACCTGGCGCGCTACAAGGTGCCGCGGGAAGTGATCTTCCTGGAAGAGCTGCCACGCAACCCGACCGGCAAGATCCTCAAGCGCGAGCTGCGTGAGATGGAAGTCGACTAGCTGGGCTCGCGGGGGTTATCGGCGCGCTTGGATGGCGCGGGTGATCTGAGCGCTGAGCTTGGGGTCGGTCAGCAGTTGGTCGACGAGTGCGGCAAGGACCTCTTGTCCGGTCACCCGGGCCACGCCCAGTCGGTCGGCGGCTTCTCGCTGCCAGATGTCGAGGGCTCGATGAGTCGGGGCGGGCAGGTCGACGGTCCGGCGTGTCCGTTGGCTGCGGGCAGGTTGGCTCACTATCCGTTGCGGTGGCCGGAAGTTGGCGAGGCGCTCGGTTGGCGCCGCGTCGCTGGACGGCGTGGCGCCGCCCGACATGTGCGGACGGAACGACCCGGCGTTGGGGTCTGAGTTGATGTTCACTGCGGCGATCTTCCTTTGCGGCTGCCAACCAGTAAATCAGTACTTCAGTATACAGGCCTGGTGCGGATATTTGTCATCGCCATAGCTACCGGAGCCGGCCTGAGCGGACGGCTTCGGGTCAGTAATTTCGAGTCCAATTTGGCGTATCGGTAAAATTACGTTCGGCTTAATCCTTCCCGAAGTCTCATATATAACTACGCAAATATTGATGTACTGAGCAGCATGAAATACGGACCTCAGTGGATCGTAGACGGCCTTTGATCTGCTCTTTTATAGCGCCCGATTCATACTGACCTCAGTATCTGCGCAAATTTTGAAACCCGTGAATCAGCACCTACGCCAAAATTGGGCAAACTACACCGGCCAACGGACTTCGTCGTAGTAACGTGCGGAATAATTTCATGTTTGAAGCGTTAGTTTTGGTGGAAATTATCGTTTGCCTAGGAATTGCTCTAGTGACTTGAAAGGATTCCCCTGATGATGCGTCCAGTTCGCGGCGCGGCCGCAGGTGCGGTGGGTGCCGGTGCGCTGGCCGGAGCGCTACTGTTCGGCGGCCTTCCCGCGGCGCAGGCCGCTCCCGCACCCGCACCAGCTACAACTTTCGCGACTTTTGGGCCCGGCGGCCCCGGCATTCTTCCTGACAGCCCAGGTGGCGGCGGCCACGGCGGCGGCGGCCACGGAGGCGGAGGCGGCGGCGGCCACGGATGGGGCGGCGGCGGCCACGGCGGCAACTGGGGCCACGGCAGCGGCTGGGGCGGCGGCGGCAACTGGGGCCACGGCGGCTGGGGCGGCTACCGGGGGCACCCTGGTTGGGGCAATGGTGGCTGGGGTCCCCCGGGTCAGGGCTATCGGCCCTGGTCGCCATGGTGGAGCTGGTGGTGGTGAG
>NZ_DATJYB010000218.1:0-9410 GCF_035499775.1 Mycobacterium sp. | reverse complement strand
ACGACCCGGTCGACGGCCGGCGCCAGGTCCAATCCGTCGGACAGCAACTCGAGCACATGCGGGATGACAGCACGCGCGTTCACCCGCCCAGTGACGAACCTCACACCGCGGGTGTACATCGACAACAACGGCATCTCGACCTTGGGCTGGAAGAAGACCCCGGTATCGGTACACACACCGTCTGGCCAGGTCGCGCGCAGCGTCGAGGCAAGTCGCGCCGGGTCGACGGAGGTGTGGACGGTGACGGGGTACGGGTCCCAGGATTTGTCCGGCTTCTCCCGGTCGTGGACCACTGCCCCGAGCTTCTCGGCGGCCGCCAGCCGCTGCGCGTCGGTGTCGACGTAGTCGACGTGAGCCCCCAGCGCAGCCGCGAATGCGGCCGCATACAGCCCGATCGACAATCGACCGACCACCAGGACGCGGCGATCGACCTCGTCGAGGCTGGCCAGCTCGGGGACAAAGGGGGCGACGGCGCGCCAACCGTCGGGAATGTTGTCCGACAGGGATGCGATCGCAATGGGATCGAAGTGGTCGGGAACCTGGACCAGCATCGCGTCGGCGTAGGGCACCAGCACCAGATCGGACATGAAGCCGCCGCCGTCCAGGCCGGAAATCGGGGCCATGCCGTAGGTCGCCATCAAAGGCATCGAGCCGCATGAACCCGTCAGCCCGCGGCGGCATTCGCGGCACGTCCCGCAGCTGATCTGAAAAGGCACCACCACCCGGTCGCCCATCCGGACGCCGCTCACCTCGTCGCCGACGGCGACCACCTCGGCCAGCCCCTCGTGGCCGACCGCGTGTCCCGGCGGCATGGGCAACCGTCCCTCGCACACCGTGACGTCCAGATCACAACAGGCCACCGCCAGGGGCCGGACCAGTGCCTGCTGCGGCGCGGTGATCTCAGGTTCCGGGACCTCGCGCCAGTCGTATCGCCCGGCGTCTTCGAACATCAACTGCTTCATCTCAGCATTCTTGAGTGATCACTCAAGTATTGTCAAGACCATGCCGAGACCCGATCGCAGTCGCGCGGCCCTGATCGAGAAGGCCGCCACCCTCTTCCGCCGCCAGGGCTACGCCGCGACCGGCCTCAACCAGATCCTCGACGAGGCCGGCGTGAAGGCCGGCTCGTTGTATCACCACTTCCCGCAGGGCAAACAACAGTTGGCGGCCGCGGTCGTCGACACCGCCGGCACCGGCATCGAGCAACTACTACGCAGATTCCTGGCCACCGACCGCTCGGTGGCCGACATCGTCGACCGCTGGATCGACGTGCTGATCGCCGGGCTGGCCGGTGACCACCGCGACGGCTGCCCCATCGAGCCGATCGCCACCGAGTCGGTGCACGCCAGCGCCGAGGTACGCGCGGCCTCGGCGCGCGTCTTCAACGGCTGGAGCGCAGCGATCGCGGAGCGCCTGACCTCGGAGGGCTGGTCCGCCGATGAGGCGGAAAGGGTTGCCCTGTCGGTGATCTCGTTGATCGAGGGAGCGCTGATCCTGTCGCGGATCGCGGGCGATCCCGCCGCGCTCGACGCCGCCAAACCCGCGGCCCGGTTGTTGCTGAGAGGCTGACAAAGACCCCTGATTAACGTTGCGGAGTGTGATCTACACGGTCGGTGAGTTTCTCCGGGCGATCGACCTCACGGGGGTCTTCGCCAACGCATTGCTCGGTGGAATTGTGGCGCGCGAGCAACGGATGGATCCCGTCGGATTCGTCGTGTTGGCCATTTTGTCCGGCCTGGGCGGCGGACTCATCCGAGACACCCTGCTGCAGCACGGCCCGCCGGTCGCGCTGACCGACTACCTGTATGTGATCACCGCGGTCGCCGGGGCGATCGTGGCCTTCCTGGCGCCCATACACGATCGGGTCTGGAGCGCGACCTTCCCCGTGATCGACGCCCTGGCGTTGGGTTGCTGGGCCGCCGCGGGCGCGCAGAAGACCCTGGACGTCGGCCTGGGCTGGCTGCCGGCGGTACTGCTGGGCACCATCACCGCCGTCGGCGGCGGAGCGCTACGCGACCTGACCATCCGACGGACCCCGCAGATCTTCGGCGGCAACACGCTGTACGCCACCTGCGCCGTCCTAGCCAGCGTGGTGGCGGTGCTGTTCAACTACAGCGGCCACGCGCCTGTCGGCACGATGGCTGCGACCGCCACCGGCGCCGCGCTGTGCCTGCTCGCGCGCTGGCGCGGCTGGCAGCTGTGGCAGGGGCTGGCCTGGGAATACGACGTCGAGCGCCCCCAGGGCAAGCGGTTGCCGAGAATCAGGGTGCGGGTGAACCGGACGCCGGCCACGCCCGAGGAGCCATGAACCGTTACATGTCCAAGCCGATGTCGAGCACCCGCACCGAGTGGGTCAGCGCGCCCACCGCCAGGTAGTCCACACCGGTCGCGGCATAAGTGGCCGCGGTGTCCAGGCTGAGTCCGCCGGACGACTCCAGCAGAACGCCCGGCGCGCGAGAGTCCCTGCGCTGCACCGCCATCTGCGTCTGCCACACCGGGAAGTTGTCCAGCAGGATCAGCTCGGGCTTCTCGGCCAGCACCTCGTCGAGTTGCTCCAGCGAGTCGACCTCGACCTCGCACGGCAGATCGGGTGCGGCCTCGCGCACCGCCCGCAATGCCCGGACCACCGATCCCGCGGCCGCCACATGGTTGTCCTTGATCAGGGCGGCGTCGCCGAGGCCCAGCCGGTGGTTGACCCCTCCGCCCACCCGCACCGCGTATTTCTGCAGGGCACGCAGGCCGGGCAGGGTCTTGCGGGTGTCGCGGATCTTGGCCTTGGTGCCCTGCACGGCGTCGACCCAGGCCGCCGTCACGGTGGCGATACCCGACAGGTGGCAGATCAGGTTCAGCATGGTCCGCTCCGCGGTCAGCAGGCCCCGGGCCTCTGCCCGTACCGTCAACAGCGGCTGTCCCGGCTGCAACCGGGCACCGTCGGCGACACGACTCAGCACCTCATAACCGTCGGCGCCGATCACCTCGTCCAGCACCAACAACGCGATGTCCACCCCGGCGACCACTCCGGGCTCTCGGGGCACCATCGACGCGGTGGCCACCGCCCCAGTCGGCACCGTCGCCATCGTGGTGATGTCGGGCCCGTAGCGCAGGTCTTCTTTGAGACCACGCCGAATGGTGTCGCTGGCGGCCGACAGTTCGCAGTCGGACAGCATCGTCAACACACCGCCGCCAGCGCCTCCGCACGTACCGCATTGCGGTCATCGGCCAGCCGGACCACGATGCTGCGCGCCTGATCCGTTGCAGCACAGTTGTATTCGGCACGGTGGTGGCAACCCCGGCTCTCCGTGCGGGCCGAAGCCGCGGCCGCCACCGCCCGCGCGGTCAACGTCAACGCCACGTCCTCGAAATCACGGCGGCTGGTCACCTGGCGAACCTGCGCCGTCGAGAGCCGGCCGGACAGCCGGTGCAGGCCGGCGGCGTTGCGCACCACCGAGGCGTCCCGGCTCATCGCGCGTTGCAGTTCAGCGCGCCCGGGCGCGGTGTGGTTGATCGGCTCGGGCAGGGTGGCGCGCGAACCGCCGGCCGCCACTGCGTGGGCAGCCGCAGCTTTGCCGGCGCGACCACCGACCACCAAACCTTCCAGCAAGCTGTTGGACGCCAAGCGGTTTGCGCCATGCATCCCGGTGCGCGCCACCTCACCCGCCGCGAACAGCCCGGGCAACTCGGTCTGGCCGTACACGTCGGTGACCACGCCGCCGCAGCTGTAGTGCGCCCCCGGAACAACCGGAATCGGTTGCCGGACAGGGTCGATGCCCGCCGCCTGGCACGCGGCGGTGACAGTCGGGAACCGCGATTCAAAGCCGTCGATGCCGCGCGCGTCGAGGTACGCACAAGGATCGCCGGTGGCCCGCAGCCGCGCGTCGATGGCCCCCGCGACGACGTCGCGCGGCGCCAGGTCGCCCATCGGGTGAACGCCCGTCATGATCGAATTACCTTGCTGGTCAAGTAGAATCGCACCTTCACCGCGGATGGCCTCGGTGACCAGCGGGCGCCGGCCGCCGGTTCCGTTGCCACTGGAAGCGGCGGCAAGCATGGTCGGATGGAACTGGATGAACTCGAGATCGCTGACCGCGACCCCGGCCCACAACGCCAAGGCGATCCCGTCGCCGGTAGAACCGTCGGGATTGGTGGTCGCGGTGTAGAGGTGCCCCAGTCCGCCGGTGGCCAGGATCACCGACGGCGCACTAATCACGCCGCAACCGTCCGGATTGAGCACCAGCACCCCGTTCACCGCGCTGCCGTCGTGCAGCACTCGCAGGCCCACGTGGCTGGTGCGGATGTCCAGCATCTCGGCGGCGTGGTCGAGCGCGCGCTGGACTTCGGCCCCGGTCGCGTCACCGCCGGCGTGCACGATGCGACGCCGGGAATGCCCGCCTTCTCGGGTGAGCGCCCACTGGCCAGGTGCCGATTCGTCGAATCGGGCTCCGTCACAGACTAATTCGGTGACCGCCCGATAGCCGTCGGCGACGATCGAGTACACCGCGTCGGGATCGCACATGCCCGCGCCCGCCGCCAGCGTGTCAGCTACGTGGGCGTCCACCGAGTCATCGTTCTCGGGCAGCACAACCGCTATCCCGCCCTGCGCATAGCGTGTCGCCGTCACCCCGCACGCCTTGCTGAGCACCACGACTTTGCGGCCGGCCCGATGGGCGGCCAGTGCGGCGGCCAACCCGCCGACGCCGGTGCCGATCACGACGACGTCGGCGGTATCCATCCAAGCGGGTGTCATTCGCCACCGCCGGGCTGGCCGATCTGGATCATCCGCTGAACGCTGCGCCGGCCGGCCGCGGCGATATCCGGGTGGACGTGGACTTCGTCGGCACCCTCGACCAGGCACCGCAACAGCGCCGCCGGGGTGATCATCTTCATGTATTTGCACGAGGCACGGTCGTTGACGGCGCGGAAGTCGACGTTGGGCGCGGCGCGGCGCAGCTGATGCAGCATGCCGACCTCGGTGGCGACCAGGACCTTGCGGGCACGCGTCTGGTGCGCGGCATCCAGCATGCCGCCGGTGGACAGGATCTTCACCCGGTCCGCTGGGAACGCGCCTTCACCGGCTAGGTATAAAGCCGAAGTGGCGCAACCACATTCAGGATGCACGTACAGTTCGGCATCGGGGTTCGCGCGGGCCTGCTCGGTGAGCTCGTCGCCGTTGATCCCAGCGTGCACATGGCATTCGCCGGCCCACACGTGGATGTTTTTGCGGCCGGTCACCCGACGGACATGGGCACCCAGGAACTGGTCCGGGCAGAACAGCACCTCACGGTCCGGGTCGATCGACGCGACCACGTCGACCGCGTTTGACGAGGTGCAGCAGATGTCGGTGAGCGCCTTGACCGCGGCGGTGGTGTTGACGTAGGAGACGACGACGGCGTCGGGGTGCTCGTCCTTCCAGGCGCGCAGTTCGTCGGGCGTGATCGAATCGGCCAGCGAGCAGCCGGCACGCTGATCCGGAATGAGCACGGTCTTGTCGGGGCTGAGGATTTTGGCGGTCTCGGCCATGAAGTGCACCCCGCAGAACACGATGGTGTCCTCGGTGGCGTCGGCGGCAATCCGCGACAGCGCCAGCGAATCGCCCACATGGTCGGCGACGTCCTGGATAGCGGGCAGCTGATAGTTGTGCGCCAGCACGGTGGCATTGCGCGCGCGGGCCAGTCGGCGAACCTCGGCGGCCCACTGCTCGTCACCGTCGACCCCGACGTAGCCGGTTGGCGTGTCGGTGATGCCTGCCACAAGATCATCGACGAGCGGGTCAGTGCGGTTCAGGACCGTCATTGGTCCGCTCCTTTCGCGCCAGGAGGTTTTCGACTTACAATCGAAAACATGCTCAATGGTAGCACCTCGCACGAAGTGCTCGCGGTCGTGTTCCAGGTTCGTCAGATTACGGGGGTCCCACGAGCCGAAAAACCTCAGCTGAACGTGCTGTTATGGCAGCGTGCCCAGGATCCTCAGCGCGGTGCCTGGTCGCTGCCGGGCGGGCGGCTGCGCAACGACGAAGACATGACCACCTCGGTTCGCCGCCAACTGGCCGAGAAGGTCGACCTGCGAGAGCTGGCTCATCTCGAGCAGCTCGCCGTGTTCTCCGATCCATACCGGGTGCCGGGCACCCGGATGATCGCATCGACCTTCCTGGGTCTGGTGCCCTCCCCCGCGACCCCCGAACTCCCGCCCGACACCCGCTGGCATCCGGTGAGCGCACTGCCACCGATGGCGTTCGACCACGGCCCGATGGTGACTCACGCCCGGGCCAGACTGGGCGCCAAGATGTCCTACACCAACATCGGATTCGCCTTGGCACCAAAGGAATTCGCCCTCTCGACGTTGCGCGACATCTACGGTGCCGCGCTGGATTACCAGGTCGACGCGACTAATCTGCAGCGGGTGCTGGCCCGGCGCGGGGTGATCAGCCAAACCGGCACCGTGGCCGCGTCCGGCCGCAGCGGCGGACGCCCGGCCGCCCTGTACCAATTCACCGATTCCCAGCTGCGCGTCACCGACGAGTTCGCAGCGCTCAGACCTCCAGGGCCGCCGGGGCAGACCTGACCGAGCGTTCGGCGATACCGATGGCGAGTCGTTCGGGCAGCCGCGGTGCCAGCGCGGCGACCAGGGCGTTGACCCGGCCGTCGACGACGCTGGGCCGGCGCCGGGCCAGGGCACGCAAGGTGGTGTTGATCACGTCGTCGGGGCTGCGGCGGGTCCCCACGGAGGCGTCCTCGCCGGCGGTCTGGAAGAACTCGGTGTCGGTGGCGCCGGGACTTACCGCCAAGACCGCGACTCCGGTGTGGCGCGTTTCGGCCCACAGCGCCCGGGTGAAGGACAGCACGAAGGCCTTGGTGGCGGCGTAGACGGCCATATGGGCGATGGGCTGAAACGCCGCGGTGCTGGCGATGTTGACGATGGCGCCATGGCCACGAGCCACCATCGCAGGCAGTACCAAGCTGCTCAATTCGGCCACCGTGGTGACGTTGAGTTGAATCTGGCCGGTCACGGTCCCGAGATCCGCATCGGCGAGGTCGCCGTGGATACCGATACCGGCGTTGTTGATCAGCGCGTCGATGTCCAACCCCTGCGCCAGCAGCGTGCGATACAGGTCGGCGGCGGCACCGGGGCGGGCCAGATCGGCCGGAATGACGCGGACCGTCGCGCCGTGGCGGTCGCGCAGCGTCTCGGCGAGCCGCGCCAGCGCGTCGGCCCGTCGAGCCACCAGAACCAACTCCGCATCGGCGGCGGCCAGGCGGTGCGCGAAAGTGCGCCCGATACCCGACGACGCTCCGGTGATCAGGACGGTTTTCCCGGCGAATGTGGCTAGGTCTGACATTGCGGGCTCCTTTAATAAAACCAACCATGCGGTATTATTTACTCTAACCAGTGTGCGACATTCGCCACAGTCTCGGCAAGGAGAAACTTTCTTGAGCACCGACACCGCCCCACGCCCCCCTGGGCGACCGCCCGGGCCGACGGCCAAAGGCACCTCCACCCGCCGACACATCGTCGAGGCAGCCGCCACGGTGTTCGCCGACGTCGGGTACGACAAGGCCCGCATGAGCGAGCTCGTCGCCGCAACCGGAATGACCAAGGGAGCGGTCTACTTTCACTTCGACAGCAAGGAATCGCTGGGGGTGGCCGTGCTAGAGGCCAAACACCAGGCGTGGATCAGCGACGTCGAACGCAGGCTCGCCGACACCCCGCCCGGCCGCGCCCGGCTGGAGGCGTTGTTGCCGGCGATGCTCGCCCTGCACAGCGACGACCCGAGCACCTGGGCGATCTCCAAACTCAACCGCAACCTCACCGAACTGCCGTCCACGCACGCCAGTGCCGCGACCCTCATGCAGCGCTGGATCGACTTGATCGGCGGGCTGATCCGCGACGCCCAACTTCTCGGCGAATGCCCCGACGACATCGACCCCGCCACCGCGGCGACTGTCCTGATCGGCGCGTTCGACGGGCTCAAGGCGATCCACGACACCGTCAGCGCCACCGGTGACTCGTTCACCGCGGCCGCCGAACTACTGAAATCCATGGTCTTGGCCTATCTATGCCCTAGGGTCCTGTGACAGGCCACACGCCATTTGTGCGCGGTGGTTTGCGCCGACGCCGGTACATTGAGTAAGAAATCGGTAAGAGATGGGCGCCGAAAGACCTGCGGCCGGCCCACGAAGGGAGCCTCAATGGTTGAGCTCGGCAATCTGGCCAGCGCGACGGGTGCGGAGTGGATCGGCCGCCCGCCGCATGAAGACCTGCAGCGCAGGGTACGCCCGCTCCTCCCTTCCGATGACCCGTTCTACCAGCCCCCACCCGGCTATCAGCATGCCGCGCCCGGCACCGTCCTGCGCTCGCGCGACGTCGAGCTGGCCTTCCTGGGCCTGGTTCCGCAGCGCATTACCGCCACCCAGCTGCTGTACCGGACCACCGACCTCAACGGAAGGCCCGAGGCCACGGTGACCACCGTCATCCTCCCTGCGGAGCGTGCTGAGGGCGAGGTCTGCCCGCTGCTGTCGTACCAATGCGCGATCGACGCGATGACGTCTCGCTGCTTCCCGTCCTATGCGCTGCGGCGCCGGGCCAGGGCCCTCGGTTCGATCGCTCAGCTGGAGCTTTTGTTGGTCAACGCCGCCCTGGCCGAGGGATGGGCAGTCTCGGTACCCGACCACGAGGGTTTGCACGGACTGTGGGGTGCCCCCTTCGAGCCTGGCTACCGGGTGCTGGACGGAATCCGAGCCGCCCTGAGCTCGGAACGCACCGCGCTGTCCCCCGAGGCGCCGGTCGGGCTATGGGGGTACTCCGGCGGTGGGCTGGCCAGCGCGTGGGCCGCTGAAATGGTGGGCGAGTACGCCCCCGAGCTGGACATCGCCGGGGGGGTGCTGGGATCGCCCGTCGGCGATTTGGGCAACACATTCCGCCGGCTCAACGGTGGGTTGTTCTCCGGATTGCCGGCGCTGGTGGTGGCCGCGCTGGCACACACCTATCCCGAGCTGGACCGGGTGATCAAGGAGCACACCAACGAAGAGGGCCAGACCCTGCTCGAAGAGCTGGAAAAGATGACGACGGCGGAAGCGGTCGTCCGGATGGCCGGCAAGAACATGGGCGACTACCTCGACGAGCCGCTGGAAGCGACCCTCTCGAGACCAGAAATTGCGCACGTCTTCGACAGCATCCGGCTCGGCGCCGCGGTGCCGACACCGCCAGTTTTGATCGTGCAGGCCGTCCACGACTACCTCATCGACGTGAACGACATCGACACGCTGGCCGACGCCTATTCGGCCGGCGGCGCGGACGTCACCTACCACCGCGACGCCTTCAACGAGCACATGTTCCTGCACCCGCTGTCCGCTCCGATGGCGCTGCGCTGGCTCACCGACCGGTTCGCCGGCCGCCCTATCACCGACCATCTGATC
>NZ_DATJYB010000217.1:0-7280 GCF_035499775.1 Mycobacterium sp. | reverse complement strand
AACAGCCGACAAGCAGGCCGGCAATAAGGCCGACGCCGGCTACCGCGGTCACAAAAATGCTCTTCATAGTGCTTTACCTCCCCTTTGTCGGCCGCCAGGGTGATCGGACCACTGGTGGCCATGAATTCTTTGTTGCGGTATGTGAATCGTGTGGTGCAGACCGGTTCCTCTCCGTAGTTGATGGCCCAGGGAGCGTAGGAAGGACGCGCTTGCGCTAAACGAGATTCAGACGGAGGGCGCTAGTCGATCAAAAACGGGATCAGGATGGCGTTGATCACCGCCATGGTGTAGAAGAACACGACCGAACCTCATGCCGCCCGATCTGCCAGGAAGAACTGCAGGACCCCGGCCAATATCCGAAAAGTGGCCATCACGAACCCCAGGGTGGCGGCGACGGCCACACTATGCGGGCGCCGCGCACCCCGCATGTGCGACGTGGGCCCCGTTTGCTGCGGCCCTGGACTGCGCCAACCCGCGCTTCCCGGATCTGGATACGACATGTTCCGCCCCCAACGGCTGTCATTCGGGCTCTACCCCAGTCTTGTTAGTGATCGGGCGGGAGCGTAGCGGAAAGACGTATCGCTGAGGGTCGGAATCGAGCAAACTCATAGAGATGTCACCGCGACGCTCTGTCAAGCCCCACCAGCAGCGCCGTCTAGCGGCGACGAACCGCCCTTCATTCCACGGCCACTGAGCACTACGTGTCGGCTCCGCTGAACGCCGCCGGGGACGAATTCATTGGAGAAACGTGTGAATCCGCCACTCCAGCAACCTCGGGCCGGGAACGGCCGCGGCTTGGCGCTGACGAGCGCGAACCGGTCATGATCGGCACCGCACGAGTGAGTCGATCCGCTCGATCGCGCGCCGGGTCGGGACAATCCGACACCGATCATCCGCGAGATCGCCCACATCGGCGCTTTGCCACGAGTAGCATCGCGCTGTGACAGTCCGGGGGGACGGTCCTCCACGAGGAACGGAGACACAAAATGGGAATCTCAGACGGGACGACAACCTACGGCCGCGGGCTCAAGCCAACCGGGGTCGACGATCAGTTCGTGCTGCGGATCTACACCAGCCTCATGGCCACCCAGTCGGCCGCCGACGAGCGCGTCGCCAAGCAGCTCGCCAAGCACCAGGCCGAGCTCGGCTACGCCAGCTACGAGATCGTGAAGAGCAAGGCGAAGTGGTTCCCCTTGACCTGCATCGACTACACCGTGCAGTTCCGCCGGGCCTGAGCTTGGGCTTCGATGGAACCGGACTCCGGCGCCGCTCGCGGTTAGCGAGACAGCGCCCGCGGGCGATGCATTACCGGCGGCTTGGCTTGGCGGATCTCGGCTGATAGGACGCTGGGCGTCGTTGCGGTCACCGCGACGACAGCCCCTGAGCCAAAGGCGTTTCCGCCTTATAGCCACCGCTACGGGTTGAGTGCGATTGCACGACAGCTCAATCCCATTGCTGCACAACGATTTTGGTAGCGCCATCGGGTCCGCTGGCCCGCCCGGCGACGATTCCCGACAAGGCGATGCGACTTTGGCGAGAAGAATTCGTCGACACCGCCCTGGGGTCATCGCCAGTCCAGCCGCCTGCGACCCGAGACGTCCGACGCGGGCTACGTACTCGAGAGGTTTGAGGCGTGGATCGCGAACACGAGAAACATCAGAGGAGCAGACGCAAACCCCACCGGCCGAGCAGCGGCTCCACCAGGACGAAGACCGAGGTGTTCTCGTCACCGTCGAGTGAACCCGACAAGATGCCGACCGCACTCACGGTCCCGTCCGCGTTCTTCACATAACCCGAGCTACCGCTGTCACCGGGTTTGGCGGGCACGCTGGCTATCACCACGTCGCCGTCCAAGTCTCTGATGGCGCCGCACGTCTCACCGGTGATTGCGCCCAGCTTGCAGAACGGCGCACCCACTTGTAGCTGGGGCGGACCTGTCACGTCTCGGACCGGCCTGCCGCCGACGGCGCCCACCGGCACGCCGACGCCAGGGTCGAGGCGGATGATCGCGGCGTCCTTTCGGTCGCCTTGTTCCTCGCTGGCGGTGATTCTTCCGAGCGGAACGTCCTGCTCGTACGTCCACAGCGAGCCTTCGGGATGGTTGCAATGTCCGCTGGTGAACAGGTAGTAGCTACCGTCGTTGCCCTGGGCTGCGAAACCGGCGGTACATTTCCAGTCTTGATCCTTGACCTGCATCCCCGGTGTGGGAGGCGCCGCGGCCAGCGCTGAGCCCGCGAACCCTGTCGCGGCCAGTACTGTGGCACCGATCAGCGCGACCCCTCGAAACCAACGTGTGGTCACACCGCTTCCCACCGCTCGGGTCCACCTGGCAAAGACGCGCAAAGACTACCTGACGCGCGATCAGGTCAGCGAGACGACGCCGGCCACAGACCGCGGGACAGGTCGCGATCGAGCAAATGAGCGCGAGCATCGCCACCACCGTAGAAGAGGCTCGGGTCGAAAGCCTCGCCGAAGTGCTCGGCCAGCAATGACGAGAACAGCAGGGCGGCCGACTGCGGGCGGTGGTTCATGACCAGTTGACTGGTCTCTCCCGCGGCGTTGAAGTACACGACGACGAAGTTGTAGATCTCGACTCCCGACGGGTGGTAGGCCTCACTGCCACGGATGCGGGAGCGGTAGTCCTCCAAGAAGAGGTCGCCGCGCATGCCGTAGAAGCGGAAGTCCTGGAACGCGTACAGGCTTCGCGCGAAGCTCAGCATCCTGCCGACCTGTTCCTTACCACGCAATTCGCCGTTGAACACGGCACCCTGGAGGATGACGTCGTCGGCGAGGTTGTCCAGCCAGTGTGGGTAGTAGTCCAGGTGTGGCGCCTGGTTTTCCAGCTTGCCGGTGCTCGCGTTCGATGTGGTCATGACAGTGGTCTCCTGTTCCCGGGGTGACTCGGTTAGCAAACTAAGGGTATATGCCTATTTCAAAATAGGAGCATATGCCCGTAAGATGGCAAGCGCAAGAGGCTGGGCCCAAATCGGTGGGATCGCGGCCAATCGAGGCTCAAGGGAGGCAAGAGCGATGAACGACGCCGGACCCTCGGCTGGGAGTGACTGCTATGGGACCGCCCTGAGAAAGGCCTCCCGACGCGTCACTGCGCTCTACGACGAAATGCTGGCGCCAAGCGGCCTGCGCTCGACGCAGTTCGCCATCCTCGCCGAGATCGTCGATCGCGACGAGGGTCCGCCTACGCTCAATCAGCTCGCCGACGATCTCGTACTCGACCGCTCGGGACTGGGGCATTCGCTTCGCCCGCTGGAGCGCGAGGGTCTGATCCGGCTGGAAAAAAGCAGTCGCGACCGGCGCAGCACCCTGGTCGCGCTCACAGATCAGGGCCGGGAACGCTATGCATACGCCTTCACGCTCTGGCAAAAGGCTCAACACCGGTACGCGTCCGTCGTCGGTGAGGCCCAGGCCAACGAGCTTCGGCAACGCCTGCTTGAGATCGGTCGGGACGACCAACTGAAGTAGAGCGGCAGCGGATACCCGACCGGTAAAGCGATATCGTGCTGGCAGCTTCGCGTAGGGGGCTTGAATGCAGGGCACGCCGTTCGGTCGCTACCGATTGATCGACTTGCTGGGCCGCGGCGGCATGGGTGAAGTGTGGCGCGCTCATGACACCGGCACCGACCGCGTCGTCGCCATCAAGGTCTTGCCGGCAAACCTGTCTGAGGATGCGGACTTTCAGCGCCGGTTCCGCCGGGAAGCTCACACCGCGGCTCGGTTGGACAACCCCCACGTGGTCCCGATCTACGACTACGGGGAGATCGACGGCCGGCTGTTCGTCAGCATGCGGCTGATCAAGGGCCGCGACCTGGACACAGTGCTGGACGGCGGGCCGCTGGATCCGGCCCGGGCCGTGCGCATCGTCGACCAGGTCGCCAGAGCCTTGCAGGCCGCCCACAAGGTCGGTCTGCTGCACCGCGACATCAAACCGTCCAACATCTTGCTTGACGACGACGGGTTCGCTTATTTGATCGATTTCGGGATCGCGCGGGTCGCCGACGAAACCCGAATGACCAAGTCCGGCAGCACGGTCGGGACCTTCGCCTACATCGCGCCCGAACGGCTGGACCCCCGAGCCGACGAGGATGCCCGCGCCGACATCTACTCGTTGGCCTGCGTGCTCTATGAATGCCTGACCGGAGACCCGCCTTTCGCCGGCGACACGATGGCGCACCTGGTTGCCGCACACCTCGCCACCCCGCCGCCCCGACCATCGACCAGCCAACCGAATGTGTCTGAACGGTTCGACGAGGTGATCGCCACCGGCATGGCCAAAGATCCGGATAAGCGGTTCGCCACCATCATGGAGTTGGCGGAGGCCGCCCACGACGCGATCACCGGGCCCGTCGAGCGGCAGACGCTCAGCTGGGTATCCGACCCCGGGCGTTCACGGTCGGCTACCGACGCCGCAGAGCTGCCGCCCCGCGCGGAGTCGACGCCGAGCAGCGAGCCGGTCGCCCCGGCGCGACGGTTGAGCCGCCGACCCAAGATCGTGCTGGGCGCGGTCGCCGTGGTCGTGGCTGTGGTCGCCGTGCTGGCGTACCTGCTTTGGCCACGACCGTCGTCTCGGCAGATCGTGCTGCTCACCGGCCTCGCCTACCCGCACGGTGTGGCCGTGGACAGCGCGGACAGCGTCTATGTCGTCGACCACGACCACAACAAGGTGCTGGAGCTGGCGGCGGGCTCGACCAGGCCGACCGCGTTGCCGTTCACCGGCCTCGACTGGCCCTCCGGCGTGGCGGTGGACAGCGGCCGCACCGTCTATGTCACCGACTCCAATAACAACCGGGTGCTGAAGCTGGCAGCGGGCTCGAACACCGCCGAAACGCTGCCCTTCACCGGCCGCTTCGCCCTCGTTCACCCCCGCGGTGTCGCGGTGGACGCGCACAACGTGGTCTACGTCGCCGACCACGACAACCACCGGGTGCTGAGGCTGGCGGCAGGCTCGAATGCCCCCGACGAGCTGCCGTTCAACGGCCTCAACTTCCCCGCAGGGGTGGCGGTCGACAGCAATGGCAACGTCTACGTCAGTGACGAAGGCAGCATCCGGGTGTATGAGCTGCAGAATCTGGGCGGGCTCTACCACCCAACCGATGTTTCCTTCCCCGGCCTCAGCGACCCCCCGAGCGGGCCCCACGGTGTGGCGGTGGACCGGGACGGAAACGTCTACGTCACCGATGCCAGCAACAGAGTGCTCAAGCTGGCCGCGGGAACGACCACCGAGCTCCCCTTCACCGGGCTCAACAGCCCCGGCGGTGTGGCGGTGGACAGCGGCGGTGCCGTCTACGTCGCCGACTGGGGCCACGGCCGGGTGCTGAAGTTGCCGCGTGGTTGACGGCCCGTGGACGGGCTGACTCGGCTACGCTACCGGCGGTGAAACCAAACCCGCGATGGCGACACTCCCGAATCGGCGCGCTCGTTCTGGTGGCCGTCGCCGCCGTGGCCGTCACCGGGTGCAGCGGAAAGTCATCGTCGCCCCAGGCAACGTCCAAGGCCGAGTCTGCTGGGTCGACGGCCCCGTCGACGTCACCTCCGACGCCGGCGGCGCAGCAATCCGAGCTGCCATTCACCGGGCTGAAAGATCCCCAAAGTCTGGCCGTGGACGCCGCCGGCGATGTCTTCGTCGTCGACTACGAGGGCGGTGCACCTACTGCGCGCGGTCATGTGGTGAAGTTGGCCGCCGGTTCGAGCACCCAGACCGTGCTGCCGTTCACCGACCTCGACCACCCCGGCGAGGTGACGGTGGACGCGGCCGGCAGCGTCTACGTCACCGACTATCCCAAGCATCGGGTGGTGAAGCTGGCGGCCGGGTCGAACGCCTCGACCGTGCTGCCGGTCTCCGACCTCCAAGGTCCCGCCGGTGTGGCGGTGGACGCCGCCGGCAACATCTACGTCGTCGACGCTGACAAGCTCCGGGTGGTGAAGTTGGCCGCCGGGTCGAACGCCTCTACCGTGCTGCCGTTCACCGACCTCCAAGGCCCCGGCGAGGTGGCGGTGGACACCGGCGGCAACGTCTATGTCGTCGACAACAACACGCGCCGACAATCTTTCCGGGTGCTCAAGCTGGCGGCCGGATCGAACGCTCAGACGGTACTGCCGTTCAACGGCCTCAACCTGCCGACCGATGTAGCGGTCGACACCACGGGCAATGTGTATGTCGTCGACCGCAACAACCGGCGGGTGCTGAAGTTGGCGGCCGGGTCGAACAACCAAACCGTGCTGCCGGTCACCGGCACCAGCCTGGCCGGCGTCGCGGTGGACACCACCGGCGCTGTCTACGTCAGCGATCAGGACACCCAGCGCGTGGTGAAGTTGCCGGCGGGCTGACGATCGTACCGACCGCGGACCGCGCGGAGGCGTTCGCGCGTCCGGTGTTCATGTCAATTACCTGCGCGAAGCCCGTCTCTGGCGATGGTCAGGTTACCGCAACTGATGGTGTGTGCCGTTGTCCACGCGGGGTCGTTCTCCGACGGTGCGGTGACGGTATCGGTGCGGCCGACGGTGGCCGTCGTACCATTCACGTCGATCTCGGTGCGGCGCACAGTCAGTTGACCGTTGTCCGCCTTCGGGAGCAACGCCACCAGGCGACGGCCGGCGCCCATGTCGTCGCAGCCTATGCCGTCGCCGTTGCCTGCCCGGTGCCCCATGTCGAAGAGGAACGGCATACCGGGCAGGCAACGCGCCAATGCCAGGCACGCGCCGGACTCGTCGATGACGGGCGTGATGGTGCAGCCGGACACCGCGTAGAGGTGGGCCTCCCGGCCCGCGTCGACGATGATTTGGTGGTTGCCGTCCCGTTGGGCGTCGACGAGCAGCGCCGTGCGCTCGATGGGGCTGGGGCTCGGTATGGCTGCCTCACCGTAGCCCTGGTTCGTGGTGATACCGACTACGCGGTTGGTGAGCCAAAGCGTGGCCGGCTGGCCGTAGACATCGCCGACGTCCTTCCTTGCCGCGCCCGGCGGTGGCTGGCCGCGCCCGCATCCCATATCCGCGATTGCGGGTGGCGCGATTATCACACCGAGCGCTGCCAACGCGACGGCGGCTAAAAAGGCACGCAGCACCCGGAGCCCGGGTCGCATGACGACGGCGCGCCGGGTCTGGCGAAGGGCGACGATTCCCGCTGTCGCGGCTACGGCGGTCAGACGGCGCGATCTCATGGCTGGACTCCCGGGTCCGAAATAATGAGTTCTCCAAGGTTAGGCCACTCGGCTTTCCGCCAGGGCCGACGCTTCCCGTCGCAGCCCGCGTAGCGGGCTTGTATGCAG
>NZ_DATJYB010000216.1:0-12778 GCF_035499775.1 Mycobacterium sp. | reverse complement strand
GGAGCGGTCGCGACCGCTCGGTGCCAGGTATCCAGATTGAGTTGACTGGCATCCCTGGCGTGCGTGACAAGGAGCTGAATCAACGCTTCGACCGCGGATTCCTCTGCCGGTCTGGCGCCGTAGGAG
This sequence comes from Mycobacterium sp., assembly GCF_035499775.1. Lineage (GTDB taxonomy): Bacteria > Actinomycetota > Actinomycetes > Mycobacteriales > Mycobacteriaceae > Mycobacterium. Next base: position 12,652 of record NZ_DATJYB010000216.1, on the reverse strand, counting down.
GTGACCAGCGCGCTGATCGCCTCCCGGACCGGATCGACCAGCAGACCTTCCTTGGTGGGTGCGTGGCGGAAATAGGTACTAACCGAAATTCCGGTAGCGGCGGCAATGTCCTCGGTCGTCACGGCAGCAAAGCCGCGTTCGGCGAAAAGCTGGTGTGCGGTGTGCTGGATCTGGGAGAGCAACTCGGCGCGGCGTCCGGGACGGCCAGTAATGCCACACCTCGGTGACCTCCGAACGCAATGCCGTCCGCGACATCAAAGTCGCCGTGCCCGGCGAGCTCGTCGACAACCCGACGGCGGGGCCGGTGGTGCGCGACTACCTGCGCACCCTGGTCAACCACTGGCGAAACGCCAACGGCCACATGGCTGCCGACAGCTTCGGTGAGGAGAACTACCAGATCTTCCAGCACGGAAACCTGCTCAGCGCGGTCTTCCACGAGGATTACCACGCTGACGGGCCTAAGCCCAACAACGCCTATCGCACCTTCACGTTCGACATGGCAAGCGGCCGGCGCGTGCAGCTGGCGGATCTGACGACCGGTAATCCCCTCACCGCGGTCCCGCCGCTGGCCCAGCCGTACATCGAGACCGCGCTCAATCAGGCTCCGCCACCGCATGACCCGGGCAGCTATCCGTTCATCATCGATCGCTGGACGCCCGACAAGGTCTATTCCGGCGCCTACAAGGCGTGGGCGATCACACCCGACGAGTTGATCCTCTACATGCCCGACTACCCGGTGGGACACGACGAGCCGATCAACTTCACGCCCGGAATCATGCAGTGGTACATGGACGGAGGCACCGTGCAGGCGCATATCCCGTTGTCGGCGTTGGCGCCTGTCTTGCGTGTCTAGGTCGTTGGGGTCCGCCGGGCTCCTGCGCCCGGAGTTAGCCAACTGCTCACGTGGCGGATACCCGCTCGTGGCACCGTAGCCGGGTGCGAGCCGAACCGCGAGCCAGTCGATCACGCCTGGTCGGCCGATTCCATGAGTTATGCGAAGCGGTCGTCAACCGGCTTCCGTTCGGGCTCAGCTCGGTCGTCGCGCCGACATTTCTGGGTTTCTGCCTGATCAACGGCCTGACCTTCAGCCTCGACCTGGCTATGCTCACCAGCCTGCGCGGCGGGCTCGGTCTGCCGGTGCCGATCGCCGTCACAGTCGCCTACGTATGCGCCTTCATGCTCAGCTACGTGCTCAACCGCACCTTCAACTTCCGGTCCCACGCGCCGGTCGGACCGCAGCTTGTGATCTATGTGGCGGTGGTCGTCGTCAACTACCTGGCGTTGATCCTGGGGGTGACCAGCGTGTTGGCGGCTATCGGAGTGCAATACCAGCTGTCCCGGATCGTCGCGGGTTGTTGTGAAGCGGTGTACATGTACTGCGCGATGCGCTGGGTTGTCTTCCGCCGCTGAACCCGTCAATAGGTGTAGGCGTCGATCACCCGTTTCACTTTGTCAAGCGACTCGGCCAGGACGTCGACGTCTACCGAGCCCAGGGCCAACCTGATCGCGTGTGGTGGGTTATTGGTTGTCGCAAACGGTTCGGCGGTGGACACCGAGACGGTCTCTCGCATCAGGGCCACTGCCACCTGGTCGGCTCGAGCCTCGCCAGGCAGTGGTAGCCACAGAAAGTACGACGACGGATGTCCGACAAGCTCGAGGCCGTCGAGTACCTCGCGGGCGACGGCCTGCCGGCGACGCGCGTCGGCGCGCTTCTCCGCCTCTAGCCGAGCGACGGTGCCGTCGTTGAGCCATCCGGTGGCGATCGCGGTCATCAGCGCCGGTGTGTTCCAGGTCGTTGCGTGGATCACGCGCTCCAGCGTTTCTACGAATTTTGTTGGTGTAGCGATGAATCCGAAGCGAAGGCCGGTGGCCACGCTCTTGGAGAGCCCGGAGACATAAAGCGTCGACTCCGGGGCGAGTACTGCCAGTGGGGGTGGTGGCTTTTCCGCCAGGTACGCGTACGCCGCGTCCTCGATGATCAGAAGCCCGTGCTCGCGGGCGATCGCCACCAACCGTTGACGAGATGCCATCGAAATGACCCAGCCCAGCGGGTTGTGCATCGTCGGTATCGCGTAGATCGCACGGATCCGCCGTGTGCGGCACAGCTGCGCGAGAGCATCCAAATCGGGACCGTCCGCCCCTGCGGGTAACGGCACCAATTCCAGACGCTGCGTCTGGGCGAGCACCTTGAGTCCCGGATAGGTCAAGGCGTCGACCGCGACCGCGTCACCGGGCTGCAGCATCGCCAGCGCCGCGACCGCCAATCCGTGCTGCGCGCCGCTGACGATCAGCACCTGGTCCGCGGGGATCGAAAGTCCGCGCTGTTCAAGGTGAAGCGCCACCGAGGCCCGCTCGTGTGGACGGCCGCCGTGGGATTGGTAACGCAGCAGCGCCTGCAAATCACCCGAGGAAGCCAGCGCCCGCAGGGCGTTGCGCAGCAACTCGGTCTGCCCGGGCAGCGAAGGGTAATTGAAATTCAAATCCACTACGCCATCCGTGAACGCGCGGAGGTCGACGTCGTGGCGGGGTGAGAGGGAGGACTCCCGAACGAACGTGCCGCGGCCGGTTTCACCGCTGACCAGACCCATGTTTGCGAGCTCGGCATAGACGCGGGTCGCGGTCACCAACGCCAGCCCCTCGCGGGCGGCGAGCTCGCGATGGGTCGGCAACCGCGTGCCCGGTGGGATCTTGCCGGCACGTATATCGGCAGCCAGCGCGTCGAGGACGCCTTTGTATCGGGCGCGTGCCATCCAAGGATTGTATGCATGACAATAGTTTGATCGTATTGGATTGCCGGTCATAGATTCGGCCCATGCACATCGCGATCCTCACCTTCGACGGCTACAACGAACTCGACTCACTGATCGCGTTCGGTGTACTCACCCGAATTCCCAAGGCGGACTGGCGCGTATCGATCGCCAGCCCTACCCGGCGGGTCCGTTCGAGAACGGGCCTGACCATCGAATCTCACGTCTCACTGGACGAAGCCAGTGCCGCGGACGCGGTGATCGTGGGCAGCGGCCGGCGGACCCGCGAAGTGGTCGCGGATCGCGACCTGATGGCACGGTTGCAGCTGGATCCGTCCCGGCAGCTGCTCGGTAGCCAATGTTCGGGCGCCCTGGTGCTGGCCAAGCTCGGGCTGCTCGACGGAGTCCCCGCCTGCACCGACCTGGCGACGAAACCGTGGGTCCAGGAGGCCGGTGTCGACGTGCTCGATCGACCGTTCTTCGCCAAGGGCAATGTCGCCACGGCCGGCGGGTGCCTCTCGTCGGCGTATCTCGCGGCGTGGATCGTCGCCCGTCTGGCGGGTGTCGATGCAGCGGCGAGCGCTCTGCACAACGTCGCACCGGTCGGGGAAAAGGAAGAGTACGTAGCACGCGCGATGCGTGCCATCGCGGCGCCGGCAGTCCAGGCGTAGGCGGGGTTTCCGGTCATGCTGAGACTGTCCCTCCCACTACCCGGGATTAGCTCGGCCTCTCTTTACCGGACCAATCCCGTCCATCGTGAATGTTGCGCCGCTCGGCGACGTTCGGAAGGGAGGGGAATGGTGCCGCGAAACGACGTCGGGTTCGCCGTCGAAGGCGATGCACATGCCGTCCCCGACCAGCGCGATGTGCAGGATCCCGACGTCTTTCGCCACCTGGCCTGCGCTCGCAGTTCACCGAACGTAGACAGGTCTTGAAGGCATGTCACCCACCGCCACATTTGAGGTCGCCGACCCGCGAGTCGTGCCCGCGCCGATTCGCGGTCGGGCGGGCGAGCTGAAAGTGATTGCCGCGCATATGTCTTCGCTGGCGCAGGGGCGTGGCGGCGTGCTCGTTATCGAGGGTCCGCGCGGGATCGGGAAGAGTCGGTTGCTGACCGAGGTGTTGGCACTGGCCGACAAGGGCGGCGTGCGGACCCTTTTCGGCGAAGCGTTCGCGTGCGAACAGTCGATACCGTTCTTCTCGTTGTTCATGGCGACGCTGCGCGGCGACGCTCCGGTCGGAGATGCCGACGCGCTGCGCCGGCTGGGTAACTCGGCTGATCTGAGTTATTGGGTGGTGCACGATCTGGCCGACGCGATCCATGCCGCGGCCACCCAAACGCCGTTGGCGATTGTGTTGGAGGACATCCATTGGGCCGACAACGGCACGTTGTTGGCGCTACGGTCACTGGCCACCGCACGCGCGGATGTGCCGGTGCTGTGGGTGTTGACCACGCGCTCCGGGGCCGGCCGCCCGGCGGTGTTGGAGACCTTGGCGATGCTGCGGCGGGCCAACGCCACGTTTGTTCGCGTGGCCGCGATGTCGCCGAGTGCGGTCGCCGACATGGTGGCCGACGCGGTGCGCGCCAACGTCGACGAGTCGCTGTCGAATTTGGCGGCGCAGGCCCGCGGAAATCCGTTGCTGGTCAAAGAGATTGTCGAGGGGCTGCAGGAGGAGGGCCGGCTTACCGTCAGCGGCGGCCGTGCAGTGGTCACCGGGCACGGCCTACCGGGACGTCTGGGCTCATGTATGCAGCAGCGGCTGGACCTGCTCTCTGACGACGCGTCGGAAGTGGTGCGGGTTGCCGCGGTGCTGCCGGACCGGTTCTCGGCGGGGCTGCTGGCCGCGATGCTCGAACGCCGCCCGTCGTCGTTGATGTCGGCGTTGCGCGAAGCGGTGCGCGCGGATCTGCTCGTCGAAGACGGCGAGCACTTGACCTTCCGGGACGATCTGGCGCGTGAGGCCACCCGGCAGTCGTTGCCACAGTCGCTGCGCCTGGCCATGGAGCGCCAGTCGGTGTCGATCATGCTCAGCATGGGTGCGGCCCCGATCGAGGTGGCCACCCAACTGGCGCGCAGCGCCGAGCCGGGTGATCGGGAAGCGATCAGCGCGCTGCGTCGAGCCGCGGATACCGTCAGCCAGAGCGATGCCAGTGCGGCCGCGGACTTGAGCAAGCGCGCGCTGGAACTGATGTCCACCGAAGACGGGGAACACGGGCGGGTGGTCGCCGAAACCGTGGGGCTACTCAACCGGGCCCGCCGCTACGCGGAGTCCGAAGAATTGGCCGCCGCGGCGCTGGAGAAGGCGGCGGCGGAGGAGGAGGCCGAGATCCGGCTGCGGCTCGCGGCGTTCACCCGGCACAGCACGCAGCGGCGGGTCGAGGAGAATCGCCGAGCGCTCGAGCTGAGCGAGATCAGCGACGTCACTCGCGCAAGGCATCTGGCCTGGCTTGCGTACAACTTGATGCTGGACGACGACGCGGGGCGACAGCGCGGCGCAGCTGGCGAAGCGGCCGCCGCGGCGCTGGCGACCGGTGACCTCGAGTCCAAGATCATCGCCGAACTGACCTACGCGTGTTTTGACTGTGCGGACGGGTATGCGGGACGCGCTCTGTCCAGCCTGGAGGAGCTGGGTGCGCTGGGCCGCCCGCGTGATCTGCCGGTCGCTCATCTACTGGTGGCAAACTACTACGCCAACGTGCTGGCGTTGGTCGGTCGATTGGACGACGCGGCGCAGCAGATCGCCGCCGGGACGGAGCGTGCCCGACGAGAGCGCGACGCGATGGCTCTTGATGTCTGGGCCACGATCGATGGCATGGTCCACCTGGCCGCGGGCCGATTGACCGCTGCGAGCGCCGCGGTGGAATCCCTGCCGGCGCCCGAGCAACAGAGCGGAGCCACCGAGCTGGACATGGTGCGGATGGCCGTCCTGGTCGAGGTGGCGATCCGCACCGACGACCGAAATCTGTTGCAGCAGATAGTCGCCGACGCAAGCGACGCCCACGCCAACGGTGGGGCGATGGTGCGCCGTACCGCCGCATATGTGCTCGCGCTGGCCGCCTGGCACCGCGACGACGCGGATGCCGCGCTGCGCTGGTTCGGCGGCGACTTGGGTCTCTTCGGCACGCCCGTGCTGCCCCAGGCCTTGGATCAGCTGATCCTGGCCGCCCGGGTTGCCGCGGCCGCAGGTGACGCGGACGGTCGCGCCCTGGTGCTGGGGGCCGCAGAAAAGCTGCAGCGTGAGACGCCGGCGGTGCCGCTGTTCGCTGCGGTGGCCGGATATGTCCGCGGCATACTCGACAGCGATGTCCAGCAGCTAGTAGCCGCCGCGGAGGCGCTTCGGTCGTCGTCGCGGCCACTGCTGTTCGCCGCGGCTGCCGAAGACGCCGGCGCCCGGCTGATCCTCGCCGATCGCCGCGACGAGGCGCTGGATCAGCTCAACGCGGCCTTCGATACCTACACCCGCCTCGAGGCCCTTGCCGATGCGCGTCGAGTCGGCCGCGACCTACGGCGGCTGGGCGTCGAACGACGTATCGTCAGCCAGCCACGGGCAAAGACGGGTTGGGACAGCCTCACCGACAGCGAACTCAAGGTCGTCAACCTCATCGCCCAAGGAGCAACCAATCGCGTCGTCGCAGACCAACTGCACCTGTCGCTGCATACGGTGAAAACTCATGTGCACAACGCATTTGCCAAGCTCGGCATCGGCTCGCGCGCTCAGTTGACGCAGCTGACGCGCTGATTTACCCGGCCGGCCCTGCACCGTCGACCCGCCTCGCACTACACCCATCCGGCCCTAAAAATCCATCCGCGGGCGATGGTATCGGGCTGCGCAGGGCGCGACCGTGGAAGTTGTCATGAACAACGCGCTCACCTAACTGGAGGTCGGTCATGTTGCCACAGGTTCGTGGGCTGCTATGGGCACTCGTACTCGCCGTCGTTGTGCTGCTGGCCGCCGCGCCGGCCCGCGCCGACGTCGACTCCGATTTCGCGACCCAGCTGCATGGATACGGGATTTACGGGCCACGCGACTACAACGCCTGGCTGGGCAAGATCACCTGTAAGCGTCTGGCAACGAGGTTGGACCGCAACGCATTCGACTCGGCCAAGTTCCTGTCGACAAATCTGCCACGAGGCACCACCACACAGCAGGCTTGGCAGTTCTTGGACGCGGCCTTGGCGACCTACTGCCCCGAACAGTTGTCGGTGATATCCGCCGTCGCAACGCATTAGAGATTGAGGAGAAGATCATGTTACGAACCGTCAGCACCCTGGTACGAACGTCAATTGCGCTCGGCGCCTGCGTCGTCGCAGCAGTAATGTGGTGCGGCCCGGCCGGCGCCGACTCAACCGACGACTATCCCATTCCCAAACGAATCTGGCAGACATCGTGCGACGCGGAGCAGGTGTTGGCTGCGGTGCGAGACACTTCGCCGGTCTACTACGAGCGCTACATGATTGACAAAAGCAACCGGCCCGCCGATGTCCAGCAGGCCGCGGTCGACCGGATCAACTGGTTTTTCAGCCTCACTCCGGCCGCGCGCCGGGCCTATTCCGAAGAAGTCGCCACCAACATCTACGGCGAACCGATGGCCCAGCGCTGGGGCAACTGGGCCAAGGCGTTCTTCAACAACAAGGGCGTCGCAGCACGGGCCACCGACGTGTGCCTGAACTATCCGCGAGGTGACATGTCGGTGTGGGACTGGCCCGTCCGTTGACGGCGGGTTCTCGCCGGACAAGTCACTGCTACGAAAAAGATTGGGTCGACCCGCCCTTCGAACATCGGGGCGGCTAGTACTACATCCCCGCGGCGCTAAACATCAATCCTCGGGCGATGGTATTGCGTTGCCCGTTCGACCAGCGTAGGAAATGTCACTAGCAGCAAATTCGCTCGAGTGACATCGGAGGTCAGACAACCGCGCCGGTGAGCAGACACCGGCATGAGTCAAAGGACAGTGGTGTGGAGGGAAGGCTCAAGCGGCGGAAAGACAGCCGAATATTCAGCAAGCTATGGCTGCCCGCAGTGGTGCTCGCGGTGATCGCGATCGTTGGTTATGGGGTAAACACCGTTCGACATATGTCCGCGGCGATCACCAATCCGGCGGCTACGGGCTCCATCCCCGCCACCGTTGTGCAGATCAATCCAAAGAACGTCCGCTATGAGGTGTTTGGAGACCTGGGCAGCGGCGGAAAAGTCACCTACGCGGATCTCAACAGCCAGCCAGTCGAAGTGACGTTGGGGTCGCTGCCCTGGTCTCATTCGGAGACGACGATGGCATCCTCGGCTACTTTGAGCCTCGTCGCGCAGGTCGACGGTAGTTCGGTGGGGTGTCGGATCGCCGTCAACGGCGACATCCGCGACGAGCATTCCGTCTCTCACCAGAGCGCCGCAGTCGCATGCACGGTGACCGCAGCATGACTACTGTGGTGGCTAATCAACCCCCCAAAGATGCCGAACAGGTGAAACGCCCTCGGGCCGCGAAACTGCTTCGGGTCCTTGCGATTCCGATCATCGTGTTCTGGGTGTTGGTCGCCGTGGCGTTGAATGTGTTCGTGCCGTCCCTCGACGACGCCACGAGCGAAAACGCCGGGCCTCTGGTCGGGCGCGACGCGCCATCGTCGCAGGCTGCGGTCCTCACAGGTAACGAGTTCAAAGAATCCAACTACACCAGCGTCGCCGCCGTTCTTCTGGAAACCAAGGGCCGCAAGCTCAACGAGGGGGATCACGACTACTACAACGAGTTGGTACGCCGCCTGCTGCACGACAAGGAGCACGTGCAATCGGTCCAGGACCTGTGGGGTAAGCCGGTCACGATGTCGGGATCCCAGAGCGCCGACGCCGAGGCGGCCACCCTGACAGTGCGTCCAACCGGAGATTTGGGTTCAGCGCCCGCCAACGAGTCGATCGACGCTATTCGAAAGATCGTGGAAAAGCTGCAGAGGCCGAGCGGTCTTAATGCCTATGTGACCGGGCCGGCTCCACTCGCGTCGGATACGCTCAAGGCAGCGGATAAAAGTTTGGTCAAGCTCACGATCGTGACGATCATCCTTATCATCGTCATGCTGCTTATCGCCTACCGGTCGATTACCAGAGCCATCATCCCGCTATTCGGGATACTCATTATCCTCGCGGTGGCCAGAGGCGTCGTCTCGCTTCTTGTGATGCACCACGTTATCGGCATCTCCTCGTTCGCGTCCAATATGCTGGTATCCCTGGTTTTGGGCGCAACGACAGACTATGCGATATTCTTTATCGGCCGATACCAGGAAGCGCGTCAATCAGGCGAATCACGTGAATCCTCGTATTACATATCGGTGGCTAACGTACCGCACGTGATACTCGGATCGGGTCTGGCGATCACGGGCGCGACTCTGTGTCTAACCCTCACTCATCTGGACTATTTCCGTACTCTCGGCCCGCCCTGTGCGGTGTCGATGGTCGTCGCGGTTGTCGCCGCGCTCACCCTGGGCCCCGCCATGCTCACGGTGGGTAGCAAGATCGGATGGCTGCAGCCGAGGAAGCCGAGGGCGAACCCAGTTTGGCGCCAGGTAGGTACCGTGATGGCCCGCTGGCCGCTGCCGCTGATTGCGACGGCCGCACTTATCATCCCAATCTGCATGTTGGGTCTAGCGAATTACAAGGTCAGTTACAACGACCGAGATTTCGCGCCTGCGAGGGTCGAGTCAAGCGCCGGGTATGCGGCGGCCGATAAGCACTTCCCCAAGAGTTGGCTGTCCAACGACATCGTCTACGTGAAGTCGAATCACGACATGCGCAACACCACCGACATGATCTCCTTGGACCGGATTGCCAAGGGCATTATCCGTGTCCCGGGTGTCGCACTGGTGCAAAGTGTCACCAGACCCAACGGTCGACCCATCGAACACGCTTCACTTCCATACGCTCTGGGGTCCTTGGGAACGAAGATCGGCGAGAACATCGGCTTACTGCGTGATCGCATAGCCGATATCGACACGTTGGCGGCCAGGACGGGAAGTGTTATCGAATCAACCGAGCGATTGGAAGACATCACCCGCCAGCTGAGCGTTGGCACCCACATATCGCGTGAGTCAGCAGAGCAGTTGAAGGTGCTCAGCGAGCAAGCCCGGGATCACCTGGCCGACTACGAGGATTTCTTCAGGCCGCTGCGGAACTACTTCCACTGGGAACAACATTGCTTTGACATCCCGATATGCTGGGCTTTTCGTTCGCTTTTGGAGTCCGTCGACAGCCTTGACGGGCTGACCGACGAGCTGGGCAATGAGGTGCATGGCATCCAAATTATCGACACCGTGACTCCGCAGATCATCACTCAGATACAGGCCGTGGCAACGAATCTCAAACAAATACAGTCCTTGACATATACGCTGCAAAGCACACTGCACGCACTTATCCCGCAGTTGGACGTTTTTATTCACCCGCTGGTAGACCTGGCGCAGGCATTCGACAACGCAAAGAATGACGATTTCTTCTTCCTGCCGCCGGACGCCCTCAATACGCCCGATTTCAAGGTCGGCATGGACTTCTTCATGACCCCCGACGGAAAGGGCGCCCGCATCGTCATCTACCACGTAGGGGAGGCGCAAAGTCCCGAAGGCATCAAACAGATACAAGCTGTGGCTGCCGCGGGGCAAGAATCCGTCAAGGGAACTTCGCTATCGAATGCAAAGATAGCTGTAGCGGGTGCCGCGTCGAACTATCGCGACGTTCAGGACTACTCGGCCAACGACATCATTATAATGATGCTCGCGACATTCGCTTTGGTATTCTTGATCGTCTTGCTCATTACCCGCGCCCTCGTTGGCGCAATCGTGGTGCTCTTCACCGTAATTCTGTCCTTCGCCGGCGCGTACGGTTTGTCCGTCTTCATCTGGGAGACTCTGCTGCACACACAACTGCACTGGCTGACCCTCCCGATCGCATTTATTGTGCTTGTCGCGGTGGGTTGTGACTACAACTTGCTGCTGCTGTCGCGGTATCGACAGGAGATTGGCGCCGGGGTCAAGACCGGTCTGATTCGCACGATGGGCAGTTCCGGCAACGTGGTCATCACAGCCGGCGTTGTCTTTGCCATCACGATGCTGGCACTTCTTTCCAGCGACGTCATCAATATCGGCCAAGCGGGCTCGACGATCTGCATCGGATTGCTGTTCGATCTGTTCATAGTGCGTCTGTTCCTGGTGATGCCGCTCGCCCGCTTGCTCGGTCGCTGGTTCTGGTGGCCCCAGAGAATTTAGACGTCACCCTAAGTTGTTGTCGGCCAAGCCTTCTAAGGATGTGCCCAATCGCACTCCGGATGCCCTTTACTGCGGGATTGGCTGGTGCACTCGTAGTAGTCGTAGGCATCCTTCAACCATGGGTACGCGACAAACACGAGGACCACGCTCGCGACGATCGCCACCAAACCGAGCAGTATCCCGGCCATCGCCATGCCGCCGTTGTTCGCCTCGCCGCGTTTGACTCGGCGCCGGGCCGCGAAACCCAGCGCGACCGCGACGATGCCGAGGGGCGGGCCGAGGACGCAGGACAGGGTACCGGGGAAGATTGCGACGATAGCGGTCACCAGCGAAGCGACGCCCAGCCCATTCCGCAGCCGCAACGGCGGCCCGTCATCGCCGAGGGGTTGCGGCGGCGGTGCCCGATACCGGGCCCGCCCCTCCCACGGTTCAGTCATGGCGCTTACGCTACCGCTCAAATCGATAGGCATACGCCCGGCACCGCGCTACTCCGGATAAGGCGCGATCCGCACGAGTAAGGGAACCGAAGCCCACCGGTTGGCCAGGCACATCCGCCCGCGGGGTACGGCTTTGGCTTCGGCGCGCAGGGCGGCCACCAGGTGTTGTTTCAGTCCGTGACGTGGGTAGCGCTGTTGTAGATCTTCCAACCAGGACGGCTCGATGTCGTCCAGGCGGCGCCCGATGATGTCCGCCAGTGAACCGGCCAGGACGAAGCCCGCGGGATCGGCCAGGTCGTGGTCGACGCCGGGGGTCGCGTGCGCGCATGCGGCGGCTGCGACGGTCTTGGTGGTGCTGTCATCGGCGCCCCAGTCGGCCAGCAGTTGCGCGGTTCGCTCGGCACCGGTCAGCGCGAAACAGCGCCCGGGTGTGGGATGTTCCAGCTGCAGGTCGTGTAGCAGCGCCGTGAGATAAGCGATTTCGTCGTCGACGGTGACGCCGTCTTGGGCCGCCAGTACTTTTCCGAAATAGTAGGTGCGGTAAGAGTGGGCCAACACGTGTGCCGACAATTCTTGCTGCACAAACTCTTCGGCACGGCGGGCGAGGGTGGAGTCGGGCACGGGCAGCCCGATCAGGTCGGTCCTGCCTGTCCCTCGCCTGCCGAACCGATATCGCATCATTCCCGCAACGGCGCTCGGCAGATCGCGGAGGAGCACGCCCACCAGGTAGCGGTACTCCTGCGGGGACAGGTTCCCGTCGGTCCGAGTAGCCCAATCCCAATCCAGAGTGACGGCCATGAGGTCTTTCTAGCGGAAAGTGCCGTGTCCCGCAGGGTTATTCGGATCGTCGACGGTAGCCCGCAATCAGCACTCCCCGCGTCAGGAAGCCGTGACCGGCTGGGCCGGTTGCGGGTAGTCGTCGTAGAAGCCGGCACCGGTCTTGGCTCCCAGTCGGCCTTGCTGGACGTAGTCGCGTAGTAGGCGGCGGGGTCCTTCGGGGTATTCGGGGTGTTCGGCGCAGTAGTGTTCTTCGATGTCGAGCACGACGTCGAGGCCGACTTGGTCCATCATCCGGAAGGGGCCGGCCGCCGAGCCGGTGTTGATTTGGAACATCCGGTCGACTTCTTGGGGTGTGGACACGCCTTCGGCGACGACTTCGAGGGATTCGCGTTTGACCGCGGCCCAGACCCGGTTGAAGATGAATCCGGTGCTTTGCTTGCGTGCTTCGAAC
>NZ_DATJYB010000215.1:0-7263 GCF_035499775.1 Mycobacterium sp. | reverse complement strand
GGCTTGACGCCATAGCGCGGCGCACCGAAGCCCGCGCTGTTCCGCGCCCCCGCACCCATCCCGGGCATGCCGGGGATGATCCCGCCGGGGCCGGCACTCGGTACGGCGCCAGTCAAGCCCACGGTCCGGATGGCGGTGGCTGGGCTCGTCATCGCCGGGGCGGCAGCGGCCCAACTGGGCGGCACCGCGAGCTTGTTGCCAACCATGGTCGCTCCGCCCATGCCCGCCACCGGCGCCATGCCCATGCCCATGCCACCGGCACCGGCTCCCACTGGCGCCGTCTGGCCGGCGAGGTCGGCGGCACCGGCATCAGCGGCGGCGTCGGCGGCATCCGTGGGCAACAGACCACCACCGGCCAGGCCGAGCAGGTCCGAAGCGGCCGAGGTCCAGTTTCCACCACCGATGTTCCCGATATTTGCGAAGTTGCTGGAAAGGCCGAACGGCCCGGCCGACCCGGAACTTGTGACCGGCCCGCCGATGAGCTGACCGATGTAGGACAGGAAACCGTCGACCGGCCCTGCCGCAGCCGCGTTGACGGCCTCGGTTTCGGTATAGCTGCCGGAGCTCAACCCCAGCGTGCTGGCGAACTGCTGTTGGATGGTCTGCGCTTCGGTAGCGATCTGTTGGTACATGGTGCCGTAGGTTGAGAAGATTCCCGCCTGCAGGAGCGACACCTGGTCGGAGGCTGCCGGAGCAATCGCGGTGGTGGATCCAGCCGCGCCTGCATTCTGTCCTGCCAGCGCACTAACGATCCCTTCCAACTGTTGGGCCGCCGAGAGCAGCTCCTGTGGGATTGCGGTCAGAAATGCCATCTATCGCTCCTCAATCTGTGAAACCGTCGACCCCCGTGCGGTGGGTCAACCCTGTGCGTTTAAGTAACGGCCCCTGTGCGTTGGCGTAAATGTAGCCAGCCGCAACTCCACGGTCCTGACCGAAAGCCACACTGTGACGGCCGTTTACGGCTTCTTAACGACCGAGCTAACAGTTTTAACAAGTTGATGGCGGCCGACACTGTGGTGTCATCTGAATGCACCCCCAGCGAGGGACTTACCAGCGCGGCGCGCGGATCCTACGCGAAGCAACGCTGAAACGCACATCCGGAAAACCCGCCCGAACGTGACGGGGTGGCGGTCACGGATCCGGCGTCTGCGCGCTAGCTTCGCGGCCGAGCCCCCGTAGCCCAATTGGCACAGGCAGCGGACTTAAAAACCGTCAAGTGTCGGTTCGAGTCCGACTGGGGGCACAGTACTAATTAAGAGGATGCGGCTGCCCACAGTGCCGTCGTGGTGTCGGCCCCTGTCTGGTGCGGTCTTCGCCCGCGACTGGTGCGCGTGGAACCCCTAAAGCCGGACTGAACTCCGGCCGGACCCGAGTCAGTCGTTCGCGAACCAGGAACACCTGATCGTAAGCGACGTCGAAACCCGCTACTCGTATTCCATGAGAGATTCCTCGCCGACCGAAACCGTTGTCTCCCTTGCTAATTGGCTCATGCTCCGGTGTCGCATCACCGTCGGCGAGCGGACCGTCACATGGTGACACCGTGGCAAACCGTCGACAATACCAACTGTTTCCTTGCCAATCAGACGCCGCTTGGCAGCAGCAAAGTCTGCCAAATCGCGACCGACCCGAAGTTGTGGTACACCATCAAACATCGCCTGACGCATTCATCAGCCTTATGAAGGGAACAAGATCATGGCTGTCATACGGGGCTTTGCTGCAACCGCAGTGTTCGCTGGTTTGGCTGTCGGCGCAGCCGGCACAGCTTGGGCGGAGACACCGACCATGAGCGGGGATTACACGGAAACCTCGACATCACCATCCGGCCGAGGCGTGACCACCGACTGGAGCGTGAGTACCTGCGGCGACGGATGTCTGTGGATAAAGGCTGGGGCAGGGAGTGGCCAGGCGCATTTGATCGATGGTCAATGGGTAATGGACACAATGAACAGCTTGAGTTGCCCGGACAGTGCTTTCGTCCTGTACGCGGCCAGCTCCCACATCACATGGGATCCAAATACCCTCGAGGGCACATCGGAAATCACCTACAACATAGGGGCCTGCGGCCACCCGCCCGGATACCATCAGACCAACAAGATATCGCTCAAGAAGGCGTCCTGATCGCACGCTGCCGGTCGTCTCGGCGGCCGAAAGCGGTGGGGCTGCACCAATTTTGGTCCCAGTCCGGCCCCCGGGGCGACCGGACTCACTAGCTGCTCGGATCTCCTTGGCAGTGGGTGTGGTCGTTCAAGACCCGTCCGCCACCGGCCTTGGCCAGTGCTGCGGCCTCCGCTTCGTCGCGCGTCGGACCCCAGCCTCCGAAGTATCTGCTATTCCCACCGTTCGCGGCGATCGCGACGCACCCACCCTGCCCGGTGGCCAGCAGACGACAGTCGCTGATGGTCTTGCGACATGCCGACATCACCGTCTGCGTGGCGGCACTTTCGCTGGTTCCGCCGGAAACGAACTTGATCAGCCCCGTGGAGTCCGATATCGCCATGGCGATCCAGTTGCCATCGGCATACGCAAGGGGCGCTCCCGCGACTGCCAGACCGATTGCGATCGCTACTGCTGCTTTCTTCATCATGGGCTTCCCGGCACTATCTGTTGCGCTGCGCCGTGGTGGCGCAGGTAGACGCGATAGCACCAATCCTCGCCCGTCACCGCTCGCAGCGCGACCGCTCGCGTAGCCAACTGGCGTTGCTGCCGCGTTAGAGCAGGTCGACGGCCGCCGGGCACACACGCCCCGAGGCGTGCCGCATCGCCGGCCATCTCGGCAGGGGCTAACGTCATGGTCGATTACGCCTTTGATCAGGCAGGCCCCCATAGCCCAATTGGCAGAGGCAGCGGACTTAAAATCCGTACAGTGTCCGTTCGAGTCGGACTGGGGGCACCAGAAAACTGCTGGTAGATGGCCTTTCCAATCGGAGGGCACAGCCGCAACATCCCCGTGGTCCGCAACCGGTCCGCAGGAGTCTGCGCAGCCAGGTCTGCGCAGCCAGGTCGAAGGCGTCCCCAATCCGGCCCAGATCTTCGGGGAACAGATGGCCGCGACCTCAACCCGCCGCCCCGCCCGAGAACGGTTCCCGATCATGTGGTTGAAGGTGCGGATTCCTCGATTAGCCAGATGTCCGTCGTCGGTGATCGATGATGTCACCCCGGCCGCCGCGCCCACCCGCCGACCGGAGTCGCCGCACCCCCGGGCCGGCCCGGGTCGGGCGATGTGACCCGGTACCTGCGATCAGTACCTGGCTAATCGCCCGTGCGCACAAATTTGTCGTTGAAATCACCGGCGCTGGCGCACGCGCTTCCTGCCGATACAGTTTGACTACCGTGCCCGGTGAGCAACGGGATCGGATCCTGCAGCGGTTCAGGTAACGGGTACTCCGCGGCGATTTTGATGTGCGCCGTACCGCCGCCCTCGCACGGAACGGTGGCCTCTTCGTTGCGCGTCCACTTCCCGCCGCCGAAGACCAATGTCACGACCCCGTCGGGTGCGTGGAATAAGCTCATGCACCGATCGCTTGCGCGAAGACAGTACGTACGGACTGTGAGATCGTCCTGTCCGGGGACCATGTTCCCGTTCGTGTAAGTCATCGCCTCGTGGTAGCGGCCGTGTAGCGTCTCGGCCGCGGACACCGCCCGCGGCGGGAGGGTGGCGGGGTCAGGAACTCTGTCGACGTCGGGGTCGCCGGTTCGGGTGAAATTCACGGTTCGTTTGGCGGCGCAGCCGCTGTTGGTGGTGGCCCTGGTGGTTTCGCCGGAGAGAGTGCCGTCGGGATGCGGTTGCAGCGTGTACATGACCCAGACTTCGGCGGGAGCGTTGTTGCACTGCGCCGAGGCGAGGCCTATGGCCACCCAGCTGCCGCCCACCTGATCGAACACCAAATTCGAAACAAGCATTATTCCGCTGCCACCAGTGATTGACGCCGTTGCCACGCAACCGCCGGGGCCACACGTCGAGCGCACGCCCCACGTGCCAGTGGTCGTCGGCGCACCTGCGACCGGTTTACCTTCGAGATCGGTGCCCGGGCCATAATCCGCCCGGTAGGTGCCGTTGAAGTGAACCCCACCGGCTGCCGCAGGGGCCGCCGGCGGGGCGGCCGGCGGGGCGGCCACGGTGGCCGGCGGCTTGTCGTGCCGTGTGAGCTGCACGCCCGCGAACACACCACCGGCGATCAGCAACGCGACGGCCAGCAAAGCGGGAATCAGCACGCGGGGGCGGCGCCACCTGGACGGCGTCCGGATGGGTGGTGACGCCAAGGGTGGGGGCAGCGCGGGCGGGTGGAGCGCCGGTTGGGTGTTCCGCGTGGCCGAGGCTGTCGAGGTGCCCATACGCAGGTGCCAATCCAATTGGTGGGCGAAGTCCTGGCAACTGGCAAACCGGCCGGAAGGGTTTTTGGCCATCGCCGTGGCGAACACCCGATCCAGCCCAGCCAATTCGGGGTGGCGCGCACCAATCGAGGGCGGCGCGGCGGTGACATGCTTGGTGATCACCACCGCGGGATTGGAATGGTCATACGGCGGCGCACCAGCCAACAGGTGATACGCGGTGCAAGCCAGGGCGTACTGATCGGCGCGCCCGTCGATAGCCTCACCCCTCAACTGCTCGGGGGCCGCGTAGGCCACCGTGCCCACGGTTGTGTTGGTCGCGGTCAGCCTAGAGGTGTCATCGATGCGGCGTGCGATGCCGAAGTCGGCCAGAAGAATTCGTGGCGCTTGAGAATCCAGCAGAATGTTGGCCGGTTTGACGTCGCGGTGCAACAAACCCCGCTGATGGGCGTAGTCCAACGCCGAGGCCACCGCGGTGATGATCGGCAGCGCCATACTGACCGGCATCCCGTCGGGGTAGCGCTCCAACAGCCGGGCGGCGTCGGTGCCAGCCACATAGGCCATCGAGATCCAAAGGTGCCCGTTGTATTCACCGCGGTCATAGATGCCCAAGATGTGGGGATGCGACAAACTAGCCGCCAGGTCGGCCTCACGCAGAAACCGTGTCCGATACTCTGGGTCGGCGGTCAACCCTGCCGACAACACCTTCACCGCATCCTGGCGCGGCAACCGCGGATGGGAAGCCAAATAAACCGTGCCCATCGCGCCGGCGCCCAGCACTTGTAGGATCGTGAATTCGGCAAACTCCTCGCCGACCTCCACGGGCATGGCCAAATCCTAGGCCGAAATTTCAGCAGCATCATCAATTCACGCCGATCGCCATGATCACCGACCACGGGCGGTGCAAGAGCCGCGCGAGGCATGGATGCCTCGGTTCAATGGTCCGGTACCGAATCGTGCCTTGAAGCTCCAACCCATCACAAGCCACGGCCGGCCTGGAACGCCGAATGCACGCCTGCGGCGAGCCGGTCACAGTGCGGCGGCGGGTAGTGGGTCAGTTTGAATCAATCGAGGAGCGCAGCGATACCCTTTGTGCGTCAACACGCGGTTCGTGACCTTGAACCGCCACCTGGGCATCGAAGCGAAAGTGACTATCCCAAGTGATGTCTCATATGTCGTCCATTTCAAGACAGCGTTCGAGTTCTGTTCGGGCCTGATCGATTTGGTCGTAGCATAGGTCACCATGGCGGCGGTGTTCATGATGTCACCGTTGTGGGCCAGCGATTCGTCGGTCTGCTCGCCGCGACATCGCGGAGGCAGGCGATTCGCGCTGCTGATTTCACGATCCGTCGGCTGGATCAAAGACGTGAGCCTCCTTGTTTTTAAACCGTTTTCAGACAGTACGCACACGGCCTCATCTCTTCGAACTAGTGACGAAGGCGGTAGCAACATGGGAGGATGCCGTGTATCGGCGGCACCTCCAGCCGCCTGGATCAAGCAGACGCCGCGAGAACACGAATTGCCAGCGCCGCCGGATCTTGGATGTGGGGACCACATGCAGACAGCCACACCTTACGTAGACCCCGTAATCGGCGCTGTACTTATGACTTTGGGTGTCTACGAGCTCGAACTCGGTCGAACGGACGTCGATCGGGGAGCTCGTGCGAAAGATGTGAGGGATACGCGCGCCCAATACTCACGGCAGAGTGCTCCTGGGTCAATGACTCATGAGTGGGCACACCAGTAGCGGTCCGCACAATGACCCTCCGGCGGCTCGATATCCCGGCGAACCAGTGGCGCCGCTCAGACACCGCTGCGGTGCGCAGTGTTCTAACGCATGTCGCCACTGATCCGGCACGGGCCCGAATCTGGCGCGGATCGGTTGTCCTGAGCTTCGCAGAGGTACAGGAGAGTCATCCCTACCTGAATCCGGAGATTGCTGCCTTCTTACAAAATTTGTATTCAGAGATCCCATATCTCTTGTACTTTTTGAATCCACATCCGGTGAGCGGCGCACTTGACAGCTTCTTCGCGTCCCTCGGCGCCCTGTGCGAAACCCAGCACGGAGTATGGATCCTTTGGTCCGATGATATCGCAACGGCGTTCTACCGAGCACTTGCCGCGGCTGCCGAGTTTGCGGTCGATCGAGGCGTTGACTGGGTCGCCGTTGTCAAGGGCTACGAGTACCACGAAAGCCAATCGAGGCTTTCGGAAATACGCGCGATTCTCATCACTCGTGGAGTCATACCGGCGTGAACAGATCAATCCGCGCTCGCCCGTGCCCAACCCCAAATTGCTCATTGGTGGTCCGGGCGACGAAGCGGCCGATCCACCAGCACCCGCTTTCCGCTTCGCCACTGAACGACGCGAATCTGATGGCCTGTTTGCACGCCGGTGATCGGGTCGACACGAAACCGACCGAACAATGTGGTGGTGTCGAGTCGTTGTGACGCGGCCCGAACCGGTAACGATTCAACAGTTCCGGCCTCCTCTGCGCAGCGCTGCCAAAGGACACCCGCGGCGAAGGCCGCAGCAGCCGGATACGGCGGCTCGGCACCATTGACGTCCCGGTAACGCTGGCTGAACCACTCGCTGCTGGGTCCATCCGCGGGATCATCTGTCTCGTCGTCGAACCACTGGCACGGTCCGTAAAGCCCCTCAACGCGATCACTGATGGCGTGCCGGAGCTCATCGACCCCGGCCGCGACCAATCCAACTGCGCGCCAACGGTGTTCGCCATCCCACTGCGCGATGGCGACGTCGTCGTCGAAGGAACCGGGAAGTGACTAGAATGACCCGTTTCGACATCACCCAGACCAACGCCGCTGTGGAGCGATTGATTGAGACGACGGATAACCCACGCCCCCTCTATCTTCTGCACGCTTACAACCGCCACCGCTACCTCGAGATGGCCGGCCGGTTCGAGGAGATCTT
>NZ_DATJYB010000214.1:0-2412 GCF_035499775.1 Mycobacterium sp. | reverse complement strand
ATCCGGCAAGACGAAACGGCACCGCCTCAACCGAGCCGGCGATCGCCACGCTAACGCCACGCTCTGGACCGTGGTCATGACCCGCATCGCCGCCAAGCACCACCCACCATCGCGTACATCGAACGACGCACCAGGGAAGGCCTCTCCAAACGAGAAGCCATCCGTTGCCTCAAGCGCTACGTCGCCCGCGAGATCTACAACGACATTCGCGCCATCATCCTCACCAACCAAGAGACGCGAACCGCCGCTTGACACCCAGAGGCGCAATCAGTTCTGGCGCGCGAGTTCCGGCGGCGGACCATGATTGACTGAGTGCACACCGTGTTGAAGGTTGCCGAGAACGGAGTCGTCGGGACGTACAGCGTTCCCGCGGGTCCGGGTCCGCATCCGGGCGTGGTGGCGCTCAGTGGTTCAGGCGGCGGAATCCCTTCGTGGTGGGGTGAGTTGCTAGCACCACACGGCATCGCCGTTCTGGCAGCGGCCTATTTCGGAGTCGAGCCGCTGTCCTCGGCACTCTGCGAGATTCCTATCGAAACGGTCGCGGCCGCCGGAGAGTGGATGCGACGGCGACCCGAAGTCCACGGCGTCGACATCGGTCTCGTCGGAGGCTCGAAGGGTGCTGAGCTGGCGCTGCTTGCGGCGACGGCCTACCCGGACTTGTTCGGTCCGGTGGCGGCAATCGCCCCGAGCTGTGTGGCGTGGTTTGGCGTTGATTTCACCGGCGGCGTTCCGGACGCTTCAGCCCGGTCGAGCTGGACACTGCATGATCGGCCCGTGCCCTTTGTGCCGCCCGTTCCGGGCATCGGATACGAGCGGACCGAGCGAGGCCTTCGTTCGGTCGGCATCTACGCCGCCGCGCTGGAACAGGCCGACACGGCTGCTGCGGCTGCCATTCCGGTCGAGCGCGCAACCGGGCCGATCTTGCTTCTGTCCGGGGGGAAAGACGGAGCGTGTCCGTCCACGGCGATGGCGCAGACCATCGTGGACCGCATGAACAAGCACGGCCGAACCGCCGACGTGCGCCACCTCAACTTCCCGGAGTGCGGTCACGTCGTCGTGCGGCCGTGGCCGTCAGGGCAGGCACCGCCTACGCACTTCGACAACGGCGGTACCGATCAGGCTCTCGATGCCGCGCATGAGATCGCCCTACCCGCGGTCGTGCACCACCTCGGCGGACATCTGTGAGCATCGCGCGGCCATCATCCGCACAGAATGCCCGGACTGGCGTCTTATTTCGAGCCGGCCGTGCCTGCCCGCCCGGTCGTGTTCTTCTGCCTGGTGTGTGTTCTGGGTGTAGCCGCGTGGGTGTTGTCGGCTGCGCCCGTCATGGCGCAGCCGACCAGCAGTGTCCGCGCAACCGATTAGTCGGCGGAGGACGTATCGGTCACGCGCCGGTATCGGCGATGCCGCTTGCGCTTCGCCGGCTTGTTTACGCCGTCCGTTCCTCCTCGTATCCAGCCGCCGCCGGAGACCGTGAACAGCGGGCGGTCAGGATCGGGAAGGTCGAGTTGTTCGAGTCGCCGAAAGTCATCGGGATGGCAATAGATCTCCGACGATGCGAAGAAGATGAGTTGCCGGTTGCACTCGTCGATCGTGAAGCCCGGCGGGGCGTCCATGATGCAGTCGCCGACGATCGGATCGCTGTGGAGCACGAGCAGCGTCTTGCGGTCCAATGGGATCCAGATCTCGTCCGCGGTCTCGATGCCGACGCCCATCAGCGGGTTCCGGTTCTCGCGCCGCTGGTACAGCATCATCGGCCGGTCGCTGAGCACCAAGCCGGGCTTGGCGAAGCGCACGACGGTGTAGTTGCGTCGGAGAAGCCGGAGAGCGACGTGCATGCCCATCTCAAGCATCATCGTCACGAGGTCGTTCTGGTGCGGCGTGATCTCGAACGAGTCGAGGTCGTTCACCGCGGCGAGCATTTCGGCGACTTCCTCGTCGGACGGCTCCCGACCCATGTTCATCCGCAGACGTTTCCGCGCTGTCTCCTCGTCATGCACGAGCGATAGGTCGAGCTTGTACGTGTGGTCGGCCATGGCTTCGTCGCGCCGACGCGTGTGCGGATCGCGTACGAACAACAGGCCCAGCCACTCGCAGAGCGACATGCGGTCAGCAGCCGACGGCGGGAAGAAGACGCCGAGGACCATCCGGTCGATCGCGGCCTTCGCCTTCCCGTCGACGTGCGCGAGGAGCTTCTCGACCATCACGGTCTCGCCGATCTCCTCGTCGATGACGGTGTAGAAGTCCTTGATTACGGCGATGTTGATGACGTTCGTGACCTGATAGGTCTCCGTGTCGTCGAGGCGCCGGACTGCGAGCTGCTCGTTCTCATCGGCGAAGCGCCGCAGGAAGAACTGCGGGATGAAGTGATGCCGCCGAGGATCACCGGGCGCGAGAGGAGTGCGGAGTGGG
>NZ_DATJYB010000213.1:0-4931 GCF_035499775.1 Mycobacterium sp. | reverse complement strand
GCTCTGCCGCCGTACATCCGGTAGGCGACGGCGATTCCGACCGCGACGACGGCCAGCGCCAGGCCGGTGCTGACCCACCACGGCAGCGCCTGGGCGCTCTCCTCGTGAACTCCGACGACCGGCTCGAGCCAGTGCTGCAGGGCGTCGCCCCAGTTGAACAGCCAACCGGAGAGCACCGACCCGACAGCCAGCAGGATCATCGGCCAAGTCATCAGGCTCGGCGCCTCGTGCGGGTGTAAGCCTGGGGCCCAGCGCTTTTCGCCGAAGAACGTCATCAGCATCACCCGCGTCATGTAGAACGCGGTGATGCCCGCGCCCAGCAGCGCGGCCCCGCCCAGCAGGTAGCCCCGGGTGTCGCCGCTGCTCAGCGCGGCCTCGATGATGGCGTCCTTGGAGAAGAAGCCGGCGAACGGCGGCACACCGATGATCGCCAGATACCCCAGCCCGAACGTGACGAAAGTGATTGGCAGCGCTCGCCACAGGCCACCGTAGCGGCGCATGTTCTGCTCTTCGTGCATCGCGTGGATGACTGCGCCGGAGCCGAGGAACAAGCCCGCCTTGAAGAAGCCGTGGGTGAGCAGGTGCATGATCGCGAAGGGGTAGCCAACCGGGCCCAGGCCGGCGGCCAGCACCATGTAGCCGATCTGGCTCATCGTCGAGGCGGCCAGCGCACGCTTGATGTCGTCCTTGGCACAGCCGATGAACGCCCCGAGCAGCAGCGTGACGACGCCGACGAGGACCACCGCCAGCTGCGCGTCGGGCGCCAAATTGTAGAGCGGGTTGGACCGCACGATCAGGTACACGCCGGCGGTCACCATGGTGGCGGCGTGGATCAGCGCGGACACCGGGGTGGGGCCCTCCATCGCGTCACCCAACCAGGCCTGCAGTGGAACCTGGGCGGACTTGGCGCACGCGCCCAGCAGCAACAGCAACCCCATCGCGGTCAGCGCGCCGCGACTCGCGCCGGGTGCGGCGGCGAACACCTCGGTATAGGAGAGGGTGCCGAAGGTGCTGAACATCAGGAACATGCCCAGGGCGAGGCCGGCGTCGCCGACCCGGTTCATCACGAACGCCTTCTTGGCCGCGGTGGCCGCCGACGGCTTGTGGTACCAGAAACCGATCAGCAGGTAGGACGCCAGGCCGACGCCTTCCCAGCCGACGTAGAGCAGCGCGTAGTTGTCGGCGACCACCAGCAGCAGCATCGAGGCCAGGAACAGGTTGAGGTAGCCGAAAAACCGGCGGCGGTCCGGGTCATCGGCCATGTAGGCGACCGAATAGATGTGGATCAGCGACCCGACCCCGGTGATCAGCAGCACGAAACACATTGACAGCTGGTCGATCTGCAGCCCGAAGTCGACCTGCAGCTGGCCGACCGGTATCCAGGTGAACACCCTCTGGTGGATGACGCGGTCGGCTCCGTCCCGGCCGAGAACGTCGGCGAGCAACGTCGCGCCGACCCCGAATGCCGAGACGGCGGCGAGGCAGCCCAGCCAATGGCCCCACGCGTCGGTGCGTCTACCACCGAACAGCAAGATAGCGGCACCCGCCAGCGGTAGCGCCACCAGCAGCCAGGTGTAGTGAGTCATGTTGGCG
Source organism: Mycobacterium sp. (assembly GCF_035499775.1). Lineage (GTDB taxonomy): Bacteria > Actinomycetota > Actinomycetes > Mycobacteriales > Mycobacteriaceae > Mycobacterium. Next base: position 3,338 of record NZ_DATJYB010000213.1, on the reverse strand, counting down.
TTCTTCAGCCTTTGAGTAGATTCGCGTCGTCGACGGACGCCGACTTACGGGCACGGAAAATCGTCATGATGATGGCCAGGCCGACGACGACCTCGCAGGCTGCCACCACCATCGTGAAGAACGCGATCATCTGGCCGTCCAGGCGCCCGTGCAGCCGGGCGAAGGTGACGAACGCCAGGTTGACGGCATTGAGCATCAGCTCGACGCACATGAACATCACGATGGCGTTGCGCCGCAACAGCACACCGGCGGCGCCGATGGTGAACAGCAGGGCCGAAAGGTAAAGGTAGTTGGCCGGATTCATGACGTACCGCCCTGGCCGGCTTCGGCAGTGGTGATTTCTTTTCCGTCGGCCCCGCGGGTCCGCAGAATCTTGGAGACCGACAACTCGGAGTAGGAGCCGTCGGGAAGCAGCGCGGCCACGTCGACCGCGTTCTGGCGTGCGTAGACACCGGGATTGGGCAGTGGCGTCGGGTGCCCGCCGGGACGGAAGCGCTCCTGGGAGAGCTCCCGCTGGGTCTTGCGGCGCTCGAAACGTTCCCGGTGGGCCAGCACCATCGCGCCGACGGCCGCGGTGATCAGCAGCGCGCTGGTCAACTCGAATGCCCACAGGTACCGGGAAAAGATCAGTGCCGCCAGGCCTTCGACGTTGCCGTCGGAATTCGCGGCGGACAGTCCGGTGAAGCCCCCGGTCGCCACGTTCCCCATGGCCGCGATCAGCAGCACGCCGAACCCGACTCCGGTCGCCACGCCGGCGACCCGCTGTCCGCGCAGCGTCTCCTTCAGTGATTCCGCGGAGTCCACGCCGATCAGCATCAGCACGAACAAGAACAGCATCATCACGGCACCGGTGTAGACGACGACTTGAACGACGCCCAGGAACAGCGCGTCCTGGACCATGTAGAACACCGCCAGCACGATCATCGTCATCGCCAAGAACATTGCCGAGTAGACGGCGTTGACCGACAGCACCACTCCGACCGCGCCGATCAGCGCCACCACACCGAGCACCCAGAACGTCACGGCCTCACCGGTGGAGGTGCGGGTGATGGTGTCGGTCGCCAGGTTCGCGGCCAAGCTGGCGATCACGGGGCGTCTCCGTCTTCGGGTGCTGCGCTTTGCTTCTCGCGCAAGCCCTTTGCGGTCACGTTGCCCTGGTAGTAGTCCTTGTCCGTGGCGCCCGTGGCCCGGGGATGCGGCGGCGCGGACATCTCGGGCAGCAGCGGGGCCAGCAGCCGGTCTTTCTCGTAGATCAGGTCGGCGCGGTTGTCGTCGGCCATCTCGTAGTCGTTGGTCATCGTCAGGGCCCGGGTCGGGCAGGCCTCGATGCACAGACCGCAGCCGATGCAGCGCAGATAGTTGATCTGATACACCCGCCCGTAGCGTTCGCCCGGCGAGAACCTCTGTTCGTCGGTGTTGTCGGCGCCCTCGACGTAGATCGCGTCGGCCGGACACGCCCAGGCGCACAACTCGCAGCCGATGCATTTCTCCAGGCCGTCGGGGTACCGGTTGAGTTGGTGACGGCCGTGGTAGCGCGGCGCGACCGGGCCCGGTTTCTCCGGATACTCCTCGGTGACCGTCTTCTTGAACATCGACCCGAAGGTCACGCCGAAGCCGGCCAGCGGGTCAAGGAACTTAGGCACGTGCGTTCTCCTTGCTCAGATCGACTTTCTGCCCCGCAACTTGACCTGGCAGCGGCGGTGTCGGGAATGCCGGTGCGGCGCTGACACTTTCCGCGCTGTCCGCGTTCAGCTTGCGGCGCTGTCGCGCCAGGGCACGGGCACTGGGCGCGCTGAACGGCTTGCGCAGCAACGCCAACAGCAGTACGCCCATCACGAAGCTGGCGATGACCAGCACCAGGGTCCACTGCTGGAAACCCTCGTTCTTCAGCGTGCGGATGACGGCCGCGACCATGATCCACACCAGCGAGAAGGGGATCAGCAGCTTCCAGCCCAGCGCCATGAACTGGTCGTAGCGGAACCGGGGGAGGGTGGCCCGCAGCCAGAAGTAGATGAACAAGAACGTCCACACCTTGGCGGTGAACCAGAGCACCGGCCACCAGCCGGTATTGGCTCCGGCCCACATGTTCAGCGGCCAGGGAGCATGCCAGCCGCCCAGGAACATGGTCGCGGCCAGCGCCGAAACCGTGGTCATGTTGACGTATTCGGCGAGCATGAACATCGCGAACTTGAGCGACGAGTATTCGGTGTGGAAACCCGCGACCAGCTCGCCCTCGGCTTCGGGCAGATCGAATGGGGCCCGGTTGGTTTCACCGACCATCGAGATCAGGTAGACCAGGAACGACGGCAGCAACAGAAACACATACCAGCCGCCGTCCTGCGCGCTGACGATCTCGGACGTCGACATGCTGCTGGCGTACAGGAACACCGCCGCGAACGACAGCCCCATCGCCACTTCGTACGAGATGACCTGGGCGGTGGATCGCACCCCGCCCAGCAGCGGATAGGTGGAGCCCGATGCCCAGCCGCCCAGCACGATGCCGTACACCCCGATCGCCGACAGCCCCAGGATGAACAGCACCGCGACCGGGAGATCGGTCAGCTGCAGCGGGGTGCGGTGGCCGAATATCGACACCTCGGGACCGAACGGGATGAACGCGAACGCCGTGAACGCGGGAATCACCGAAATGACCGGCGCCGCAAAGTATACGAACTTGTCGATGCCGAAGGGGGTGATGCTCTCCTTCAGTGCCAGCTTGATGCCGTCGGCCAGGCTCTGCAGGTAACCGTTCGGGCCGACCCGGTTGGGACCGGGCCGCAGCTGCATCCGGCCCAGCAGCTTGCGCTCGGCCAGGATCGCCACCAGCACCGTGAGCATGAGGAACACGAATATCGCCAGCGATTTGCCGAGCACCAGCCACCAGACGTCGCGTCCGAAGATATTGTTCATGAACTCACTCCGATTCGCACAACGCTTCCGATTGTTACGCCCAGTTGCCGGTGCACCGCCGAACCCGGAGAGTTCAGCGGCAGCCACACCACCCGGTCGGGCATGTCGGTGATGGTCAGCGGCAGGGTGATCGAGCCGCGCGCGGTGCTGACCGTCACCTCGTCGCCGTCGGCGGCGCCGATCTCAGCCGCCGTGTCGGACGACAAACGCACCACGGGCGGGCGCGCGGTGCCGGCCAGATACGGCTCGCCGTCCTGCAGACGGCCCGCGTCGAGCAGCTGGCGCCAGCCGGTCAGCACCGCCTCGCCGGCCCCGGGTTGGGGCGCCTGCGGGGCGGCGACCTGGGGGCTCGCGGCGTGCTCGCCGTCCCAGGTGCCCAGCCCGGACAGCTCCTGGCGGGCCGCCTCGACAGTGGACAGTCCCAGGTA
>NZ_DATJYB010000212.1:0-7891 GCF_035499775.1 Mycobacterium sp. | reverse complement strand
TCAGTGCCGCGACGACAATCATCACGGCCGCCCGATTGCCGCCCATCTGCGAATGTCCGGAACGGTCATCGGCGGGAAGATACCCGCGCAGGGCAGCAGCGACCAGGATCAACAGCACTATCAGGGCGACAACGCGCCCCGCCGGCTTGTCAGTCACGGGGTAGCCAATATCGGCTTTGCGCGCCACGTGCGCCCCATAGCCGAAGGCTAGCGGCGCTGGCCCGCCGCGGTCCAGTGTCGACCGCGAGCGCCGCGCAGCCGGGCCGCGCCGGGTCGGCGCCATCGAGCCGGTGTCGATCGATGGACGCGACCAGAAGCCACGCGGGCGTGACGTTCGGCGCCGAATGCCACCCCGCCGTGACGCTGGGTGCCGTGACGCTGGGTGCAGCGGGTCGCTTTGTCAGAAATCGCCGCTTTATCAGAAATCGTGTCAGACCACCCTGGTAGTGTCGAACACATGTTCGAGAAATTGATGTCCGTGGACCCCGCTGCCGGCGAGGCGGCGTTGATCGAGCACATCGCCGAGATGGAAACCTTCAAATCCGCCGCGGCAGCAAGCCAGGCTCGCGCCGCGGCGGCACTGGACGATTCGCGGCGCGCGGCCGAAGCCGACGCCGGTGTGGTCGCGTCCAGGCGGGGCCGGGGTGTGGCCACTGAGATTGCGCTGGCCCGCCGTGATTCCCCGGCACGCGGCAGCCGACACCTGGGTTTCGCCAAGGCCCTGGTCCACGAAATGCCCCACACCTTGGCCGCCCTGGAATCCGGGGCACTCTCGGAATGGCGGGCCACCCTGATCGTGCGTGAGTCGGCCTGCCTGGACCTCGAGGACCGCCGGACCTTGGACCGCGAATTGTGCGCCGACGCCACCAACCTGGAGGGCATGGGCGATGCCCGGGTGGCCGCGGCGGCCAAAACCATCGCCTACCGGCTGGACCCGCACGCCGTGGTCGACCGGGCCGCCCACGCCCAGAAAGACCGCACGGTCAGCATCCGGCCCGCCCCCGACACCATGACGTATCTGACCGCGCTGCTGCCGGTCGCTCAGGGCGTCGCGGTCTACGCCGCGCTGCGCCGCGCCGCCGACACCACCTTCGATGACCGTTCGCGCGGCCAGGTGATGGCCGACACCCTGGTCGAGCGCATCACCGGTACACCCGCCCAGGTGCCCACGCCGATCGCGGTCAACGTGGTGATCTCCGATCAGGCCCTGTTCGCCGAGGACCCCAGCCCGGCGGTGATCGACGGGTACGGGCCGGTCCCCGCGGCGGTGGCACGCAATCTGGTCCGCACCGCAGTGGCCGATCGACGCTCCCGGGCAACACTGCGACGCCTCTACGCCCGCCCCACCACCGGCGCACTGGTCGCCCTGGAATCACGCTCCCGACGGTTCCCCCGCGGGCTGGCCACCTTCATCGGGCTGCGCGACCAACGCTGCCGCACCCCCTACTGCGATGCCCCCATCCGCCACCGCGATCACGCCCACCCCTGGGCCCGCGGCGGCCCCACCACCGCGGAAAACGGCCTCGGAGACTGCGAACACTGCAACTACGCCAAGCAGGCAGCCGGCTGGCGAGTCACCGCCGGCACCCGAAACGGCAGACACACCGCCGAATTCACCACACCCACCGGCGCACACCATCAATCCACTGCACCACCGCTACCCGGCTACCCGCGCATCGAAATCAGCGAAGTCGAAACCGCCATCGGTATCACGCTGATCAACCTGCACGCCGCCTGAATACGCCCGATGGCGGCGACCCGCGTCGCCCGGCTCCGCCGCGCTCGTGATCGCCGCGGCCCGATGGCGGCGACCCGCGTCCGCCCGGCTCCGCCGCGCTCGCGATCGCCGCTAGGCCCCCGTGAACGGCCGGAAGCTGCCATCGAGGACCTGGTGATGACCGATGGTGCGCCCGGTGACCTTGCCGGGATCGACCAGCGCCAGTTCCACCGCGGCCCGCGCGAACTCCTCGGCCGGGGCGGTGTCGACGAACTCGCGGGCATAGTAGGACAGCCCCGGCGTCATGATCGGCTTCGACGGCGACAGCGCGTTGACCGCGATGTTGTGGTCGGCGAGGTCGTACGCCGCGCACTGGGTGAGATGCTCGAGTGCCGCCTTGGATCCGCCGTAACCGGGCAGTACGCCGCCACTGCGGTCGGGATAGGGCCCGTCGCCGGGCATCCGCGACGCGATCGAGGTGATATTGATGATGGACCCACCGCCCGCCGCGAGCATGTCGGGAAAAACGAGTTGCATCAACTCGTAGCCCGCGAAAATCCCGATCTCGAAGTGCCGGCGGTATGCCGCCAACGGGGTGCTGACGAATCCCGGCCAGCCGGGCTTGGCCGCACCGACCGGCCTGGCCGGCTTGGCACGTGGTTCGGCGCCGGGTACCGGCGGGCGGCCGGGCGCGGTGAACGCCGCGTTGTTGACCAGAATTGTGATGGGACCCAAAGCATCTCGGGCCTCTGCGACCAGTCTGGCGATGTCGTCGCGGTCGGTCAGATCCGCCCGGATCGCCACCGCGCGCCCGCCCGCCGCCGCGATGTCCGCGACCGTCTCACCAATGGTGCCGGGCAGTCGGTCGTCCCACACCGCTTCGGTGCGCCCGACGACGGCAACCGCGGCGCCGTCGGCCGCCAACGCCAGCGCGATGGCCCGGCCCAGGCCGCGGCTACCACCCGTGACGATCGCGACGCGCTCCGCGAGCCGCCCGGTCACCGGGTCACCCCGTGCACGAGGATGGCGGTGGTCTGCTCCACCCACGCCTCGTCCAGCTTTTCCTCCGGGCGCAACAGCATCCGCAGCATCGTCGCTCCGCCGATCAACTCGATCAACCGGTCCGGGTCCACGTCGGGATGCGCCTCGCCGCGGTCGACGGCCTCGCTCAGCCGCACCCGCACCGCGCTGAACAGGCCGGCGAAGCGCGACATCACCCGGGCATTGAGCTCGGGGTCGGCCGTCATGTCGGCCACCAAACCAGGCAACGCGGCCCGCACCACCGGGGTGGTGAACACGTCGCGGGTGGCCTCGATCATCATCCGGATGTCCGCTGCCATGTCGCCGGCCGGAGCCAGCAGCGCGGTGGGCGCCACCGGGAACGCCGCTTCGTGCACCAGCTCGGCCTTGCTCGACCAGCGCCGGTACAGTGCGGATTTCGTGGTCCCGGCGCGTTCGGCGACCGCGGCCAGGCTGAGGTTCGAATAGCCGATTTGCGCAAGCAGTTCCGCGGTCGCGGCCAAGATGGCCGAATCGATGCGCGGGTCACGGGGCCGCCCTGCGCCGGGGGCCTTGTCAAGGGAGGACGGTTCTGCTTTCATAACGCTACCTACCGTATCGTAATTATGTCGCGAAGGAAGTACCAGTGACGAATGAACCGGCGGTCGAAGACGTAGGCCGCATGCAACGCTCGAGCCGGGATACCACCACCGTCCCGCGCCTGATGTCGCGATGGTTGTCGACGGTGCTACCCGGCGGTGTGACACCCGAAGTGACGGTGGAGAGCGGGGTGGACTCGACGGGCATGTCGTCGGAGACCATCATGCTGACCGCCCGCTGGCAGGAAGACGGGCGCCCGGTGGAGCAGAAGCTGGTCGCGAGGGTGGCGCCGACCACCGAAGATGTTCCGGTTTTCCCGACCTATCGGCTCGATCACCAATTCGAAGTCATCCGAAAGGTCGGCGAGCTGACCGACGTCCCGGTTCCCCGGGTGCGCTGGATCGAGACCACCGGCGAGGTGCTGGGCACACCCTTCTTCCTGATGGATTACGTCGACGGGGTGGTGCCGCCCGACGTGATGCCTTACACCTTCGGCAACAACTGGTTCGCCGACGCGCCCGTCGAGCAACAACGCAAGCTGCAGGACACCTCCGTCGGGGTGCTGGCCACGCTGCATTCGATCCCCGACGCGGAGAACATCTTTGGCTTCCTCACCGAGGACCTGACCGGTGAAACCGCGCTGCGCCGGCACTTCGGCTGGGTGCAGTCCTGGTACGACTTCGCGGCGCCGGACATCGGCCGGTCGGCATTGGTGGAACGGAGTCTGCAATGGCTGCAAGACAATTGGCCCGAAGCGGCGGCCGGACGTGAGCCGGTGCTGTTGTGGGGTGACGCGCGGGTGGGCAATGTCTTGTACCGCGACTTCGCGCCGGTGGCGGTACTGGACTGGGAGATGGTGACGCTGGGCCCGCGCGAGCTGGACGTCGCCTGGATGATCTACGCGCACAAGGTATTTGAGGAGCTCGCCGGCCTGGCAACGCTGCCGGGCCTGCCCGACGTGATGCGCGAGGAGGATGTGCGCGCCACCTATCAGCGGCTCACCGGCGTGGACGTCGGTGACCTGAACTGGTTCTACGTGTATTCGGGCGTCATGTGGGCGTGCGTGTTCATGCGCACCAGCGCCCGACGGGTGCACTTCGGCGAGGTCGAGAAGCCCGACGATGTCGAATCGCTGTTCTATCACGCGGGATTGATGAAACGTCTTATCGGAGAGGAAAGTTAATGTTAGGCCCACTTGACGAGTACCCGGTACACCAGGTTCCCCAGCCCATCGCCTGGCCGGGTTCGTCCGACCGCAACTTCTACGACCGGTCCTACTTCAACGCCCACGACCGCACCGGCGACATCTTCGTGATCAGCGGCATCGGCTACTACCCGAACCTCGGGGTGAAGGACGCCTTCATGCTGATCAGGCGCGGGAATACGCAGACCGCGGTGCACCTTTCCGACGCGATCGACCAGGACCGGCTGAACCAGCACGTCAACGGCTACCGCGTCGAGGTCATCGACCCGTTGCACAAAGTGCGGATCGTTCTCGACGAAACCGAGGGCATCGCGGCCGATCTCACCTGGGAAGGCCTGTTCGACGTCGTCCGGGAACAGCCGCACATCCTGCGGTCGGGCAACCGGGTCACGCTCAACGCGCAGCGTTTTGCCCAGCTCGGCAGCTGGAGTGGCCGCATCGTGGTCGACGGCGGGGAGATCGCCGTCGACCCCGCGACCTGGATCGGCAGCCGCGACCGGTCCTGGGGCATCCGGCCGATCGGCGAGCCCGAGCCGGCCGGCCGGCCCGCCGACCCGCCGTTCGAGGGCATGTGGTGGCTGTATGTGCCGATCGCGTTCGACGACTTCGCCATCGTGTTGATCATCCAGGAAGAGCCCAACGGGTTCCGCTCGCTCAACGACTGCACCCGGGTCTGGCGCGACGGTCGCGTCGAGCAACTGGGCTGGCCGCGGGTCAAGATCCACTACCGCTCCGGCACCCGCATCCCGACCGGGGCGACCATCGACGCGACCACCCCCGACGGCACACCGGTCCACTTCGACGTCGAGTCCAAGCTGCCGGTGCCGATCCACGTCGGCGGCGGCTACGGCGGCGACTCGGACTGGCTGCACGGCGTGTGGAAGGGCGAGAAGTTCGTCGAGCGACTGACCTACGACATGACCGACCCGGCGATCATCGCCCGGTCCGGCTTCGGCGTCATCGACCACGTCGGGCGGGCGGTGTGCCGGGACGGCGACGGAGATCCGGTGGAGGGTTGGGGCTTGTACGAGCACGGCGCGCTGGGCCGCCACGACCCGTCGGGATTCGCCGACTGGTTGACGGTCGCACCCTGAGCGTGCCGCGAAAATCAAGACTTAATCCCACATTCGGCGGCACTTTGGTTCACTATAGGGCGTGACAAACCCGCCGTGGATTGTCGACGTTGTCGTAGTGGGTGCCGGCTTCGCCGGCCTGGCCGCAGCTCGGGAGCTGACACGACAGGGCCATGACGTGCTGGTCTTGGAAGGTCGCGACCGGGTGGGCGGACGCTCGTTCACCGGCAGCGTCGCCGGCTTGCCCGTGGACCTGGGCGCGTCCTTCGTCGGCCCGACCCAAGACGCGATCCTGGCGCTGGCGGCCGAGCTCCAGGTCGCGACCACCCCCACCTACCACGACGGCAAGAACCTGATCCATTGGCGCGGCTGGGCGCGGCCCTACCGCGGCACCATCCCCAACCTTTCGCTGACCGGACTGCTGGACATCGGGCGGTTGCGCTGGCAATTCCAGCGGATCTCCCGAACCGTTCCGATCGCGGCTCCCTGGGATGCGCGTCGCGCCAGCGAACTGGACGAAGTCTCGCTCGCCGGATGGTTGCGCTCGGTGCGCGCCACCGAATCGTCACGCGACCTGATGTCCATCATGGCCCGGGTGACCTGGGGGTGCGAACCCGACGAAGTGTCGATGCTGCAGGCCGCCCGCTACGCGCGTGCGGCCGGCGGCCTGGACCGGCTACTCGACGTCGAAAACGGCGCCCAGCAGGACCGTTTCCCGGGCGGCACGCAGCAGATCGCCGAGGCGGCCGCGGCCGAACTCGGCGCAGCCGTGGTGCTCGACGCGCCGGTCCGGCGCATCGACCGGCACGGTGCCGGTGTGACGGTCACTTCCGACCGCGGCCAGGCCGAAGCCGGGTTCGTCATCGTCGCGGTCCCGCCGGCCCACCGCGCGTCCATCGAGTTCACTCCCCCGCTGCCCGCCGAATACGAGCGGCTCGCCCAGAATTGGCCGCAGGGCCGGCTCAGCAAGGCGTACGCCGCCTATCCGACGCCGTTCTGGCGGGCCAACGGCTTGTCCGGCCAGGCGCTGTCGGACCGGGGCCCGGTCTTCATCACCTTCGACGTCAGTCCGCACGACGACGGACCCGGCATCCTGATGGGGTTCGCCGACGCGCGGGCGTTCGACTCGCTGCCCACCGAGCAGCGCCGCCGCGACACGCTGCGCTGCTTCGCGTCGCTGTTCGGCGACGACGCGCTCAAACCTCTCGACTACGTCGATCATCGTTGGGGTGCAGAGGGATTCGCGCCAGGCGGTCCGACAGCAGCGGTGCCGCCGGGGTCGTGGACACGATACGGGCAGTGGTTGCGTGCGCCGGTCGGACCGATTCACTGGGCCGGCACCGAGACCGCCGAGGAATGGACCGGGTACCTCGACGGCGCCGTCAGGTCCGGCCAGCGGGCCGCCGCGGAGGTCGCCGAGCGGTTATGAGCTGATCCGCCGGACGCGCGCGGGCCGGGCCGCCGACTCTGCCAGTGCCCGCAGCTGGCGGTTCACCTCGTGGTGCTGTTCGAGCATCGAGCAGTGGCCGCCGGGGAGTTCGACCAGGCCGACGACATTGGGTGCGGTGTGCGCGATCCGGCGGGCTTGGCTGATCGGGGTGAGCCGGTCGCGTTTGCTGCCGATGACCAGCGTCGGCACCGTCAGTCCGTCCAGGTTGAGGTAGCGCTGCCCGACCGACTCGACGAGCATCCTCGCGCACCCGCCGCGGCCCGCGGGCGGCGTCTGAGCGAAAAGCTCGTAGATGATCTTCGCCGCGCTCGGGTCCGCGTCGGCCGCGACGGCCAGCATCGCCACCAGATACCGGCTGGGCAGCCGCACCGCGCCCGGGAGCGGAAACCCGCCGAACACGTTGATCAGGCCCCGCCCGGCCACGACTCGGGCCGGCGACAACTCCCGCGGAACACGCATGAATTTCACCTTGCGCAACAGCTCACCGGTGGTGGTGTTGATCAGCGCGACGGCGTCGGCGCGGCGGCGGACCTTGTCGCGGTAGCGCTCCGACCAGGCGGCGATGGCGATGCCGCCCATCGAGTGGCCGGCCAGCACCGCCCGTTCCCGCGGGGCCAACGTCGCCTCGAGCACCGAATCAAGGTCGGACGCAAGGTGTTTGAGGCTGTAGCCGCCCCGCTTCGGGACACCACTTCGTCCGTGTCCGCGATGGTCGAACGCGATCACCCGGTAGTCGTTGGAAAGGTCGGCGATCTGGTATGTCCAGGCCCGGATGGCGCATGTGATGCCGTGGGTCAAGACAATCGGATAGCCGTCCGGTCGCCCGAACACCTCGGTGTGTAAAGCGG
>NZ_DATJYB010000211.1:0-11583 GCF_035499775.1 Mycobacterium sp. | reverse complement strand
GATGTGCATCATCAACGGGCAGTTGCGCCCGGTGCTGGTGCGCGACCGCAGCATCGCGAGCGCGGTCCCGGCCGCCGAGAAGGCCGACCGCGGCAATCCCGGACACATCGCCGCGCCGTTCGCCGGGGTGGTCACCGTGTCGGTGTCCGAGGGGGACAAGGTCAGCGCCGGGCAGACCATCGCCACCATCGAGGCGATGAAGATGGAAGCCCCGATCACCGCCCCGAAAGACGGTGTGGTGCAGCGGGTCGCGGTGTCGAGCACCGCGCAGGTGGAGGGCGGCGATCTGCTGGTGGTGCTGAGCTGACCCGAATCATCGGCGGCGTCGCCGGGGGCCGGCGCATCGCGGTGCCCCCGCGGGGGACCCGGCCGACCACCGACCGGGTGCGCGAGGCGCTCTTCAACATCGTGACCGCACGCCGGGATCTGACCGGCCTGGCGGTGCTGGACCTCTACGCCGGCTCGGGCGCACTCGGGCTCGAGGCGCTGTCGCGCGGGGCGGCGTCGGCGCTGTTCGTCGAGTCCGATCAGCGCACCGCGGCCGTGATCGAGCGCAACATCGAGACCCTGGGCCTGACCGGTGCGACGCTGCGCCGTGGCGTGGTGGGTACTGTTCTGGCACAGGGGAGTTCGTCGCCGGCGGATCTCGTCTTGGCCGATCCGCCCTACGACATCGACACCGCCGACGTCAATGCCGTCCTGGCCGATCTGACCAGGCACGGCTGGGTGCGGGAGGGCACCATCGCGGTGGTGGAACGCGCGGTGGGCAGCGCGCCGTTGACCTGGCCGGCCTGCTGGCGTCCGTGGGAGTCGCGCGGGTACGGCGACACCCGGTTGGAGCTGGCCGAGCGGGGCTAGGCGCCCTGCTACGGTCAGGACTCATGACCGGCGCCGTATGCCCCGGGTCCTTCGACCCTGTGACGTTGGGTCATGTCGACGTGTTCGAACGCTGCTGTGCCCAGTTCGACGAGGTGGTGGTGGCGATCCTGGTCAACCCCGCCAAGAAGGGCATGTTCGACCTCGACGAGCGGATCGCGATGATCGAGGAGTCCACGACGCACCTGCCCAACCTACGAGTGGAGGCGGGACAGGGTCTGGTGGTCGACTTCGTCAGGGCGCGCGGGATGACCGCGATCGTCAAGGGCCTGCGCACCGGCACTGACTTCGAATACGAGCTGCAGATGGCGCAAATGAACAGGCACGTCGCCGGCGTCGACACGTTTTTCGTCGCGACCGCGCCGCGGTATTCGTTCGTGTCGTCATCGCTGGCCAAAGAGGTCGCGATGCTGGGCGGCGACGTGTCGGAGCTGCTGCCCGAGCCGGTGAACCGCCGATTGCGCGAGAGGCTTTCCCGTGGCCAGTGATGCCCAAGCCATCGTCGGCAACTTCGCGAAAGCGATTGTGGAAGAACGGCTCGACGACGCCCGTGGCCTGCCGGATGACGACTTCGTGGTGTACGAAGCCGGCGGGCTGCCGTATTGCGGCGAATATCATGGCCCAGACCGCTTTTTCGAGCTTTTCAGGAAGATGAACGAAGCCATGGAGCTTACGCCGGGCGAGGCAGTCCAGTATCTCCGGGCGGGTGACACCGTTGCGATACGCGGCCGGCTGAAATTCACGTCGCGAGCTTCCGGGGACAGCGTCGAGATGAGTCTTGTCGAAATCTACACGGTCCGAGATGGATTGATCGTGGAGCTCGACGTGTACTACAAGAACCCGTCGGCGGCCGCGGCGCTGCTAGACGTCTAACGCGCGCTTCGGCCCATCGCGGGCGCCCACTCCAATTCTGGAGAAGTTGTTCATCGAGTGGGTTACGGTCCCCGGAAGAAAAGCGATGTTGGCGGGATCGGGGACACCTATGTCGGAGACCGTGTTGAGCGCCCGAGCCGCGCCCCTGGGCGCACAACCCACCCCGCATAACCCGTTCCAAAACACCTTCTAACAACGGATCCCCGGCGGCATCGGACACCCAGGTTTGCCGTGGCCAGGGCCGGGAAACTTCAAACTTGGCTGTCCGTGGCCGCGAATGGTAGGTTCCATGGCTCGGCCGAACCGGGCAAAGCTTTGGACCCGCTGAGGAGGTTGACTTTGGCTGACGGCGAGCTGAATCCGCGCGAGGCGGAACACGTTTTGTGGGATGTGATTGTCGTGGGCACCGGCATGGGGGGCGGGACGCTAGGCTACTGGCTGGCCCGGTCAGGCCGCAGGGTGCTGTTCGTCGAGAAGGGGCGCTCGACACTGCCCGGGGTGCCGGGGACGATTCGCGCTGCGATGCCGGAAGTGGCCGAGCCGCGGGCGGGCCGTTCCGCTGAGGCCTTCTACGACGCCTTGGCGCGAGCCGGGCGCTCAACCGACGAGATCGACGACATCAGCGGGCGCTTCTCGCGGCGGTTTGTGCCGTTCCTCGGCAGCGGTACGGGGGGGTCGTCGGCCCTTTATGGGATGGTCTGCGAGCGATTTTTCGTTCGCGATTTCACTCCCCGGCAGAACTTCCGCGACCCCGGCGATTCCACCGTGCCGGATGTCTGGCCGGTCACCTACGACCAGATGCGGCCCTGGTACGCGGAGGCTGAGAAGCTGCTGGGGGTTCGGGGCCAGCCCGATCCCCTGCGGCCGGAGGCGGCCGAGGTCGATCTGCCCGCGGCGCCGCCGTTTTCGGCGGACAACCAGCCGCTGGTCGACTATCTGGCAGGTCGCGGATTGCATCCTTACCACCTGCCGATGGCTTGTGATTACACCGATGGTTGTGCCACCTGTCAGAGCTATCTCTGTAGCCAGTCGTGCAAAAACGACGCGGCCCGCAATTGCCTGCTGCCCGCCGTTGCCGAGCACGGCGCCCACCTGTTGGCGGAATGTCGGGCCGTGCGCCTAGACGCGGACCGCACCCAGGTCCGCCAAGTGATCTGCGAGAGTCACTTCGGGATGGTGGCCCTGGAGGCCAAGGTGGTGGTGCTGGCGGCCGGTGCGCTAGTCACCCCGATGCTGTTGCTCAATTCCGGTTCGGACGATTGGCCGCGTGGATTGGCCAACGGCTCAGACTGGGTGGGGCGCAACTTGATGCGTCATTTGATTGACGTGATCGCGATCTGGCCGCAACGTGGCTGCAAGACCACGGGTGAAAACAAGGAGATCGGGCTGAACGATTTTTATTTCTGGGAGGGGCAGAAATACGGCACCGTGCAGTCATTCGGCGCGATACCGCCGATGGAGATGGTGACCGGCGGCCCCGGTTGGCAGCCGACTGCGCTGCGTCTGATGAGCCCGGTGGTGCGCCGGGTCTACGAGCGGTTCTCGACCGGCGGGCTGGTGCTGGCCTCGATCATGGAGGACCTGCCCTATTTGGACAACCGCGTGCTGCCATGCGATTGGCCCAGCTCGGACGGCCGCCAGCGGCTGCGGATGCAGTATCGTTTACACGCCAGTGAGATCGAGCGCCGCGCGGTGTTTTTGCGGCAGTTGAAAGAGGTGTTGAAGCCGTTTCGCAAACTCACCCTGCGGAGCGCCAAAAACAACGAGACTATCGCCCACGTCTGCGGCACCTGCCGCTTCGGCACCGATCCCAAAACCAGCGTGCTGGATCCACAAAACCGGGCGCACGAAGTGGATAACCTGTATGTGGTGGACGGCTCGTTCTTCCCTTCCAGCACCGGTTTGAATCCCAGTCTGACGATCGCGGCCAACGCCTTGCGGGTGGCCACCCACGTAAACCAGGTGCATTTTTCCACCTGACGGCCTGTTGAAAAACGCGGGCTTTGGCGAGCGGGCGGTCGAGCAGCAGCCGCGTCCAGCACAGCAGGTCGACGGCGATTGCTGCGGCGGTGATCTAGGCATTGTTGATACCAACGAGTGTGACGGCCATTTGGGCAAGCCATGTCCTTGCCGCTCCGGATGAACCCCTCTGCGCGGGGATGCACTCGTAGGCGGCTTTGAGCCGCAGCGGCTGCCGCCGCCGGTTGCGGTCGCAATGACCTGGTAGCGGTAGCCATCGATCGCTCGAACAGTGACAGCTGTCGGCATTCGTCGATCTCTTCGCGCCTCGCCAGGATCCGCATGCCAGCCGTCGAGCCGGTCGCGCAGCAGCGCGGTCAGCTCGGCCATCTGCGCGCGAATGATGTTGTCACGCAGTTATTTTGCGCGTGGCTGGCGTGGTGTCGGTTTCAGGTGGTGGTGGCGTTGTTGGGCACGACGCTGACGTCGGTGATGGCGGTGCGGCCGACCTGCGAGGTGCGTCCCACTGGGCTTCGTGGCCCCACAGGCCAACAGCCCGCAGCGCACGCCCGCCGCGGAGCCCGTCAAATCAACGCACGCGGATTCTAATCACCATCGAACCCACCGAACAGGTCGCCTAACCAACCCTTACATTGCAACCCCCGGTGCGGGGCTGCCCCCACACGAGACCTCGGATACCCAAGTCACCTATGTTTTCTGCTGTCCGGCCAGCGATGTCAGGGCAGGTCCTCCGGCACGAGGCGCAACACACTGTCCACGTGCTGCGGGAATCCAGCAAAGTCTCGTCCCAAAGCTTCGGCGAGCCGCCGGGCGGCTTGCTGGTACTCGGACCGACCGAGTACCTGATTTACCGCTTCTGCTACCCGCCGAGTGCTGAGCCGCTCAGTTCGCATCAACATCCCCGCGCCGGTCCGCTCGACGGCCTCCATGTGTAGGTGCTGATCCATGTTACTGGCGATCCCGACCACCGGCACCCCAGCCGCCAAGGCCTGTTGCGTCGTCAGGCTACCGCCGTTGCAGACCACAAGGGCCGAGCGCGCCGCGGCGGCCTCGCCCGGCAGGTAGTCCGCCACAAATGCATTGGCCGGCACGTTCTTCCGCTCGCCGCGGCCCGCGGTGGCCGCAATCACCGTCACAGGCAAGTCAGCCAGAGCGTTCAATACCACCTGCAACAAGTTCCGCGGGCCGAACTGCCCAAGGTCGCATAGACAATCGGCCGGTCCGACGGCAGCGAATCCCACCACGCCGGCGGCTCCCCGGCCGGCGACCACAGGACCGGACCCAGATACTGGTGGTTGGCCGGCAGGTCGTACGTCGGCGCCAGCTCTGGCACGTCGGCATACAGCGTATAGTCCCCGTCGGTGAAAATGCGGCACAAATCCCAGCCCAGACTCGGGAACCCATGCTGCCAGCGGACCCTATCAATGGGCGATACAAGCGGAACAGGAGGCCGACCAGCCTGACGCCGAGGAAGTAGCTCCACGGCACGTCCGGCAGCGGAAAGCGGCCGCGGCGGGCGTGGGGACTCCAGTGGCGTTCGCGATGGCGATGTAGGGGATGCCGGCCAGTCGGGCGCTGACGGAGAGCGAAAGACGAAGGTCAGCGACGACCAGATCCGGTGCGATCTCGGCTAGCACCTTCCTGTCCTCCTCGACATACTTCCGCAACGTCCGCGTGGTGTAGAAAAGTCGCAACCGAACCGATTGCTCTTTAGCGAGATGTTCCTCGGTGGGGATGCTGTGGATCGGGTGGTGTGGGAAGGGAAGCGGGCCCAACAGCTTGTTGTACCCCGGTCGCAGGCGAAGTGGACCTCGTAACGGCTTGGGTCGAGCGACCGCGCTAGGACGAACGGCCGAACGATAGGGCCAGGGTCGCTGCCTCCGCGATAAACAGGATCCGCAGCCTGCGGGCGGCAGGCTCAAGTGCGTTCGGTGCGATGCTCATACCCGCGGCTCCCTTCTCGCGTCGCAGGTGGTCGCAGGTGAGCGTTAATCGTTGCGCCCCACCCCGAGTCGAGAGTCTACGTGCGCGATGCGCACTCCGCTGGCGTTTAAGCCTCGGTGAACATGTCTGACCCGATGCCCGACCATCTGCGGAAGTCGGGTCAGAGGAGCCGCAGTCATTTCAATTAACGTCGACAGTTCAATTAACGTCGACAGTGCCCGTGGGGGTGATACGCACCCATCGGGCTACCCGGCGCTTGCAGCAACTGAAAAGACTGGTGCCATCGCGGTCGCCACGACAGTCAACTGTTCAGAAAGGCCGGGCTCCGGCGGATTTCGATGAATTCCGCGTTCATAGCTTCAGTCACCTCGTGTGGGTCCTTAACAGTTCCGTCGTCTGTCAGTACCGAGATGTTGAGCTGATCAACATAACTCGACACGGTGATGAGGAGCCCACTCCAAGCGGCCAACGGCCCCACCATGTAGAAGTCGGTGAGCAGTGCGCCGCCGACCCGGCCATGTTCGGCGAGACCGGGAACGTTCGAGATAGCAACGTTCGAGACCATCAGGTGGGGCATTTTACTTACCGCTTTGCGGCGAAATGCCAACCGGAAAAAAACTTCCAGAGCGACGGGCGTCGTGTAAGTCAACCAGCGGTGGACCAGCTCTGGTCCCCTGAGCTGCTGAATCTCCTTGGCCGAGATGGCGTTCTCGCGGCAGCGTCGTATCCGCTCCAGCGGGTCTTCGAGGTCAACCGGCAGCGCTACCGACATCGTGTCGACGAAATTTCCGGAAATCCGATCCGGGAACAAATCGAGGGCAACCGGGACGGTCGCCAGCAAGGGATCGGCCTTGCCGTCGTAGCGCAAGAGCAACGTGCGCAGCGCACCGGTCGACATGGCCAGCACCAAGTCGTTGATGGTGACCCCAAGGTGCTTGCCGGTCTGTTTGACATCGGCCAACGCCAAGGTGGTGCTGGCGAATCTGCGCTCCGGACTGGTCGCGACGTGGTTCATGAAAGTCGGTGGCGGAACGAACGACCGGCGCAATACCGTTGCAAGCGTGCGCGAGCTGCGGCGCACCCGGGCCACGCCCTGCGCAGTGTAGCTGATTGTCTGCGGGATCTGCCCGGCCTGGCGTAGGTGGTCTGCGAACGCCAAACGCATCAGCTGCCGCTTTGTAGGGACGGGGTCTGGCATCCACGGGCCTCCTTCCGGCCCGGGAGGCAGATCCATGCCGTGGGCCACCAAGTTATTGAGGCTGACCCCGTCGACGAGTGCGTGGTGGATCTTGGTGACCACCGCGATTCGGTTGTCGGCCAGGCCCTCGACGAAGTACATCTCCCACAGTGGGCGGCTGCGGTCAAGCGGAGTGCTGGCGATCTCCCCGATCACCTCGTCCAGCTCGCGACGACCACCTGGAGCGGGCAGCCGCCAAGGCCGGATGTGGTAGGTGAGGTCGACATCGCAATGCTCGCGCCACATCGGATGGTGGAACTTAAACGGGATGTTGACCAGCTGATAGCAAAGAGGCTCAAGCTTGTACAGCCGACCGCGGATAACCCTGCGGAAGGCCTCGATATCGAAGTTTTGACAGTCCTCGTCTAACTCCATGACCCCAACTGCGAGCAGGTGCATGTGGGCATTCGGCATCTCGCTGTAGAGCGTGACGGCATCCGAACCGTTAAGCCATTTCAACGTTGCACCTCGCTCATAAATGGGCTGCCCCGCGATTCCCGGACTGGGGATTTCGCATCCGTTTACCCCGCGAGCTGTGAATTCGGGTACTCGGTGCGGACCTCATGCGGTGTCCGATAGCCAAGCGTAGAATGGATTCCGCTTGATCATAGAACAATTCAATGTAGCGCGTGCGTAGACCCGCGAATGCCAAAGCCCGGGCCGTCAGCCAATTCGAAGCCCTCGGCTGCACCGTCACTCTCACACCACTAGCCAACACCGCATAAGGCCCCCGCGCTCCATGACAACCGGCGAAATCGATCAGCGGGTCACCAGCTCGGGTCACCTCAATTTTCGTATCAGTGTGCACGGTTGGGCGCGTTGATCGTGGCGAGAGCGTCTCGGAGGTCGTCGGGTAGTGGGTCGGCGGCTGTCAGGATCTGTCGGGCCGCCCTGATCTGGACGGTGCGGTAGCAGCGGGTGGTGCGAACGAATTTCTTGATGCTCCAACCGGTTTGATGTTCAACCCAGTGACTGACGGCCAGGGCGGCGAACACGATGCTCAGGTGCGCTTCGATCGATTCCCGCTTGTGGTGAAAGATCGGGCAGGTGCTCGATGTTGCGCGAGCCTCGCCGAAACGACCACACGATCTGCACGCGGTCGCCCCCGAGCTGGTTTTCACCGTCCGCACCTACGCCATCGCCGCACTCTACGAATCCTCGCTAGCCCTCGCTAGCCCATCGCTAGCCCGGTTCTTTCGTACGGGTGATGTGGTGGCCTGACTGGTTTCGGATTGGCTTGTTGATCTTGAATTTTGTGGTTCGGGTTCGTTGAGGCGCCCGGTCAGCGGGTTCTGTCGGGTTCCAAGGCCCGGGGTGAGATTGTCCTTTCGGCTCGTTGTGATGGGTTGGTGCTTGGTCAGTCGGGCTGTAGTCGGGTCAGCGCGGTGGTGAGCAGGGCTGCCCAGGGGGCGTGGGCGGCGAGCCGGAGTCTGGTTCGCCGGGCGTGTCGGGCGATGCGGCCGGCGATCGAAAACAGCCGCAGCCGTGGTCGTTTGGGTTCCCAGCGGCGCGCGTGGTGCCATGCAGTGCCAGTATCTGCAGCCACGCGGTCAGCTCCATGGCCAGTTGCACCAGGGCGCACCAGATCCGGTGTTGGTCGAAGCCGTGCAGTGGAAGTGGTGTGCGGCTCAGCGTTTCGGTAGGCGTCCCGGTTATCACGCGGATTGCCGAGTTGCGGTAGATGCACGTAGCCGATGGCGGCCTGTCGTAGCGTCTCCGCGAGCTTGGTTTTGGATAGGCCCGGCTTGCGAGACAGAGGCGTGAGGCGGACGTCGACGACTATTTCGACACCTGCAGCCGACAAGTCGTGTTTCAGGCGGTCGACTCCTCGACCCACACGGACGACATCCTGTTCGATGATCAGCCCCTCGCCGAGCACCTCGGTGACGTAGTGAGCCGTCGCGCCCACCAGCTCTAGACCGCGTTCTCGCGCCCGCTTGTAAGGGGCCGCGCCGGTAAATGCCGGCAGGAATGAATGATGATGACCACGATCGTCAAGGGCCTGCGCACCGGCACCGACTTCGAATACGAGCTGCAGATGGCGCAAATGAACAGGCACGTCGCCGGCATCGACACGTTTTTCGTCGCGACCGCGCACCGGTATTCGTTCGTGTCGTCGTCGCTGGCCAAAGAGGTCGCGATGCTGGGAGGTGATGTGTCGGAGCTGCTGCCCGAAGCGGTGAACCGCCGATTGTAGGAGAGGCTTTCCCATGACTAGTGACGCAACAGCGATAGTCGAGAAGTTCATGAATATCGCTGCCCGCAAGTCTTTTTCGAGCTTCTCGGGAGGATGACCGAGGCCATGGAGCTCACCTTGGGCTACTCGGTCCAGTACTACAAGGATCCGTCCGCGGTTACGGCGATACTGGCGGGGTAGTCGCAGGTCACCATCCGCATTCGCTTGCGATGTGCTGCGCGCGGTACAGTCCCGAGGCCTTGCCATCCTTCAGCTGCACAGTTTGCCCTTACAGGGTGACGGACACCGGCTGTCCCTGATGACCTCCCGCTCCCGTGTCACCGGTGATGGTGCCGCTGGCGGTGCTGCCCGACACCGACGTCAGCGCGAAGTTTGCGGTGGCCCTGGGTACCGAGGCCATCGCAGAGCTCGGGCAGGTGTCGAAGTCGGCATGCGTGAAGTGGCCGTTGCCATCCGTCGATGACGAGTTGCTGTCGCATTCCCACCCAAGTGTCAGCAGAGGCCGAGAACGAGTCGGCATGGGCCGTCGGGGCCAGTGCAAGTGCCGCGGCGCCGATCGCCAGAAGCGTAAGGCGTTTCATTGTTGTCTTGTCTCGGATGTGTTGGCCGCTCTTTGTTGTCCCGGTCCGCTAGAACGCGTTGGCGGTGCCATTGTTCACGGTCATGCCGTGTCCACTGGCGTCGTTGGTGAAAGTCATGTCGGTGTTGGTCGCGGTTACCGTCCAGCCGATCCAGTGGTAGGTCTGCCCGGGGTTGAGTGGCAGCGGCTGGCCGCCGCTGAGCGAACTCCCCTGGCTCCATCGGAACTGGCCCGATGCGGACACGAAGGCAACTTTTTGGGGCCAACCTGACCCTCCGATGCAGTTAACGCGGTCCGGCTGAATGGCGCAGTGGGGGTACGAGTTGTTGCCGAGTTGCACGGCCTGGGTCGGGGGGTCAGCGGCGGCATGCGGGGCCAGAAACAGCGCGGTCGCGATGCCCGTGAACGCCAGTGCGATCTGCTTCATTGTGCTTTACCTTTCTACGGTTTGTTGAGGGCTTGCCAACGCTGCGGCCGAGGTCTTGGAAGTTTCTTGGAGTGTCACGCCTGATTTTGCCCGCACGCGACCGTCACTCACGCTGAATCTGGAGAACTTGTTCGTCGACTGGATTACGGTCCTTGCAGAAGGGATGTTGGCAGGATCGAGGCCACTCATGTCGGAGACCGTGCTGATTACCGGCGCATTCGGTCTGGTCGGGCCGGACACCGTCAGGCGGTTCGGGGCCGACGGCTGGCGGGTGGTGGCCACGGCCCACCGCAACGCGGACCAAGAATTGCCCCCGAGCGTACGGACCCGATGGACTGACTTGACCGACCCCGGTCAGGTTGAGTCGTTGGTGTCCGAGGTATCACCCGACGTGATCGTGCACCTGGCCGCCATCATCCCGCCATTGATCTACCGTGACCCCAAACTCGCCCGTAAAGTGAACGTCGACGCCACCGCCTCGTTGGTGAATGCCGCCAAAAGGCAACCGAATCCGCCACGCTTCCTGCATGCGTCCAGTGTCGCTGTGTATGGCGCGCGCAATCCTCATCGCTATGACGATCGGATCGGCGAGGGCACGCCGCTTCGGCCGAGCGAGCTGTACGGCGGCCTCAAACTCGAAGCCGAGGAACTTGTGCGGTCGTCGAGCCTGGACTGGGTGGTGTTGCGACTTGGTGGCGTGCTTACCGGCGCCGACCCGTCAGCGATGCCGTTCAGCTCCGACATCGTGTACTTCGGCAGCGCGATCCCGAATGATTGCCGGGTGCACTGTGTCGACACCCGCGACGTCGCGGCGGCGTTTGCGGCGGCCGCGAAGGCGGCGCGGGAGGACATAGTACGGGAGATCCTGTTGATCGCCGGCGACGACTCGTTAATGCTCCGGCAGGGAGAGATTGGGGCGGCCATAGCCGCCGCTCAGGGCATGGTCGGCTTGATGCCAGAGGGGCGGCCCGGCAACCCGAACAACGACGATGACTGGTATCTGAACGATTGGCTGGACGTCACCCGCGCACAGCAGCTGTTGAAGTTCCAGCATCATTCGTGGCCCGACATGCTCGCCGAGATACGCGCGCGGGCCGGCTGGAAGCGCTACCCGATGCGGCTTGTCGCGCCGGTGGCGCGGCAGTTCATGAACCGTCAAGCGGCCTATCGCAAGGCGCCCGGCCAGTACGCGGATGTCTGGGGAGCCCTGCGCGACAGGTTCGGTGAAACAGCGGTGGATATCGCCAAGTCCGAATAGGTGCGCCTACGGGTCGTTTTCGTGGTTGTCGAAGAGGCGTTCGGGGTGGTGGTAGTTGTTGGTGCGGGGTTGGCCGTGGTCGAGGTGTGGTGGTGGGATCCATTCGGTTTGGCCGTTGGGGAGTTTTCGGGTTTTCCAGCCTTTGTCGATGAGTTTGTGGTTGAGCGGGCAGGCGAGTGTGAGGGTGTCGGCGTCGGTGCGGCCGCCGGTG
>NZ_DATJYB010000210.1:0-4100 GCF_035499775.1 Mycobacterium sp. | reverse complement strand
GACCGGCGGCCGGACCGCAGGGCGGCGGTCCCGGTGGGGGGCCCGCGGGTGGACCGCATGGCGGTGGCCCCGGTGGTGGACCGGCGGCCGGACCGCACGGCGGCGGTCCCGGTGGGGCACCGGGTCAGCCCGGCCCCGGTGGATTCGCACCCGGATCGCACTCCCCCGGACCACCGGCCACCTCACTGCGCGGTGACTTCCACGGACCGGGCGGACTCGATCGAGCACCGGGTGGACCTGACGCAGGCTTCCGTGGAAACGGATCTTTCCGGGGTCCGGGAGCACCCGCGGCTGACTTCCGTGGGGCCTTCCGCGGACCGGGCGGGCCCGACGCCGGATTCCGCGGCGGCTTCCACGGGCCTGGCGCAGCACCTGGCGAGTTCCGGGCGGGCTTCCGTGGTCCGGGCGCGCCGCCCTTCGCGCCATGGGGAGGACCCCGCGGAGACCTCGGCGTTCACTGGGGCGGGCCAGGCGGGCCCGGCGCGAACCTGAATTGGGCTTTCCGGGGTCCCGGTGGGCCGGCCTGGCGGTTCCGCGGCGATTTCCGCGGCCCGGGTGGGCCGTTCGGGGATGCGCGTTGGGACATCGCCTTCCGCAGTCCCGGCTTGCACCTGTTCGCGCCGCCATGGCACGGCGGCCCGCCGCCGTGGGGCCTGGGACCGGCGCCGTGGGGCTGGGGGCCTCCGCCGCCGCCCGGGCCGGGTTGGTGGCGCGGCTGGCCCGGGTACGGCTGGCCAGGAGGACCAGGGTTGTGGGGTCCGTACGATCCGTACGCCGGCTACGGTGCTTGGCCTCCGCCGCCGGGGTGGTCGCCGGCCCCGTTCAATTACTGGGGCTTCTCGGTGTTGCCACTGTGGGATCCGTACTACCAGGCGTGGGGCTTCTGGCTATTCGGGCTGTGGGTTCCACTGCCAGGCCAGCCGTGAGGAGCAGCAGATGACTGAACGAGGCGGCGAACCCGGTTACGGCCGCCGCGCGCCCACTCTGAGTCGTGCGCGATTTTCGCGGCTGACCTCGCCCGACTTCACTCTCGAACCCCAGAAACGTCGCCTCCCTTCCCGCACGACACTCGGAGTGGCGCTGGCCATCCTATTGGCGTCGGCCGCGTTGGTGATTGCCCTGCTGCCGCAGAAGTCCCAGCCCGCGCCGGCCGCCGGCCCGTCGAGCCCGCAGGAAGGAACGGCCGCGGACAAATCGTTGTGCCAGGCGATTGGGCCGCTGATGAAAGAGAACGACGACCGCAGCAACGCGTTCCTGGCCACCGGTCAGCCGGGTTCGCCGCAACGGGATGCCGCGTTGCCGAAATTTGTTTCGGACACCCAGGATTGGGCGCATCGTACGCAACAGGTATTGGATGCGCACGCCAACCCGCCGCGCTTCACGACGCGCGCGCTGCAGCGCTACATCGATGACATGCAGCTGTTCGTCGCGAGTGTTCGTCCCGGTGCCGGCACCCAGTACGACGAGGCCGCATGGACCGACAGCATCGTGGCTTACGGCGGTCCGTTGACCGCATGCCAGCAGCTGGGCATCGGCTGGTAGCTAGGACTGCGCCTCTGCGGCAAGATATTTCGACGCGCGCGGATCACCCCAGCGCTGGTCGATCGCCCGCATCGGATCGGCGTAACCACCCGCAATTCCCCGATACGGTGAGCGGCGTCTGAGGTACCAGCGCACCACCGGCGCGAGCAGTCGCAGCGGCCAGCGGCGCCAGCCTACGATCTGCTGCAACTCAGCGTTCATGTCCGGAAACGAATGACGTTGGTAATCAAGGACGTTCTGCGCGTGGCGGGTGTCCATCCAGTCGGTGGCGTACCAGGTCTGGTCGTCGTCGGGATCACCCGGCCGTCCCGGTGGCAGGGCACCGGCCAAACCCATTGCGGCGGCGGTCTCGGCGCCGAGGGCGGCCTGGAGGAGGCGATGGGTGTCGTCGCCGCCGATCAGGAACACTTCGCGGGTGTGGTCGGTGACCGTCGCCGCGCTGAACGCCCGGGCGACATCACGGACGTCGACGCTGTTGATACGCCCATCGGAGGGTAGCACCGCCTCAAAAAAGATCAGGTCGCGCTCGGCCGTCCAGCGTGGTTGGGCGGTGAGCACCCCGCCCAGCCGCAGCACCACCCAATCCAGGTCCGCGGCCATTACGTGCTCTTCAGCCAAAGCCTTGTGTTGGCCGTACAACTCGGTAGGTCGTATCGGTGTTGACGAGGTCAACAGCTCGTCGGTGCGGTACGGATTGCGTGCCCCGTACACCGCGATGCTGGAAGCCTGCACAAAACGCGGCGGGGTCGGCACTGCCTCAGCGGCTTTGACAAGCGCCGCGGTGGCGTCGACATTCACCGCTCGCGCGAGCTGTGGACGCGCGTAGCAGAACGGCGGAATGATCGCCGCCAGATGAATGATGACCGTCGGGGCGACCTCGCTGAGCAGGGCAGCGATGTGGGCCGGCGATGTCAGGTCGGCCCACCGCACCTCAACCCCGGGACGAGCGGCAAACGACTGCGCCCGTTTGCGGTTCGCAGGCACGTCGAGGTCGGTGGCGACAACGCGCCGGCCCTGATCGGCCAGCGCGGCCACCACTTCCGAGCCGACCAGGCCGAATGCCCCGGTAACGAGTACGGGATCAGCAGCAGTCATGTCAGTTTTCCTATCGGTACGGCGCCAATGATTTTTCTGGACTAATGTCTATAATTATGGTTTCACGGTATCCTCGTGAGGACGGCCAGGCAAGGTGACCCCGACCACCAAATGCGCTATCCCGGCGGGTTTGATGAGGGTATGTCGAGGTTCGATCACTTAGTTGTCGAACATGCAGCTGATTTCCTATGCTGGACTGGTGTCTAGAGATGTGGCTCCGCCGGTAAGTCCTGGCAGCGACGTTCGCGGCCCGGGCGCACGCCGGGCGGACCGGCGGCCGGGGCAGACGATCCGCAAGGTTCTCGACGCCGGCTTGGCGGAACTGCGCGAGTCGTCTTACGCCAACCTGACGATGCGTGCGGTGGCGGCCCGCGCCGGGGTTTCGCCCGCCAGCGCTTACACCTACTTTCCATCCAAAAGTGCGCTGGTTGCCGCGGTCTACCTGCGTTTTCTGCGTGAGCTTCCGCTGCACACCGACGTCAACGACACCACCAAGACACGGGTGAGCGCGACCATGCGGGACATGGCGGTGGTGGTTGCCGACGAGCCCGAGCTGACCACCGCGTGCGGGGCGGCTCTGATGGCCGACGATCCCGCGGTCACGCCATTGCGGGACCAGATCGCCGAAGAAGTGTCCCGGCGGATCGGCGCCGCTCTCGGTCCGGGTTGGTCGCGTGCGGTGCGGACCACCCTGCTGATGACGTTTGCCGGTGCGCTGATGACGACGCACTTCGTCGGGTATGAGGAAATTGCCGGGCAACTGGACGAGGCGGTCAATCTCATTCTGGGAGCGTCGGTTGCCTGAACCGGCGGTACCACCGGAATGCCCAAGGGAGTGCTGTGGCGCCAGCATGACGTGTTCGTCTCCTCAATGGGCGGAAGGTATTTCGGCACTGACGACGCAATGGCCGGGTCCGACGAGGTGGCCGAGCGCGCCAGCCAAGCGCCTGGTTTTGCCTCGATACTGCTGATTCCGCCGCTGATGCACGGCGCCGCGCAATGGGGTGCGTTCCAGATCATGACCATCGGCGGTTGGGTGGCGTTTCCTGACGATGTGGAAAGTATTCGGGCCGACCAGCTTCTGCGGCTTGCCGAGCGGGAACGGGTGATGAGTCCAGTCGTCGGCGACGCGATCGCGCGCTCGCTCCTCGACGAACTCGAGCGGGGTGGCTACGACCTGTCCGGCCTGGTGTCGATCAGTAACGGCGGCGCAGCGCTGACTCCCAGCGTCCGCAGACGCCTTACGGCCGCGCTACCTAACTTGTTGATCATTGATACCGCGGGTGCCTCGGAATCGGGTCTGCAGATGAACGCGATGTCAACCAAGGGTGAGCCAACCACCGCCAAAGTGCAGCGCTGACCGGCCGGCGAAGCCGACTACCGCTGGGCCAAGCAAGTCGCCGCCGAAAGTCTGGGGGCGGCGGCAGGTAGTGCAAGCAGACGGAAAAATCACCTAATAACCC
>NZ_DATJYB010000209.1:0-5997 GCF_035499775.1 Mycobacterium sp. | reverse complement strand
CCTCATCGGTGTCAGCGTCACCAAATCACCGGCTGCGCTGTGCGAGGTCCACTTTGCAACGGGCGCAGGCGGGCGTCGATAGCCGCCGGGACAATTCACCTGCCAATCCATGGTGCTGCGGCACACCCGACCCCGTGCGCTGGACAGGCAAACACCGGCCGCCGGCTGTGCGTGGGACGAGAAGGGTTAGCCCAACTGCCGTGGTTATCGTGCGCTTTCTGTTGTGGGAATTGTGATGTCACGCTTCTGGACCTTGCCGGTGGGCCCCTTGGGCAACTCGTCGACGAGCCAGACCTGGCGCGGGTACTTGTAGGCAGCCACCCGCTCTTTGACGTACTCGCGCAGTTCGTCGGCGGTTATGTTGCCCTTTTCCGAGGCGTCTTTCTTAAGAGCGACCGCGGCACCGACTTCCTCGCCCAGAGAGTCGTGCGGGATGCCGATGACGGCGGCTTCAGCCACCGCCGGGTGCTCGTAGAGCACTTCCTCGATCTCGCGCGGATACACGTTGTAACCGCCGCGGATGATCATGTCTTTAGTGCGGTCGACGATGTAGAAGTAGCCGTCTTCGTCGACGCGTCCGACGTCGCCGGTGTTCAGCCACCCGTCGGCCGTGATGGTGGCCTTGGTCGCGTCGGGAAGGTTCCAGTAACCCTTCATCACGTTGTGGCCGCGGATCTGGATCTCGCCCGTGTGGCCCTGAGGGACCTCAACTCCGTCCAGGTCCACCACCCGCATCTGGACTCCTTCGATCGGCGTGCCGATCGAACCCGCCTTGCGCTGCCGGTTGGGATGATTGAACGCGGCCGCCGGAGAGCTCTCGGACAGGCCGTAGCCCTCGAGAACCTTGCAGCCGAACGCCTTCTCGAAGTCGGCCAGAACCTGGACGGGCAGCGCCGCGCCACCGGACACGCAGGTCCGCAGGCTCCGCGTCGCCCCCGGTGCCGCCTCGTCCGCCACGCTGAGCAGCGCTGAATACATGGTCGGCACCCCCTCGAAAACCGTGACGCCGTCACGCTCGATCACCTGCAGGGCCTTGCGCGGGTCGAATCGAGGGATGAGGGTGAGCATCGCACCTGACAGAACCGAGCCGTTGAGTCCGCAGGTCAACCCGAAGACGTGAAACAGCGGCAAGCAGCCCATCACCACGTCATCCGGCCCGGTCTCGACCAGAGTGCGGACGGCGACCTCGGCATTGCGGCCCATGTTGCCGTGAGTGAGCATGGCGCCCTTCGGTTTTCCCGTGGTGCCGGAAGTGTGCAGAATGACCGCGACGTCGTCGGGGCCGCGCTCCACCGGGGATTCCTGCGCGGGTAGGTCGACGATCAGGTTGACCAGGCCGGCGTCGTCGACGATCCAGCACTGCGCGCCTACCTCATCGGCGCCGGCGCTGGCCTCGTTGGCGAATGCGGGTGTCCCGAACAACGCCTTGGCGCCGCTGTTGGACAGGTAGTATTCCACTTCACGAGCCTTGAGCAGCGGGTTCATCGGGACCGCAACGGCGCCGCGATACATGATGCCGTAGAACACGATGGCGAATGCGGGCGTGTTGGGCAACATCAGGCCCACTCGGTCGCCGGGCTCGATGCCGGCCTGCTCGAGCAGGGTCGCCACCCGCGCGGCAGCTGCGTCGAACTCAGCATAGGTGAACTGCAGATCGTCGCAGCGCAGTGCGATGCGGTCGGGTTGACGAAGTTTCGATGCCACAAGGTTGGCGCTCAGGATAGTCATTGGATACCTTCGACGAGAGGAGTTTTTTTCTTGTCAGTTCGATGGTGGTGCAGATGATTGCCCAACACAATGTCACGGCAACCAACGAGCAGATCACCTCGGTGTGACCGTCCACATCTGGCCGACATCCACAACCCGGACGGTACAAGCCCGGCCAGCCCCCGGCGATCGGACGCGACCCGTCACGCCACGACGCTACCCACGACGCCACGCACGCCATTTCGCCGCCGTTTCGGCCGAGAGTCGGCTGCGATTTCGATTCCGACGCTCGCAGTCAGCCGTCGTGGTCCCGCGCCAGGCCGCCAGGGATTTCACAATGGCGACATTCGTCGCGGCAAGCCCCTCGGGCGGCGCAGCGACGTTGTTGTGGCGGACAGCCTCGACTGTCGATCACTGTCACCAGTCACATCGACGCCATCGACGGCTCGCTCAACGATTGTATTGGTGAAACCGGGATCCGGCTCAGCACCCATCTGATTAGCTGGAGTAGGAACACATGGTCAGTTCAGAAATGCAGCAACCGAAACGTACCTCCAGCGGCAAAACCCCAGGCAGCCGGCTGTTCCTGCTCGACCTCAGCGCCGACCGTGTCGTTTCGCTAGAGCCGGACGGCTCCGACCGCAAGGTCCTGGTCACCGGGTGCAGATACCCCGATGGCATCGCGGTGGACGCCGCGGCGGGCCACATGTATTGGACCAATATGGGGAACCCCAAGGCGAACGACGGCTCGATCGAACGAGCCGACCTCGACGGTCAGAATCGCACGACGATCGTTCCCCCGGGCGGCACCTTCACTCCCAAGCAGCTCCAGCTCGAAAAGAAGACGAGAAAGCTGTACTGGTGCGACCGCGAGGGCATGCGACTGATGCGCGCCAACCTCGACGGTTCGAACATCGAGGTCCTCTCGGACACGAGCCAAGGCGACACCCCACCGGGGCCGGATGCGACGAAATGGTGCGTTGGCGTGGCCATCGATACGGATCGCGGCAAGGTCTACTGGACACAAAAAGGTCCCGACAACGCCGGAAAAGGCCGCATCTTCCGCGCCGGCGTTGAAATTCCCGACGGTCAGACGGCGTCGAATCGGGCAGATATCGAACTTCTTTACGACGGGCTTCCCGAGCCGATCGATCTGGAGCTCGATGTGAACAATCGCGTCATGTATTGGACCGATCGCGGTAACCCACCACGCGGCAACACGGTAAACCGCGCGCCGATGGATTGCGCCACGAACGCCCGCCCGGCTCCTGAGATTCTGTTCACCCAACTGATGGAGGGCATCGGCATCGCCCTGGACCTGAAAGGCGACCGCATGTTCATCACCGACTTCGGGGGCGACGTCTTTTCGGCCAGGCTCGACGGATCGGACAAGAAGGTCCTGCTCGTCGCTCAAGGCAACTTGACCGGCATCGCGTACGCCGAAATATCTTGAACGGAGAGATCACCATGTCATTCGACAAACCGATTCGTCGCGTTGCCGTCGTCGGCACGGGAGTGATCGGCGCCAGCTGGGCGGCTCAGTACTTGGCGCGCGGGTTGGACGTCGTCGCGACCGATCCGGCTCCGAATGGTGAGGTCAATTTGTGGAAATATGTGGACGCCGCCTGGGAACAGCTGGAGGAAATCGGCCTGTCGCCGGGCGCATCGCGCGACCGCTTGCGCTTCACTAAAGACTCTGGGCAGGCGCTTGCGCAGGCCGACTTCGTCCAGGAAAACGGCCCCGAGCGACCTGACTTCAAGACCAAGTTGTTTGCGGACATGGACGAAGCGACGCCGGTCGATTCGATCATCGCCTCGAGTTCGTCGGGGATAACACCAAGCGTGATTCAATCGGCTTGCAAACACCCGGAGCGCGTCATTGTCGGCCACCCGTTCAATCCACCCCACATCATTCCACTCGTGGAAGTGGTGGGCGGCACCAAGACATCACCCGAGGCCATCCAGCAAGCGATGCGCTTCTATGCATCGCTCGGCAAGAAGCCCATTCATCTACGCAAGGAACTGCCGGGACACGTGGCCAACCGGCTACAGGCGGCGCTTTACCGAGAAATGCTCTATCTCATAGAACAAGACGTGCTGAGCGTCGAGGAAACCGACACTGCTGTCAGCTACGGACCCGGACTTCGCTGGGCTGTGATGGGCCAAAGCCTGCAATGGCACTTAGGCGGTGGTGCGGCCGGCATCAAACATTTCATGGACCACCTCATGGATCCGCTTGCCGCAATGATGAAGACTCTCGGAAATCCAGAAGTAACCCCTGAACTCAAGCAGACGATCGTTGACGGTGTGATGCGCGAAGCCGCAGGGCGCTCCGTCGACGAGCTCGCTCGGGAAGAGAACGAGGTAATAATTGGGCTTCTCAGGCTGCGAGGCAACGGCGCGAGCGGCGCAACGGCAGAAAAGGAAGCTAATCCCGCTAAGGCAAATAGTTAATCCATGGCTAAGGAATCGGCATGAGTACGGCAATTTCCTCTGGGGCTACCCGCGGTCAAAGAACCGGTGGTGATGAGAGTTTGACAGCATTGCTTGAATCGAAACTCGAGAACCCGGCAAGTTCGCCAGAGTTCGACTTACTGGAGAACACGAATAACGTGCTTAGCGGTGTCGGACTCAATGCCGCGGACAGCGGAGGGAGACTCACGTTTTACGGACAGGATCCGATCATACCCAGCCCACACCGGTTTGGCGGAATGGCGGCAATCGGCCTGGCCGCGAAGTCTGTCGCCGCCGCAGCGCTATGGCGGGCGCGCACCGGGGAAGGACAGGACATTCACGTCGACGTTCGCAAAGCGCTGCGCCGTTTCTGCGGGTTCTTTGACGGAAAATGGGAAACCATAAACGGGCGCGGTCCCGCGATGGGCGGATTTGCCGGCAACCCATTCCTTGAGCTGCCGCTCTTCCGCAAGACGCGCGATGGGCGCTACGTGATCGCGTTGGATTTCTACCCTCGATTGAAAACGGATACGCTTAAGTTGCTACGGTGCACCGACAGTCTCGGCTCCATTGAAAATGCCATACTGCAATGGCGCGCAACAGAGCTGGAGACGGCAGCAGCGGAAGAAGGTTTGGTGCTCGCGATGGTGCGCACCACCGAAGAGTTTCTCAATGAGCCGCAATACACCGAAGTCCTCTCTACGATGCCTTTGATCACGGTGGAAAAGATCGGTGAAAGCGAGCCGATGCCGTTCAGACCGCGCGGAAAGAATCCTTTGGACGGTGTTCGGGCGTGCGGAATGGGCCATGTGATTGCGGGTGGCGCGATCGGCAGGGATCTGGCCATGTACGGCGCGGACGTTCTCAACATCTGGCCGCCAAACGCCACCGAGGTCGAGGCCTTCGCCTGGGATGTCCAGGTAGGGATGCGCTCGACCGTGCTGGATGGTTCGAAGGAAGATCGCGCGAAGTTTGACACTCTACTGAAGGATGCGGATGTCTTCTTCGCCAACAAGCGCCCAGGTTATCTGGAACGCAACGGTCTCACCGCCGACGAACTGTGTGCAAAGAAGCCCGGGCTGATCCATGCCAAGGTGATCCTCCATGGCGACAAAGGACCGTGGTCGAACCGTCCCGGCTTCGACGAGATCGGCGCAGCCGTATCGGGCGTGTTCTGCATAGAGGGGACGCCCGGCCATCCCAAATCGCCCACGATTATTCCCATTTGCGACAACGTGGTTGGCTGGCTCGGCACGGTCGGTGTACTCGAGGCGCTACGCCGGCGCGCGCGGGAGGGTGGCAGCTATCGGGTCGTCGTGTCTCTGACCAGAACCGTGCTATGGCTGCTGTCGCTTGGCATTTTCGACAAAGAGTATGCCGCTTCTACGGCTGGATCGAGCGATGAGCACTCCTATGTCGCTCCCGATCTCTTTGCCGCAGAGACTCCGCTCGGCACCTACCAGGGAATGACCGACCAAGTGGTCATGTCGCGGATGAAAGAGTCATACCGAACGGTGTTGGCGCCGCGCGGTTCATCGAAACCGCAATGGCTGGAACATGATTGATCTTGGGCTGGTGGCCAGCTGGCACCGTTATCGACCGGCACCGCGATCAAGCACTGATGTTGTGCATTTCGGCGTCGACGGTGCGTTTGGATCGAGCAGGCTCGAATTGTCCACCTGGAAGTAGGTGGAACGAGTGAAATCCATGAGTTCCTATAGGGTTGGCTACATCATCGGCAGCCTTTCAACCGAGTAAATCAACCGCACACTGGCCAAGGCGCTCATCCGATTGGCGCCCACGAATCTAGAGTTCGTGGAGATCACGATACGGGAT
>NZ_DATJYB010000208.1:0-7240 GCF_035499775.1 Mycobacterium sp. | reverse complement strand
GACCGGCGGCGTCGGGGGTCTGCTGGGGGCGGCCACCGGCGCCACCAGCCAGCTGGGCGGGATGACGGGTCAGCTGGCCAGCGGCCTGGCGCAGACCGCCAGTTCGGCGGCGGGCGGCGCGCATCCGCCCGGCGGCGCCGGACAGCATCCCGGCGGGTCCGGCGAACATCCCGGCGGATCACCCGGGGGTGGCAAGGACAGCGGCAAGGGTCCCGGTGGCGGTGGTGGTGGGCACGCCGGCGGCACCGAGCCGGCATCGGCTCCGGCCGGGCCGCTGGTGGCGCCGGCGGCTGCCGCCGGCGTGCCCGCGACCGCGGCGCCGGCCACTGTCAGCGCGGCGGCGCCGCCACCGGCAAGTGCGGGGGGCATAGCCGGCGCGCCGATGGGCGGGGGCATGATGTCGCCGATGATGGGTGGCCCCATGGGCGGGCAGGGCAGCGGTGGCGGCGGCGGCGAAGCCGAACGCCAGCTCTATGCCGAGCGGCGGCTGCGGATCGAGACGCCGCCGAACTCCGAGCCGGTCAAGGGTCGCCGAGAGACACGCCGGTCGCGCGACGACCGGCCACGGGAGTGAGGCTGGTTGCTGGTGGAGTTGACCGACGACGAGTACGTAGCCCAGGTGGAGGCGACGATCGCGCACTGGCGCGCCCGTCACGCGGCGTGGAATGCCGCCGTCGACAGCATCGAGGTCGAGCGGTTCCACGACGCGGTGGCGGCGCGTTTCGACAGCAACGGCACGCTGACCGCCCTCGACATCGACCCGTCGGCGCTGACCAACTACACCAACGTCGAACTCGAGCAGATCATCACCGACGTGCTGCAGCGCACCCGCGAGAGTGTGCACGAACAGGTGATGAACCTTTTCGCGCACTACCTCGCGCCCAGCGATCCGCGGTTCGATCCGGGCGCGCTAGGCGGGGCATACGTGCAGCTGCCATAGGCTTCAGCCATGTCGTTCCGGTTGCTGGGGGCCCCGTGGTGGGTTCGCTGGGCGGTCTTTACCTCGCTGCTCGCACTGGGTGTGGTGGTGGTGTGGGGGTTGATCTACCCAGTTCTCGACAACCCGGCCGTCGCCGGATGGTCCGTGGTCATCAGCCTGGCCCTCGGCGGGCTGATGGCCGCGCAGCAGCAACCGAAGCACCGCGCGTATGTTGCCGCAGTCTCCGGGCTCAGCAGCTCAGAGCGCTCCCAAGCCATTCGAGCCGTCTCTGGCGGTGAGATCCCCGCCGACCCAGAGGTTCTGGCCGCAGCCATGGAACTTGCCGACGTCGCCGCCGCCGGCCGCCGGCCCGGCCGGAGCATCTGGGTGTTGCGGCTGGTGTCGCTGGCGTTGTTCGCCGTTGCCGCAGTGATCCCGATCGTCACCGGGAACTTCACCCAGGGCGTGGTCTGGGCCGGGTTGGGACTGACACTGGCCGGCGGCTGGGCATGGGACTGGTACTACTTGCGCCGCTTGCGGATTCGCTACGGTTTGATCTGTGCGGCGGCGCGGGCGGGCGACTAGGGCGTGACGAGGATCTTGCAGTGCCGTTCGGGGTCGGCCAGGTCGTCGAACGCCGCGCCGACACCGTCCAGGCCGACCTCGCCGGTGATCAGCGGGGCGACGTCGATGTCGCCTTCGGCCAATGCGCGCAACGAATCCGCGAACTCCTCGGGCCCGTATGCGAGCGAGAATTGCACGTTGATCTCTTTGGCGATCGCGAAGAATGGATGCACGGTGTCGGGCTCCATGCACACCCCGGCGACCACCAGTCGGGTACCCCGCCGCGCCCGTCGCAGTACGTCGTCGATGATTCCGGGTACCCCGACCGCCTCGAACACCACCGCCGCCTTGACCGTGTCGAACGGCGAACCCTGAGCCGGATCCACCGTCTGGTGTGCGCCCATGGTCGTCGCCAGTTCCCGCCGTTTCGGCGAAAAATCAGCTGCCACAATACTTTCCACACCACGCGCCCGCAGGGTCGCGATGATGGCGATGCCGATCGGTCCGCAACCGAGTACCAGGGCCGTCTCGCCGGGTTGGATGTTCGACTTGTTGACGGCATGCAACCCGACCGCCATCGGTTCGGTCAGGGCGGCGTGTTTGAGGTCCAGGCCGTTGGGGATGGGCGTCAGCAACAGTGCCGAGAGCAGCATCCGTTCGGAGTAACCGCCGATCGTCCTGTTGCTGTAGACGATCGGCTCGGCACCCTTGGCGGACAACAACACTGGCAGCGATATGACCAGCGTTCCGGGTGCATGGGTTTCGGTGTCGGGTCCGGCTTCCAGCACTTCGGCACTGAATTCATGACCCATGAAGATGTCGCGGTTCAGGTCGACGTCCATGCCGCCCGCATCACCTGCCACCTGATTGCTCATCTCCAGCACCCGGGCGCCATGGGCGGCGAAATGCAGGTCGGATCCGCAGATTCCGCACGCCCGCACGGCGACCAGCACCTGGCCCGGCCCGGGTACCGGGTCGGGCACGTCGTCGCGATAGACCATGCGCCCGTCGCGCAATACCGAGGCGCGCATCAGTTCTGCGCCTTCTCGTGTTCGGCGACGTGTTCGGTGATCGCGTTCACCACCGCCTGACCGGCACGGCCGATCAACTGGTCGCGCTTGCCCTTGGCCCACTCGTGTGACGACCGCGGGGCCTCAAGCTGGCCCTTGAAGTGGGGAATCACCTTGCGCGCGAACAGGTCATAACAGTGGTAGGTGGCTCGCGGGGAGGCCCAGTCATGGCCGAGCAGCAGCAGTGTCCCGAAACCTCCGGACCGTTCCAGCAGGTCTTCGATGTGGGCGATCGCGTCGTCGGGTGTGCCGATGCAGCAATTTCCCTTGGCCGCATAGTCTGCGACGAACTCGCGGGGTGACTGCGCGCCTTCGACCTCGTTGGACAGCGGGACGAACCCCGCGGCGCCGAAATATTGCGCGAAATCCTGTAGCCCGTAGGTGCAGTCGTCGATCGCCTGGTCG
The DNA here is from genome assembly GCF_035499775.1 of Mycobacterium sp. Classification (GTDB taxonomy): domain Bacteria; phylum Actinomycetota; class Actinomycetes; order Mycobacteriales; family Mycobacteriaceae; genus Mycobacterium. Next base: position 4,282 of record NZ_DATJYB010000208.1, on the reverse strand, counting down.
CGGCTGTCGGCGATGTGCATGATGGACAGCACCCGCCAATCGGCGCGGTCGGGCTCGTCGCGGCCGACCTTGGCGGCCTGCTCGCGCACCACCTCCCAGGTGTTCTCCAGCGCGGCGTAGCCGCCCGGCACCGACATCGACAGCGACAGCAGCGACGTGCCCAGCGCCCCGGCCAGCCGCGGCCCGGACGGGGAAATCATTGCCGCCGTGGATATTTCCGGGTAGGGCCAGGTGTAAGGGCGGATGTGCAGTTGCGCGTCGCGCAGGGTGAACCAGTCGGTGTGACGGTCGATTCGCTCGGTGGGTCCGGCGCGAAACAGCGCCAGGATCGCCTCGAGGGACTCCTGCATCATGTGCCGCTGGTCGACGGGATCGATGCCCATCATGTGGGCGTCCGACGGCAGCGCGCCGGGACCGGTGCCGAACATGACCCGCCCGCGGGTCAGGTGGTCCAGCAGCACCCAGCGGTCGGCCACCATCAGTGGATGGTGGTAGGGCAGCGACACCACTCCGGTACCCAACCGGATGTGCTTGGTCCGCTCCGCCGCGACCGCGATGAACACCTCCGGGCAGGCGATCAGCTCGTAACCTCCCGAGTGGTGTTCGCCGAACCACGCTTCGTCGTACCCCAGCCGGTCCAGCGCGACGACCCGCTCCATGTCGTATTCCAGTGCGACCGTGGGGGATTGGCCGGTCGGATGAAACGGCGTGATAAAGACGCCGAACCGTAGTGGGCCAGTCATCACCATTGCAGTCCTTTCAGGAATTCCAGCAGCGTCGCATTCACCTCGTCCGGTCGCTCCTGCTGCAGCCAGTGTCCCGCGCCGTCGAGCATCACCTCCCGATACGGGCCGGAGACCACCTCCGCGGCCCGGTCTCGTCGGGTGAACATCAACACCGGATCGGCCGCCCCGCCGATGAACAAGCACGGCACCGAGGTTTTGGCGCCGGCCAGTTCCGGGGTGGTCTCCCAGTTGCGGTCCATATTGCGGTACCAGTTCAGCCCGCCGGTGAACCCCGTTCGGGTGAATTCGCTGATGTAGTGGTCGAGTTCGTCCTGGCTGAGCCAGTCGGGCAGACCGTCGGGCTCCGGAATCCGATCGATGAAGCCCTCGGCGTCGGGGGGCGGCATCTGAATGCCCGCGCTCGGATCGCCGGACGTGCGCAGGCTGCCCAACAGCCGGCGCATCGTTCGGGCGGGGTCACCGTTGAGCTCGGCGTCGGCGACACCCGGCTCCTGGAAATACAGGATGTAGAAGAAGGTCTCGCCGAATATCCGTCGAAGTGCCTGCGTCGTCGGTGTTTTCGGCCGCGGCACCGGGGGGACGCTGAGCGCGGCCACGGCCGCGACTCGGTCGGGGTGCAGCAGGGGCGCATTCCACACCACGATGGCACCCCAGTCATGGCCGACCCACACGGCTTTCTCGGCGCCGACGTCGTCGAGCAACCCGACGATGTCGCCGTTCAAGTGGTGGATGTCATAGCCCTCGACAGCGTTCGGACATGAAGAGCCGCCGTAACCGCGTTGATCGGGTGCCAGCACGTGGTAGCCGGCGTCGACAAGGGCGGGAATCTGACGTCGCCATGAATAGGCCAGTTCGGGAAAGCCGTGGGCCAGCACCACCGTGGGGGCACCGCGGTCGCCGGCCTCGATCACCCGCAGCCGCACACCGTTGGTGTCGACTAACCGTTCGGTCGCAAGGGGCACCGTCTCACCAAATCACAACCGCATCGGGCTGAGAAGGGTGGGCAAGCCGCGCAGCATAATTGGTGTATGCGCTTGGATCACATCGTTCTGTGGACGAAGGATCCGCGGGCGGCGATGGATTTCTACTCGCGGGTGATCGGGCTTGCGCCCGTGCGGTTCAGCGAGTTCGAGTCCGGAGAGGCCCCGTTTCCCAGCGTCCGCGTCTGCGAGGACTCGATCATCGACCTGATACCCGTGGAAAACGCAGCCAGTACTGAGTCGACGACCAAGGTAGGGGGCAGCGCGGGCCATCCGGTCAATCACGTCTGCCTTGCCATGTCGAAGGACGAGTACGAAGCGCTGGATCAACGTCTGCAGGCCGCCGGCGTCGACACCGGTGCGCGGCTGAGCAGTAGCTTCGGGGCCCGAGGCTGGGGACACCACGCTTATTACTTCGCCGATCCGGACGGCAATGTGGTGGAGGCCCGGTACTACGACTAATTCGCCCGCCGAGCGTGCGGCTGGCCGCACGCTGGGCGCCGAACGTGATGCTGGGCGCACACTCGGCCGCGCTGCGGGAACTCCCGGTCGTTAACCGACAGAGATAGCGGCGGGAGCTGGCCATACCCACGAGCGGTAACCTGGACTTTTGCAGCTGCGAGTATCGGGGAAGGACCTGGCCGACAAGGCCGATGATTAATGAACCGGAAAAACGTGATTCGCACCATCACGGCGATTGCTGTTGTCGTGGTGCTCGGTTGGTCGTTTTTTTATTTCAGTAACGACACCCGCGACTACAAGCCCGTCGACACCTCGGTGGCGATGGACCAGATCAACAGCGGCAACGTCAAGAGCGCACAGATCGACGACCGTGAGCAGCAACTGCGCCTGACCCTGAACAAAGCCAACGGCGACACCGACGGGTCCGTCAAGATCATCACCAAATACCCGACCGGCTACGCCGTCGACCTGTTCAAAGCGCTCAATGCCAAGAACGCCAAGGTCAGCACCGTCGTCAACGAAGGCAGCATCCTGGGCGAGCTGCTGGTCTATGTGCTGCCGCTGCTGCTGCTGGTGGGCCTGTTCGTGATGTTCTCCCGCATGCAGGGCGGCGCCCGGATGGGCTTCGGCTTCGGGAAGTCCCGCGCCAAGATGCTGAACAAGGACATGCCCAAGACCACGTTCGCCGACGTCGCCGGCGTCGACGAGGCGGTCGAGGAGCTCTACGAGATCAAGGACTTCCTGCAGAACCCCAGCCGCTACCAGGCCCTGGGCGCCAAGATCCCCAAGGGCGTGCTGCTCTACGGCCCGCCGGGGACCGGCAAGACGCTGCTGGCCCGCGCCGTAGCCGGTGAGGCCGGGGTCCCGTTCTTCACCATCTCCGGCTCGGATTTCGTCGAGATGTTCGTCGGCGTCGGCGCCTCCCGCGTCAGGGACCTGTTCGAGCAGGCCAAGCAGAACAGCCCGTGCATCATCTTCGTCGACGAGATCGACGCCGTGGGTCGCCAACGAGGCGCCGGCCTGGGTGGCGGCCACGACGAGCGCGAGCAAACGCTGAACCAGTTGCTGGTCGAGATGGACGGCTTCGGCGACCGCGCCGGTGTGATCCTCATCGCAGCAACCAACCGCCCCGACATCCTGGACCCCGCACTGTTGCGGCCCGGCCGCTTCGACCGGCAGATCCCGGTGTCCAACCCCGACCTGGCCGGTCGCCGGGCCGTCCTACGGGTGCATTCCAAGGGCAAGCCCATCGCCAACGACGCCGACCTGGACGGGCTGGCCAAGCGCACCGTCGGCATGACCGGCGCCGACCTGGCCAACGTCATCAACGAGGCCGCGCTGCTGACCGCCCGCGAGAACGGCACCGTCATCACCGGGCCCGCCCTGGAAGAGGCGGTGGACCGGGTGATCGGCGGCCCACGGCGCAAGGGCCGGATCATCAGCGAGCAGGAGAAGAAGATCACCGCCTACCACGAAGGCGGCCACACCCTGGCGGCCTGGGCGATGCCCGACATCGACCCGGTATACAAGGTGACGATCCTGGCCCGGGGACGTACCGGCGGGCACGCCGTCGCGGTACCCGAGGAAGACAAGGGCCTGCGCACCCGTTCGGAGATGATCGCCCAGCTGGTCTTCGCGATGGGTGGGCGCGCCGCCGAGGAGCTGGTGTTCCGCGAGCCGACGACCGGCGCGGTCTCCGACATCGAGCAGGCGACCAAGGTCGCCCGCGCGATGGTGACCGAGTACGGCATGAGCTCCAAGCTCGGCGCCGTCAAATACGGCACCGAACACGGCGACCCGTTCCTGGGCCGGACCATGGGCAATCAGGCCGACTACTCGCACGAGGTCGCCCGCGACATCGACGACGAGGTCCGCAAGCTCATCGAGGCGGCGCATACCGAGGCGTGGGAGATCCTCACCGAATACCGCGACGTGCTCGACACGCTGGCCGGCGAGCTGCTGGAAAAGGAAACCCTGCACCGCCCCGAGCTGGAGGCGATCTTCGGCGACGTCGAAAAGCGGCCCCGGCTCACGATGTTCGACGACTTCGGCGGCCGTATCCCGTCGGACAAGCCGCCGATCAAGACGCCCGGC
>NZ_DATJYB010000207.1:0-8269 GCF_035499775.1 Mycobacterium sp. | reverse complement strand
ACCAGGTAGCAGGCCAGCATGCAGATCAGCACGTGGGCGCTGACCCGGTCGGTGAGGCGGTGATGGATCGGGGGTAGGTCCAGATCATCGACTTTGAGGATGCGGAAGTCGCGTTCGACATTCGCGAGGTTCTTATAGCCGGCCACCACCGCGGCCGGGTCGAGGTCCTCGCCGCCGACGCTGGTGCGTAACACGTAAACCCCGTCGAGGGCAGCTTCGGCGGCGATCTGGTCGTGTCGGCGTTCGACAGTGAGTGCGGTGTCGGTGATGGTGCGGTGAAAGTGCTTGCCCACCTTGTACTTGTCGATCACCCGCCCGACGGCGACGCCGATCTGGTCGGCACCGCTCAATCGGCCCGCGGCGACGCGGGCAATGATCGGGCCCAGCAGCTTCTCGGTGGCCGCGAGCAGTTCGCCGCGTTTGCGGGTGCGTTCGGCCGCCAGCAGCGGATTGCGGCAGGCGATCAGCCGCTCACCGGGGTAGTCGGGGTGAGCGATCTGGGCCAGATCCTGCTGGTCGAACAACGACATCTGCAGCGGCCCGTCGTCGGCGGCCAGCTTGGCGATCTGTGGAGCGCGCAGCGCGGTGATCCATCCGAAGTCCGTTCCGCTCTCGCCCAGTTCGCGCAGCGCGGTGATCCGCGCGGTGGTGATCATGCCGCGGTCACCGACCAGCACCAGGTCCTGCAGGGCGAAGGTGTCCTTCATCGCAGTCACGATCTCGGCGAACGCGGACGGGTCGGCGGTGTTGCCGGGAAACACCCGCACCGCCACCGGCCGGCCCTCGACATCGGTGAGGATGGCGTACTCGATCTGCTCGCACCCCTTCTTCCCGTCACGGGAGTAGCCACGCGCGGCCAACTCGCAGCAGCGGCCGGTCACCCACGAGCTGGTCAGGTCGAAAAGCGCCATCCGCCCCGGATTCACCGACGGATCCAGATGCCGTGCTGCCAACTGTTTTTCGATCGCGTCCTGCCGGCCAACCAGCCAGTCCATCGCGGCATAGACCTCGTCGATGGGGGCGTCGGCCACCCCGAGATCGACCCCGAGGGTGGTGTCGGGCCACCACGCCAGCGTGGACAACTTGCTGGCCGGGCGGACCACCCGCGACACGATCAACGCGAACGCGATATCCCGCGCCCGGCCCGCCGGACCCAGCAGCGCGGGCAAGCCCAGCTTGTGCGCCATCGCCGTGACCGCGGCCACGTGCCCGTGCGGCAGCGACCGGGTGATCGTGAACGCCTGCCCGGCGGGCACCAGCGTCTGTCCCTTCAGCGTCGCCTCGATCGCGTCGACCGCCTCACTCGGCAGCTTCGACAAGTTCGCCAGCGTCTCGTGCTTGACTTTCTTCCCGTCACGGAAGGTGCGCCGCAGCAGCACCGACTCGTAGACCCGCTCCTCACCAGACTTCGCCACATACAAACTTTTATTCCGGGCTACGTGCATCGCACCGCTGTATGGCGTCACACGTTGAAGCTTACCGCGATCACCCCCGAAACCATCGCAGCGACACACTACTTCAGTGGCTACACATTCCAGCCGTTACACCACCGTCGACTCAGGTCAGACCCACAATCCCCACCGAAAACCGCTAGTGCGCAGGTCGCGGCAGACTTGTGGTTCCCTCAAGCTGGCCCTGATCGCAGGGCGCGATCGATGCGTATCGGCCGGCGCGCGCCGGGGAAACTCAGGCGCCTGTCGCTACCCGACCGGACTGATGACGTTGACCGTCAACGAACTCCGCCGACTCTTCGACGCCCTACTCCTGAGCACACACCACACCATCACCAGCCTGCTGGCCTGGTCACGTCACGCTGGCGACGATAAAACCAATACCGAGCCCGCCAATCCCACTACTGCCAACGAGAACACCAAATATCACGATCTACGGCTGCAGTACTTGCTGCCATCACCAGATGCAGCACCGGGTAGAGGTCGTCCCCGAGATTGGCGCTGCTGAGTTGACTACGTGGCCCGGTGAAGGCAGGCCGGTGCCGCCTTCGGGTGCTACAAAAGATGTTCAGCTGACGCCGTTGATAACGACGCGGTTGCCTGTGAGTGCCACAGACCCATGCATGATCGGCGCGCCGACGGTTGCGCCACTGAAAAGCGTCGACGAGTGCGTCAAATTGATGTCGTTTCCGGTACACGTACCGGAAACCAGCAGCGCATTCTGCTGATAGCTGTGGGTGCCGTCGTACTCGCGTTCGGTCGAGATGAACCCGGTGACGGTGTTGTAGCTCGCGTTATTGAGGTACAGCCCTGAATAAACGCCGACCCCGGCCCTGCTGTTGGAGTCGGCCACGCACCCGGTCAGCGTTACCTGTTCAGCGGTATTAAGCGCGAAACCGTAGGCTTGATTGTCCTGCGCGTAGCAGGACGACATCGTTATCGAATGAGAGTTAAACATATTGAAGCCGATACCAGAAGCACCCGTGACTGTGCCGCAAACAAACGCTTTGCAAGCAGTCAGCGTGGCGAACCCGCCGGCGTTAAAATTAAACCCGGCAAGCCCAATATTTCCGGCAGAGCACCCTATTAGAAAGGTGTCTGAGCTTCCGATGTTAAAGCCGTTACCCCAGCATTCGTAGACAACGACATTATTAAAACGGTGTTCGCCGCGTCCGTAGGTGTTGACCCCGTCGTTCCTGGTATTGACGATAAAGACGTTACTAACTTCATTGTGTGGGTCGTAGCACTCGTCGCCGGTCGCCCCCGACCATTGCGGGTTTGTGGCCAGGTAGATTCCGTAGCTGGTAGCAGTCTGGTGGGTATTGTTGCCGTCAATCGTCATGTCCCGTATCACGACGAACTCACCGTTTCCCACTTTGCCGTCCGGCGACACAAAATTCTCGACAACATTGCAGTTTGCACTGTTGGCCAGTTGGATTATGGTGGCGCGCATTCCCACACCCGCAAGGTGCGTATTCTTTTGCAGCACAATCGGGGCGTTGACGTAATAAGTGCCAGCCTTCAACTGAACCGCCACACTGCCAGACCCGATAGCTGCGTTGATCGCAGCCACGTCGGTTGCGCCGGTGGTGTCACCAGACGGAACAACAACTAGGGTGACCACGCTCGGCATGGCGTTGACGCCCGACCCGTCGAACTTAGGGCCGTCCGCGGAAGTTTTAGAAGGCGCCATATGCGCCAACCGCGGGATGACGGCACCCGCCACCCCACTCACTACTCCGAATCCGAACAATCCGAACGTGACCAACCTGCGCCTGCCGGCATCCGGATCGCCGTATTCGGCCATGTCTTCCGGACCTCCCAGGACAGGCCAAAACCTACGGGTGAGGAAGCGTAGGGCCGCCACGCCGCAGACGGCGCCGGCAACGGTGGGGATCGTGTCGAGTGCTGTCGTACCCTGCCGCGACAGCACTGCGATGCATCCAAGGACGCCGATCGCGGCGATCGCAGCGCTGCCGAGCGGGCAGCGCTGAGTCTCAAGGATCCCGGCGATTGCAGCGATCGTAGCTATCGCCACCAGCACGACGACGGTCACGAACGGTTTGTCCAGAGAGCCCAGGGTGTGAACGGCCCACTCTTTGATCCGCCCCGGTGTCAGGTCGACGGCCACCGAGCCGATCGCAACACGCGCATCGGCCCGCGCACCGAACGGGATGCCCACCAGCTTGGCCACCCCGAGCGAGACGGCCACCGCGGCGACCCCGCTGATCATCCGCTGATTCAACGGGGCGACAGCCATTGGAGCTATTTTAAACTTCACGACGACTGGGACAACAACAAACCTCGACTCGTGGCCCTATGGCTTGTGTGTCTGCAGTGCCGTGTTAGACATGTGCCGGTAGAGCCATCCGAGCAGCGGCAGCGCCGCCTTAGGAGCAGTCGGGAGACGCATGGCGATCTTGTCCTGGGAGGCAAGTCGCGCGTCGCACCGCAGGCCGTGTCGTTGCATCGTCGCGATGGTGCTCCGCAGCGATCGGTAGAAGGTCTCCTCCTCGCTGAACCGGCTGAAGATCTCAACCCGGTCGGAGAATGGGAACTCTTTGAAGTAGGGTGCCGCCAGCCCAATCCACAGGGCTCCCGCGACGGCGGCCCGGCGCAGCGGTCCCTTGGGCAGCCAATGGACGAAAGGTGACAAGAGATGGGTCTCGACAGGACGCCACTTGGCGGGGAAATTGTGCAGACCGCAAGCTCCCGGTGCCGATATTCGCGCCACCTCCGAGGCGAACAGTTCAAGATCGGCCACGTGCTCGATAACCTGGTCGGACAGCACCACATCGAACATGCCGTCGGGGAATGGGTAAGTGGTGTCGTCATTCAGCAGCTGTAAGCGCTCAGGACTGGCGCCTTGCCGGGCCAGATATTCACGCCCCCGTTGTATGTACTCCGGCGAGATGTCGATTCCGTAGGCGTCCCAGCCCTGGGCGCACAGCCACGCAACCGTGTCACCACGTCCGCAACCGACGTCGATAATGCGCAGCGCGTCGGGCCCCGTGCTTCGGTCCTCCAGCAGCCGACCCAGATACCGCCGAAAGTTCACCGGCGGGGCGATGGGCGTCTCAATAGGGTGGTTCTTGGTGTCCTCATCGTGCTCGGCAAAGTTAGGGAGGCCGTCGTCACGCTTGGGCATGGACTTGATTTCGACGATGTCTTCGATAAGCGTGGGCGGGGCATCGGTGCCATGATCATGGACCTTTGACCAGTCGATAGAGCCGCGCGGGCGTGGGTCCGGCTCATGGGCGGCCTCGCTGCGCATCGCCTCGGGAATGCTGACCCGTCTATCTCGCTCGCTCATACTCTCTCTCACCTCCTCGTACTCCTGCCTCGGCCTTGTGCCGATGGACCATCAAACCAGCCATCCACGATACTGGCCACTATACATACTTATTGGATGGTATACACCGAAAAATGGGCTCACGGTATTTCGCACTGCGCAGCCTTTCAACAGATTCCTCACCAGCTGCACCACTGCCGTTCGAGCGTGACAGAAATAAGACCCGCAGCGGGCGTTCCCCTCTACGGCAACACCCCACCGCTTGCATAAGAAATCACTGATTTCGCTTCAACGCTTATCCGGCTCAAGCAACAGCGGATAGTCGTTACGCGGCTTGCGTAACGTCCGGAGCGCGCGACCGGAGGTCTCGGCCCATTGTCGACGGCAAGATCTGCGCTACCCTTGGCGGAAGGTCAGAGCATCTTTGAGGCGCAAGAAGTGCCAGCGGATCGGTCCGGCTGTCGCGTCGGCCGCCGTGCTGAACTGCCATACGACGATTCACAGCTACGCAAGCCATCGGCAGCGCCATTTATCGCGCATCGCAGATTACGCTGATCGTCGAACTGCACCGTCTGCCCTTCGCCGACGACTCGGTGGTGCGCGACTCGACGCGCGCCACGCGCGGCTACAGAGGTAGAGGCTATCCGGTGAGCTGGATGCTTCCGATCGGATAGCCGCCAATATTGTCGCGGCCGGCCTGAGCAAGTGTCATCGGCGCGTAGTTGACGGTGTTGTTTCCGTGTGGCTTGTGTTCGTTCCAAACGACTTTCGCGACGAGGTTGTACTTGCCGGCCGCCAGTCCGGACGTCGGCAGCGAAAACGTATCACCGTTAGCCGCACTTGCCGGGTCCTGCGCGGTGTCGGTGTAGTTTTGCTCGGCAGCGATATTGCGTAGCTCCAGCGCAGACTGCACGGTCTTGACGACGGTGTTGTCGCTGTCGCGGAGCTCATAGACGACCTGCCAATTGTCGTATGAGGGCGCGGTGCCGAAGTTGTTCCAGCGCACTGTGATCGGCAACGCCGAGCCCAGGGTGGCGCTGGCCGGCACGGTTGCGGACGTGATTGCGTAGCGGTAGCCGGCGTACTTGTTGGTGCGCGCCCAGATGTCATACGTGTCCGACGACGGGGCTATCACGTTGCTTGCCACCAATGAAACGTGGTAGTTCACCGTATCTTTGATAGCCTGCTGGAAAAACGCGGTGGTGCCGCCGGGCTGAAATGTGCACCATTCGGTGACGACCGGCGCGATGCGCCAGCGCGCCAGCAGCGCCGTGATGACCGGATCGTGGTGCTGCACATACCAGGAATCGGGGGCGGAGGCCCAAACTTGCGGTGGCGGATACACACCCAAGCAGTCGGCGCGTATTCCCACCGGCCGCCTCGGCGAAGCGGCTAGGAACTGTCGGGTAATTTCGGGATTGTCATCGCCGGCAACAATTTGGGTGTTCGGGAACGCGGCTAGGGTCGCGTTCACCATTCGGGTGATCGACGCCTTCGTGATCGACTGGTCGTCGAGTTGGTAGTAGTAGCCGAGCTGGGCGATGCTGTTTTCCGGTGATGGCCCGGGCGCACCCAAATTCTCTGCTATGAAACCGATGTGGTTTTCCGACCAGTCGCCGTAGCCGGAGAACTCGAACCACTCGACGCGCTCATCATGGTCGTACCGCGCACCAAGTGCGGCGATCAGGTGTTCGAGCGGCGTGAGGTAGGCGTCGGCATTCCAGTTCGGCACGACATACTTTTTGCCCCCAGAGTAGTAGTCGGTGGCGGCCCCCGGCGTCGCGTGCAACCACTCCGGCACCCCCATCACGGTCTTACTACTGTCGTCATTGGACGCGAACGCCATGATGCGGAAATGGAACCGTTGGTTGTGAGCGTGCGCCGCAGCGATCTCGTTGTCGATCGACGTGAAGTCGTACGTATCGGCGCCCGCCGGCTGGATTTGTGACCACAGGAACCGGTCGCCGGCATCGTAGGTGCCTGGCCATGGCGGGTAGCTGCTGGTGGCGGTCTGCGGATACAAGGGGATGCCGATGTCTTGGTACTGGCCGCGTTTCGGGTTAACCAGATCCGTTGCCGAGAACGGTGTAACGGCAGCAGCAAATGTGCGCCAAGATTGCCCAGCGACCGTGTTGGAGGCGCTGGTTTTGTCGACATCACGGAGAATCAACCACAGCGAGGCGGCGACCATCGACAGAGCTAGTGCCATAACTGCCGACCGAGCGGCGCATTTCATTCGGGAGGCGCTGACCTGCACCGCAGTATTCCAGTTCTCATTCTTCGGGCCGCTGTCGTGTCGTTGCCCATCAACATAGTCCCGCTTTCGAGACTTCCTACCACAATCCGCTGCTCCCGTATCGACCGGCTGCATTCTGTATCGTCCCAATAGTTGATGTTTGGATTACGCGGGGGATCGGCTCCGACGCAGGTCGCGACTCCGAAGCTTAGGAAAGCGGCGCGCGCGGTTCGCGAGGGCCCAAGCGCCAGTGGGCCACGCTGTAGACGCCCGGCAGAGGATCGGGCTGGCAGTTTCTGGTGCACCAGTGCGGACCCTGTCCTGGGTTTGTGCGCATGGCAAGAAACGAGTCGTGATTCGGCCTGAGTCGGCGACGATGCGCCCCGGAATGGGATGGTGGAAAGCTACGACGTCACGTCGCGCTTGGTGGCCCGTAAGCCGCACGACCATTACATTGTGGGCGCCACCGCCGCCGCTCTCCCCGCGTCATCGCTCCCTTCAGTCGGGCTCGTCGAGTGTTGCGGTGCCGCGTCCTCCTGTGTTGGACGCGCCCGCACTGCGAGCGGTTCGTCGTCGCGCAGCGCACGCGCCGGCACCACCAGCAGTGGGCTCTTCGCCGGGGCCGGCAGACTCGCCCGCACCGCGGCCAACTGGCGGCCGACGAGCCGATTCAGCCCGGCCCGCACATCTTTACCCAGCCGCTCCTCGCTCTGATAGCGCACCCAAGCCGACACCTCGGCCCGGCCGGCGGCGGCGGTGAGTCGGATCGTCACCACGGTGGCATCGGTATCGTGCAGCCACAACCGGTCCAGCGTCTCCGAAGTGATGTCCTGCGGCGACACCCAGAAGCTGGTCGCGTACCCGTCGAAATGCTTGAGATGGCGCAATCCCGGGCGAGTCGAAGTCGGTTCCAGACCCGCCATTACGGCGGTGTCCACCTCGGCGAGCTCATCGGCGGTCAAAGGCCGGGCCGCGCAGCGCTGTCCATCCAGGTCGCCGGCGAGCCGCTCGGCGGCCGCCGCTAAGGTCGAGGCGATCGAATCGCGGACCGCCACCGCGGCGACATTGTGCTGCGGATCCATCCGTAACACCAGCCAGGTACCGCGCTCGATACCCGCGGGGCGATCGTCCACAGTTGGCGGGGCGGAAGGATCGGCGGCCTCGGCGACGTGTCGCTTTCGCACCGAGACGATATCGATGGCGTCAAGGCGCACATCGAACTGGCGCAGCCCCGCAGCGATCACCGCCACCGGCAAGGTGGCTGGCGACACTGTCTGGAGCTGTTGCCGC
>NZ_DATJYB010000206.1:0-6899 GCF_035499775.1 Mycobacterium sp. | reverse complement strand
GCCGAGGCTCTTGACTCGCAGGCTGACGAAGCCGTTGTCCTCCAGGATGTCTGCGATCTCGTCGTCGTCGAACGCGTGCGCCCCGGCGCTGGGCAGCATCCGCCACAACGGGGCGGCGCGCCCCGCGGTGGGGACCATCACGGCCAGCCGTCCGCCGGGTCGCAGCACCCGAGCCATCTCCGCGAGAGCGGCTGCCGGATCCGGAATCAGCTGCAGCACGGCGATCGAGACCACCGCATCGACAGTGTTGTCGCGCAACGGAAGTCGTTGCGCGTCGGCCCGCAGGAAGCCAACCTGCGGGCCCGCTTCGGCGCGCACGGCCCGGGTCAGCATCGGCTCCGAGATGTCGACCCCCAGCGCCAGTCCGTCCGCCCCGGCGGCGCGTCCGAGCGACGCGGTGACGTTGCCCGGACCGGATCCGACGTCCAGTGCCGTCCCGCCCGGCGGGATGTTCAGCCACTCGATCGGGTGCTGCCACGCGCTGAGGACGCGACGGCTGAGGGCTTGCGCGTTGTCGTAGAGCATCGATCCGATCGGTGATGCCCACGCCGCCTGGACCACGCCGGTGTTCTTCGCGACACCGGCGCCCGCGCCGGATCCCAGCAGATCGAGATAGCCCTTGCTGACGTCCGGCTCCGCGGGCGGATCAACGAGCAGATCCAGCGCCCGGCGCAGGGCAGGGGGCACCGAAATATTCACGTCGGTCATGTGTCGTCCTTTTCGTCTTTTTCTCGTCTTTTCGCAGGTACCTACCGCGGGACGACGGCGTGCTCGCGCTCCAGGGCATACATGTGCCACACGCCCGGCACGCCCTTGAGCGGGCTCTCGCCGCAGTCGGAGAACCTGTGCCGTGATCCGGTGACGATGTCTCGAATCGTCGAGGACACGCGCACCTCGCTGGGGCCGGCCAGCGCTGAAACCCGCGCGCCGATGTGCACGGCCATCCCGGCGATATCGGCGCCGCGGACCTCCACCTCACCCGCGTGAATGCCCACCCGCACCTCGATGCCGAGCACGTGAACCGCGTCGACGATCTCGTCGGCGCAGGCCAGCGCCGCACTGGGGCTGCTGAACGTCGCGACGAACCCGTCGCCGGCGGTGTTGACCTCACGCCCGCCGAACCGCTGCAGCTCGTGCCGAACGATGGTGTCGTGGTTGTCCAGCAGGTCGCGCCACCGGTCGTCGCCCAGGAGGGCGGCTCGCTCGGTGGAGCCGACGATGTCGGTGAACACGATCGTGGTGAGCAGGCGCTCGGTATCGGACAAGCCCCGCATGCCGGTGATGAACTCTTCGATCTCGTCGAGCAACGGCGCGGTGTTGCCGACCCAGTACAGGGTGTCCGCGCCGGGTAGCTCGACGTGTCGTGCTCCGCAGATGTTCTTGGCGAGATATTCACCTTGCTCGCGCGGCGTGAAGTCCGAGTCGGTGCGATGCAGGATAAGCGTCGGCGCGGTGATGTGCGCCAGCTTGTCACGCACGTCAGCGCCTCGGATGGTCTTGATCATCGCCAGCGCCATGCTCGGCGAGGCGGCGCGGTTGCCGGCCATGTCCCACCACGCGCGAAACGCGTCGTCGTGCGCGACGCTGGGCGCGATGATGCCGAGCATGTCGAAGCCCTGGTCGACGGCATCGGGGTCAATTGCGACCGTCGTGTAGGGGTCGATGTCGTCGATCTTGGCGCCCATCGGGTAGTCAGGTGCCCACAACGTGCGGGCCCCGCCGTTGATGATCACCAGGCTGCTGACTCGGTCGGGGTATTCGGCGGCGAGGAGGAGCCCGGTCAGTGAGGTGAAGCTCGGCGCCACGATGGTCGCCCGCTCGCATCCGACGGCGTTCATGACTCCGATGACGTCCTTGGCCCAGAACTTCGGCCCGAGCATGTCGTGGGACACCCGGGACGATAGGCCGATCCCGCGCTGGTCCAGCCGGATCACTCGGGCGAAGGACGCCAGCCGCCGGTGAAAGCGGTACATCGACGGCTCGAGGTCGATGCAGTCGATCGGGATGGAGGGCCCGGGCAGCAGCACCAGGTCCATCGGGCCTTCGCCGAATACCTGGTAGGCGATGTCGCTTTCGCCGCAGCTGGCGTAGCGGGTTCGTGGAGCGGCAGCCACGGATACAGGCTAATTCAGCGTGCCGACAAGTCGCAGCGCACTAGTGGCCCGCTGGGCTGATGATCGGGACCAGATAGCGGGCGGCGTACTCGCGGACGGCCGCGGGATCTGACGTGTCGAGCCGGTCGGTGGGAAACATGATGATGCCCAGCGCGACACGCAGCAGGATGTCGGCGACGTCGGCCAGCTCCGGTTCGGGGCTGTCGGCACCGCATCGCCGCAGGGTATGGGCGATTCCGTCGGCGAACCGGCCGATCGGGAAGACGTGGGACCGGGAGAACATGCCGAACAGCTCGGGCTCGCTTTCGGCGATCCGGGAGTACAGCGGCGAGTCCTGCACTAGGCGCACCCCGAGCGCGAAGGCCTCGATCACGGCCTGTTGCGGATCGCAGCCGGTGGTGGCCTGGTCCAACGTGGTGAAGAAGAGCTCGGCCTCGCGGCGCACGACCTGCTCGAACAGCTGGTCTTTGGTGGGAAAGCGCCGGTAGATGGTGCTGCGGCTGACACCCGCACGGGCGGCGACGTCCTCGATGTTGGCGCGCCGCACGCCGTAGGTCTCGAAGACCTTTCGCGCGGTGTCCAGGATGGTGCGATCGAGCTCGGTGATCGTTTGATGGCCCATGTCGGCTTTAAGACCCACGTCGGACTGCATGATCGCTCACCCCGTTTTGCCGACGCCCGAACCGGTTGCTACCGTGAAACAAAGATATCATTTTGTGTCATTGCTTCATAACGGGAGTTCGTCTTGACCGCCCAGAATGACCGGTTGGCCGGGCCAACCGCCGCAACCCGCTTCGACACCGGCGTGCGCGAGGCCGTACCGGTCCCCCTGGACGATGGGGCCGACGGGATTGCCGACTCCGCGCCGCGGCTGGGGCCGGATTCGCTGATCTGGAAGTTCTACGGCGATCACCGCACCCAGTTCTTCGGATTCCAGCGCGTCGCCGGCGTCGAGAACTGCATCGAACAGCTCGCCCAGGGCGTGCTCGATCACTCAGTGATTTTCAGCGACACGCTGGGCCGGGCCAAGCGCACCGCGCCGCCGCTGATGAAGACCGTCTACTCCGAGGCTCCGCACGAGTGGGGCCGCAAAGTTCGGGATTTCCACAAGCCGATCAAGGGCACCATCAGCGACGGCTCGCGCTACCACGCGCTGAATCCGGAGCTGTTCTACTGGGCGCACGCCACGTTTGTCGACCAGGTCATCTACACCACCGACATGTTCATCCGGCGGCTGTCGCACGCCGAGAAGGAACGGATCTTCGAAGAGGGCAAGATCTGGTACGGCCTCTACGGGGTCAGCGACCGCGGCCAGCCCGAGACCTACGACGACTTCGTCGAATACTGGGACTCCATGCTCGAGCGGTTCGTCCCGCACAAGACCGTGCTCTACGGCACCGGCTACATCCGCAAGGGGATACCGGGCCCGCGCTGGGTGCCCGGGCCGCTGTGGAAGATTTTGTCGGCGCCGGTCAACGCCTACACCCGGCTGGTCCTTGTCGGAACCCTGCCGCCGCAGATGCGCACGGTGTGTGAGCTGCAGTGGGATGCGAAGAAGGAGAAGCGATTCCAGCGCTTCGCCGCCGTCGTGCGCGCGTTTAATCCGCTGATCAACCGGCTGCCGCTGTGGTTCATCTACGCGCCCTGGGCGGCCAGGGCCTGGCGCCGGGCGAATGTCGACCCGCGCGGGCTGCACAACCACGCGGGGGTGTAGCGCCCGCGCCGCTACGAGTCTCGGCGCGTCGTGAAGGCGCTGATCAGGCTCCAACTGATCACCGTCCCCAGTGCTATCGAGAAGACCGCGGCGATCGCGGTGATCAGCGTGGGCAAGTCGCCGTGGCCGCCGCTGGCGGCTTGCGACATCGACTCGAAGCTCATCGCTCCGGGCACCAGCGCCCAGAACGCCGCCAGCACCATCACCAGAGGTGTCGGCGCGCCCTTGAGACGGGTGGCGACCAACGCGAACGGAAGGACCAGCGCCGCCCCGAGCGCGCCGGCGTGGGCCGGAGACAAAAGCGCGGTGCCGACCTTTTGCCCGATCAGCGCGACTCCGACCGCCAGCGTCAACCAGATCAGCGACCCTCGGGGCGCCGACAAGTAGATGTAGAGACCGGCTCCGATGACCAGGATCGCCACGTAGAACGCCCACGGGCCCATCTGGGCAGACGGTTGTTGGGGGGCGACCTTGCCGGCAAGCGCCGTGCCGAGGGCTACCCCGAACACCATCAGCATCAACTGGACGATGCCCGATACCAGACGGCTGGCGCCGGCAATGGTCGCCGAGCCGGCTAGTTCCATCGCGCCGACGGTAAGGGACAGGCCGGGCAAGATCGCCACCAACGAGGGAGCGATGACCCGCATCAGGCCGTCGTTGGCGGCATCGGCGACGAACCAGGTCGCCAGCACCGTGACCGCCATCGCAGCCATCGTCGGAACGATGGCGTTCAATGAGGGAACTCGTTGTGCCGCAACCACAATCATGCCGACGACCATCCCCAGAAACGCATGTCCCCACAGTGACGCCCAGGTGGGGTTGAGGACCATGCCGAAGCCGATGGTGGTGACGACATAGCCCAGCACGACCAATGCGGGGTGAAAGCGCAGCGGCATCGCACGGGCCTCGGCGAGTTTCGCGACCGCATCGGCAGGCGCGATGGCCCCGGCCGCAGCGAGGCGGGCGATATCGGCCACGCGATCGGCCAGGTCCAGTTGGGCGGTGGCGCGTTGGGTCACGTCGATCTCGTAACCCACGGTTCCCACCTGAACCAGCAAGACGGTCGGCAGCGCGACCACGCGTACGTCCTTCGTGGTGTAGCGCCGGGCAATGTTGAGCAGGCGGGTCCGAACCAGGTTGGTGGGTTGCACCACCTCGATCAGCGCCATCCCAAGCTCACGCAGCATGGCGGCGACCTCGGCCTCGTCGAACGCGTCGGGTGCGGCGATGGGAGGCGGCGGCTCTTCCCGCAGTGCGAGCCATACTCGGCTGACCAGGTTTTTCGGCATGACGGCTCTGATTGTGTCGCAGCGCTGCCTTGGTGAGAACAGCCGGCCTCCGGGCCCGCGTCGACAAACACCGGACAAACCCCAGAAGTCTTCTCGCTGAACCCGATTGCCCGGCCGTCTCGGGCTGCGACAGGATCGGTGGCATGGCCGATGTCGACTTTTCGCTATTGGACGTCCCGCGATCGGTGCCGCTCGAGGATCCCGAGGCCTACCTGCGTGCCGCGGTCGCCTGGCACTTCGGCGAAGACACCGGTTCCGTGTTCTGGTTGCGCACGGCCAAGACGCTGACTTTCAACCCGCTTACCGACATCCAGACCTTCCCGGATCTGCGGCGGTTTCCCAATCTCGTCAACGAGCTGCGCGATACGCCCGTCGAGGATCTCATTCCGCGCGGTTACGGATGCCCGCCGCCGGTGCCCCAGGTTTTCGAGTCGGGCGGCACCACCGGGGCTCCCAAACGGACCGCCCAGCTGCCGGATTGGGTTGCGCAAGTGGTGAATTGGCAAACCGAAGACTTCGCCGGGGGCGGTTTCGTCCCAGGCCGGGGCTTGCTGTGCGTGATGCCGGCCGGCCCGCATGGGGTGGGCTACTTCTCGCGCCTGGTGTCGCAGCGACTCGGTTCGGCATTCCACACGATCGACATGGATCCGCGCTGGGTCAAAAAGCTCACCGCGCGCGATGCATCGGCGGAAGTCGCGGCTTACGTCGAGCACATCGTCGAGCAGGCGGTGTTCATTCTGGAGACGCAGAATGTCGCCAATTTGCACACCACCCCGCCACTGCTCGACGCGTTCGCCCGCAACGACCGCGTGGTGGACCTGATCAACGGCAAGATCCGCTATTTGTTGCTCAGCGGCGCGCACGTGGACGCCGACACGCTTGACCTACTGCGCGAAATCTTCCCGGCCACAACGATCACGATGGCGTTCGGCAGCACCATGGTTCTTTCCCAGGCGGTCACCCGAAGCACCGCCGACGGGTCGTTCGTCTTCGATCCGCGAACGCCCTACGTCGTCTTCTGGGTGGTGGATCCCGACACCGGGGAGCAAGTGCCGTACGGGCAACTCGGCCAGGTGGTGATGAACCACATCAGCAAGGGGATGTTCATCCCCAACAACCTGGAACGCGATCGGGCGATCCGGATGCCCGGGCCCGCAGGACAAGTCGGCGATTCGGTCAGCGCGGTGCGGCCGGTGGCCAGCTTCGAGGGCGAAGCGGTCATCGAAGGTGTGTACTGATCATGCTGAGTATCGATGCGATTGGCCCGGACGGTGGGTACCGGACGCGCAACCGCGAAGTCGTGCTGAGCACGGCCGGTGTCCCGGTCGCCGAGCTGAGCATGGTGCCGCCGCTGTACGTGGCGCGCGCCATCGGTGCACAGCGCAAAGTTCGGCCGTTGCCGCCAGCGCAGCGCGAAGCTGCGCTGGCCAAGGCGGCCGACGCCTTCGCGAACGGTGTCATCGGCGGCCTGGACTTCGCCACGTACGTCGAGTTGGCCAGCCGGATTTCGGGGCTGCCGATCTCGGTGACCCGTGCCGGGGCCGGCGGCGTGGCCGATGCCGTCGCCGCCGCATTCGACGCGGTGCGGCCCGCGCGGCCGGCGGGCGCGGCGCTGGATTGGCGTGAAGGATCCCTCCACAATGGCGGCGCGGTGTGGAAGCGGCGCGGCGATGTGTTCGGGGTGCTTGCGGCGGGCAATGGCCCGGGTGTGCACGGCCTGTGGCCGCAGGCGCTCGCGTTGGGCTACCGGGTCGCGGTGCGCCCGTCCCGCCGTGAGCCCCT
>NZ_DATJYB010000205.1:0-8097 GCF_035499775.1 Mycobacterium sp. | reverse complement strand
GGCGTGGGCGGCCGCCATCAGCAGCGGCGCCGGATTGTCGGCGAACATCGGGCTGGCCAGCTCGGCTTCGCCCGGCCCACGATGGCCGACGGAGGCGATGGCCGCATCGAAGTTGCCGGCGGTGTTCGGGAACAACACCCGCAGGCCGTCCAGGTCGCCGCTGCGCGCCAGCGCGAGAAGTTGTGGGTCGCGGCGCAACACCGCCGCCAACTCCGCGGTCACCGCGGCGATGCGGCCGCTTTCCATGATCGTGCTCACCCCGGACAGGTGTTCGCCGGCGCTGGTGTGCTGTAGCGCCGCCGCGGTCACGCCGCTGTCGATCACCCACAGCGCGGTGTGGACCCAGCCCTGGTGAATCCGATCCCGCAGCAACGGTATCCGCACCTGCAGAGTGGCGTCGGGCAGCGACGCCAGTTGCGCGGCATCCAGGTGCTCGGCGGTCGCGGCCGCACTGTAGGCCGCAGTGTCGGCCCGCAGATGGCGCAACAGGGCCAGCGACCGCGCGGTGACGAGCGCTTTGGCGACCGACCCGAGCGGTCCGCCCGCCAGTTGGGGCCGGCCGAACGGCAGGAGTTCGGTGCTCCGCTGCTGGTCGCCGAGTGCACGCTGGGTAACGGCCTGCTGGTCCCAGCCGGGCAGCTGGGTGGCGGCCACGACATTGGCCGAGACCCCGACATAGGGGCGATGACCGAACACCGCGAAGGCCCTACTCCCCCATTCGTCGCCGACGACGCCGCCCAGTGCCAGCACCCGACCCATCACCCTGCCGGCCGTGCGCAATCCGTTCATCTGGACATCCAGCGTGATCGGCGTCAATGGACCCGGCAGCGCTTCGGCCAGGCTGGTCGCGCTGAAGACCGGGAACCGCGGGTCGATCCGGTCGTCGAACTCACCCTCCAGCCCGTCGGGCGCCGCGGAGCGCAATTCGTCGGACGGCGCGGCCCGCGGGAGCGGCTCCACCGGCAGCGCGAGTTGACCGGAGTGGTAGGTGGCGCCGGCCGCGTCGAGTCGCCGGCCCACCAGACCGCGCCCGGTGTCGACCACTGCCTCGCCGGCCTGCCAGCCGAAGCTGAACGGCCAATCCTCTTGCACCCCAGCGATATCCATCTCGGGGAACAGCTCGGCCCAGGGTCGCACCCGGTGTACCCGCGACCGCGGGTCAACGGCGCGCAGCAACCGCCACGCGGTGATCATGTTGACGGTGTCCGGGGTAGCCAGGTCGATTACGCCGGTGCGGTCGGTGCTCAGCGCCGCAACCAGGAACCGGACCAGGTCGTCGAGGTGCAGCACCCGCATCGGCCGCGCCGAGATCTTGGTGCGCAGCAGCGTGGCCACGGTGCGGCACACCATCCAGTCGAGCTGGCGGCCGACCGGCGGTGCGATCCGGACGACCAGGCTTGGCCCCCAACTGGTGGACACCAGCGTTTCCGCCGGCCCGTACAGCTCGGGCTGTCCTGCGGCCTGGGAGACGAAGAGCAACCGGGCGCCGGCGCGGGCGGCCGCGTGGGTGACGTGCGCGACGCCGTTGATGCCCTCGCCACCAGGGGCGGTGGTGTCCACCGGAGCGAGATGGATCACCGCGTCGGTGTCCTCAGCCAGATCTTGCAGGACGGGATCGCTCAGTGGAGCACAAACAAGGTCGACCTGGGGAGGCATGAACTCGTGTGGGCGCTGCGCGATGCCGCTGACCGAATGCCCCGCCGCGATCAGGTGCCGCGCCACGAGTCGGCCGACTGCTCCGGTAGCCCCGGTTAGCAGGATCCGCACTCCGACTCACCTCCCAACCTCGACAATAGGCACCTGCGCCTGGTCCGCGCCTCTTTTGCTAGCTCAGCGTCGCCGTGCCGTCGGCGCTGACGGCAACCTTGGCGCCGGCGATATCTTCACGAATCGACAGCTCAGCGGCGGCGGGGTCGGCGATCAGCGCCAGCACGCGGGCATCCTCGGGTGTGCGCACGGCCAGGAATACCCGTTCCGGTTGTCCGTCCCGGCTGAACGGAGTCGTCCAGGCCTCGACCGTCCCGGCGCCCTCCCACTCGACCAGGCCCTTCCGGGTGGGTTCACGGTCCACCGCGGACTGCACATCCTCCCAACGAAAAGAATCGGGTGGCTCGGTGCCGTAGACGCCGAAGCTGTGCTTGGTCAGGTAGCCGCCGTTGGCGGTGATCAGGCCGCGCCGCCCCGGATTGGCGACCAGCAGCCCGGCCATGGTGGCGATGGAATGCATGACGTAGTTGCTCCACGGGCCGCCGGCGAAGGTCAGTCCGCCGGTGATGGTCAGCGGACGACCGGGATCGTCGACGCTGAGGCCGAGTTCGGCGGCCGCGACCTGAACGGCGGACGGGAAGCACGAGTACAGGTCGACGTAGTCGATGTCGTCGACCGTCAGGCCGGCCAGCTCCAAGGCCCGTGCGCCGGCGATCCGGATGGCCGGCGACCGGTGCAACTCGGCACGCTCGGCGATGGCGGAGGTGTCGTGTGCGTCGGTGCCGGCCTGTGGGTAAACCCAGCGCTCGGCCGGGATCTGCAGCTGTTTGGCCTGCTCGACCGATGTCAGGATCAGCGCGGCGCCTTGGTCGACCATGTTGTTGGAGTTCATCAGCTTGGTGTAGGGCCAGCTGATCATCCGGTTCTGCGGGCCGGGTTGAGCGATCTCCTCGGCGGTCACCGGCTTTTGGATCCAGGCGTGCGGATTGTCGACCGCCACGGCGTTGAAGCGCGCCCACAGCTCCGCGATACGGCCGCGATGGTCTTCGATCGATTCGCCGTTGGCGATCCGCAGCGCCTCCTCGAACAGCGGGTACACGTAGGCCGGGCGATCTAGCTTGATCCTGATTTCGGCGTCACCGGCCATCGGCACGTCGTCCCCGGCCACCTCGGCCATCGGGACCGATCCGTCCTGCGCCGTCCACACCAGTTTGCTGCCTTTGGCCCGCATCCCTCTGCGGGTGCGCCAGGTTTCGGCGCCGGCCAGCAGCACCACGCCGTCGCGACCCAGCTGGATGTCCAGGCAGGCCTGGTTGACCAGCGACTGCGGCACGTTGCCGCCGACCGGGCTGTAGAGAGTGGTGAAGTTGCCGGCGCCGATCCGCTCGCCGAGCAGCAGCCCGGGATCCCGGTATTGCGCCGACAGGATGTTTACCACCCGGACCGAGTCGACGGCTTCGAGAACCTGGGCGTCGCCCGCCTCCCGGGCCGCGGCGACCATCAGGTCGACCGGTTCCACGGACCGCGTCTCGGGGTCGATCTCGCCGCGATGGTTGACCTGGCCGTAGCCGATCAGCACCGGCGTCCTGGGGTCGACTGGCATGGGTCGAACCTATCGCGGCCAGGTTGCGGGCCGGGCACGGCCTGACGTCGCTAGGCGAACAGCGCTCCGGCGGTGATCAGCCGCTCGGTCTCCCCGGCGCCCAACCCGAGCACGTCGCGGCAGATGTCGCGGGTGTCCTGACCGGGCAGCGGCGCCGGGCGCTGCGGCGCCGGCGGGATGTGCCGAAACGGCGCGGGTCCCGTCTCCGTGGGCAGCGGATGCTCGATCAGCGGATGCACCATGTCGCGGAACACGTTTCGTTCGACCAGCTGTGGATCGTCGAGCAGGTCGGGCGCCCGGTTCATCGGACCGGCCGGCACCCCGGCCGCCTGCAGCGCTTCGGCCGCCTGCACCGGGCCGCGGGTTCGCGTCCAGGCCGACAGCAGCGCCACCAGCTCGTGCCGATCGGCCACTTCGGGCTGCCCTAACGCCGATCTGACACCACGCCACTCGTCGTCCGACCCGATCGACACGACGCACCATTCGTCGTCGCCGGCGCACGGATACACCGCGTGCACGCTGGTGTCATCGCGGATGTCGGCGCTGCCCGCGCCCAGGGCGGCCTGGGCGACGTAGTGGACATCCAGTTGGTTGACGACGACCTCGGCCTGGGAGATGTGGACGTTGGCGCCGCGGCCGGTCCGGTCGCGGTGGATCAGCGCGGCCAGCGCCGCGATGGCCGTGACCCGCCCGACCACGTGGTCGGGGAAGATCGTCGTCGCGTCGTAAAAGGCCTGCCGAGAGCTTTCGTCGCGCGCTTCGTCGGACGTCCAGAGCCGGGTGACACCGGTGGCGGCGCGGACCAGCGGGCCGTAACCCATCCGCCTGCTCCACGGCCCCTGGTTACCGTAGGCGCTGCTGCCGGCGAGCACGATCCGCGGATTGAGCGAACGCAGTGTGTCGTAGCTAAAGCCAAGTGCGGTAAGGGTTCCCGGCTTGAAGTTGGCGAACACCGCGTCGGCCTTGGCGACCAGTTCGCCGAAGATCTCCTTGCCCGCGGCGTTGCGCAGGTCCAGGCCGAGTCCCAGGTGGTTGCGGTGGGTCCGGGCGAACGACTCGCTCATGGCGGCGCCCACGCGTGACTGCCGCAGCCCGTCCGGGTAATCGGCGCTTTCGACCTTGATGATCTGGGCGCCGAGATCGCCGAACAGCCGGCCTACCTCGCCTCCGGCGACGATGATGCCCAGATCGAGGATCCGCAGCCCGTCAAACGGGTAGTCGCCCACCTTGCCCGACGGTGCGGGCACCGGCGCCGCGGCGGCCCGCCAGCGCGGTTCGTCGTGCCCGACGGCGGGTGCCGGCGTCCGGAAACCGCTGCGCTGCCCGTCGACGACGAAATACCCGGTCGGCACCTCGACATGGACGCCGGGCGCGAGTTCGGCGTCGGTGATCGCGCCCACAACCTGGAAATGGTCGGACGCCAGGATCCGGGACGGGGTCAGCACGGCGGAAATCGGCACGCCGTGCGCTTGCCCGGTGGTCACGAGCTCCCTCATGGTCTGCTCGGCGAACAGCGCCTGGACCAGCACGCCGATCTGCGGCCAGGCGGCGAAGCGTGCGCCGAGCAGGTCGTATTCGGGGTCCTGAAATTCGTGCGGCTCGCCCAACCAGCGACGCAGGCCGCGCCACTGCCGCGGGGCCATCACGCACAACCGGACGTAGCCGTCCCGGCATCGATAGATCGGGTAGGTGTCCTGGTCTTTCGGGCGGCCCCGCCACTCCCCGGCCCCGCGCCGCCCGGCAGCGACCTGGCCGTGCGCCCCGAACACCGGATCGAGCGCCATCACCACCGCGTCGAAGCGCGAAAAATCGATGTAATCGCCTGTACCACAACGCAATCTGTTGTAATAGGCAACGAGCGCGGACCACGCGGCCTGCACCGCGGCGGTAGCCGACGCGATGCCGTCCGGCGGCAGCACCGGGGTGCCGGAGGTGGGACCCGAGCGGGACAGCGAGCCCGACATCGCATACAACACCGGGTCGGTCGCGCGCCATGACGACCGTGGACCCGTCGCGCCGAAGTCGGTGACCGACAACGCGACCAGGTGCTGGTAGCGGTCGGCCAACTCCGCACCCGACGTCCCGTACGACGCGGCCAGCCCCGGCCGGCCACTGTCGACGACGATGTCGGCACCCTCGGCAAGGTGCAGGAGGCGCTGGCGGTCGGTTGCGTCGAGCGGGTCGAGCACCACGCTGCGCTTGTTGGCGTTGTGCACGGCGAACGGCAGACTCAGTCCGGCCAGCGTCGGCAGCGCGGTGCGTGCGGGGCTGCCGCCGGGAGGTTCCACCTTGAGCACGTCCGCACCGAGGTCGGCGAACAGGCGGGTCGCCACGTCGGCGGTGGCGTCGGACAGGTCGAGGACGCGCACGGCGTCGAGCAACCGGTCGGCCACCTGCACACCGTACCCACGTCGGTTATCGTCACAGGCCGGCGCACGCGGGGATGGAGGCAACCAAGGGATGACCGCTCACTTGAGCTACGTCGAGGCCGTTCTCGTCGGCGCGTTCCAGGGCGTCACCGAACTTTTCCCGGTCTCCAGCCTCGGGCATTCGGTGCTGGTGCCGGCCCTGGTGGGCGGGCAGTGGGCCCAGGACCTCAACGTCTCGACTCCCGATTCGCCGTACCTGGCGTTCATCGTCGGCCTGCACGTCGCCACCGCCGCCGCCCTGCTGTTGTTCTTCTGGCGTGACTGGCTGCGCATCGTGTCCGGATTCGTCTCCTCGGTGCGGTATCGGCGCATCCAGAGTCCCGACGAGCGGCTGGCCTGGCTGATCGTGGCGGGCACAATTCCGGTGGGGCTGGCAGGCGTGACCCTCGAACACCTCTTCCGCACCACGCTGGGCAAGCCCATCCCGGCCGCGGTGTTCCTGATCGTCAACGGCGCCGTGATGTACGCCGGCGAGGTGTTGCGCCGCCGCGCCGCGCCCGGGGCTGACGACCAGCATCAGGAACACACCGGCGAGGCCAGCGACAACCGGCTCGCCCAAATGCCCATCGGTCGTGGTGCGCTGGTCGGCTCCAGCCAGGTTCTGGCGCTGCTGCCTGGCATCAGTCGGTCCGGCATCGCCATGGTGGCAGGCCTGTGGCGGGGTCTGTCGCACGAAGACGCAGCCCGCTTCTCGTTTCTGCTGGCGACGCCCATCATCCTGGCCGCCGGCGTGTACAAGATCCCCGATTTGTTAGGGCCGATGGGGACGGGGATCGGCGGCCAAGTGGTGGCCGGCAGCGTCGCTTCGTTTATCTGCGCCTACCTGGCGGTGCGGTACCTCACCCGGTACTTCCAAACCCGCACCCTCACACCGTTCGCCATCTACTGCGTGCTGGTCGGTGCCGCCAGCCTGGCGTGGCTCACCCTGCACTGAACCACAGGGTTGTTGCGCAGGCTGACAGTCGCGTGCTGTGCTTACCGAATCGCAAGTTGACACCCGTCAAGATCCCGGAGGGACGAAAATGGCCGATAGCGCATCCGTGGGTCTGAGGGTCCGGGACAAGGTGGTCGTGATCACGGGAGGCGCCCGGGGCATCGGATTGGCCACCGCGACCGCACTGCACAAGCTGGGCGCCAAGGTTGCGATCGGCGACATCGACGAGGCGACGGTGAAGGAGTCGGGCGCCGACCTGGGCCTCGAGGTGTACGGCAAGCTCGATGTCACCGACCGGGAGTCGTTCTCGGATTTCCTGGACCAGGTGGAGCGCCAACTCGGCCCGATCGACGTGCTGGTCAACAATGCTGGCATCATGCCGGTCGGCCGGATCATCGACGAGCCGGACGCGGTCACCCGGCGCATCCTGGACATCAACGTCTACGGCGTGATCCTGGGCAGCAAGCTGGCCGTGCAGCGCATGGTGCCCCGGCGCCGCGGGCACGTCATCAACGTCGCCTCGCTGGCCGGCGAGCTCTATGCCGTCGGGCTGGCCACCTACTGCGCCAGCAAGCACGCGGTGGTGGCGTTCACCGACTCGGCACGGCTCGAGTACCGCAAGGCCGGGGTGAAGTTTTCGATGGTGTCGCCGACGTTCGTCAACACCGAGCTCACCGCCGGCACCCACGGGGCCAAGGGGTTCAAGAACGCGGAGCCGGGCGACATCGCCGACGCGATCGTCGGGCTGATCGCGCACCCCAAGCCGCGGGTGCGGGTCACCAAGGCGGCCGGCGCGATGGTCGCGTCGCAGGTCTTCATGCCGCGGGTGGTTCGCGAAGGCCTGAACCGCCTCCTCGGCGGCGAGCACGTCTTCACCGACGACGTCGACGTCGAGAAGCGCAAAGCCTACGAAGCCCGGGCCCGCGGCGACGAGTGAGCACCACTTAGCGCGCCGTTCACCCAAGGCCGGGAGAATCGGCCGGATGAGCCCAGAAACCCTTTCCCACGACGAACTGGCCCTCATCGACGCCTATTGGCGTGCCGCCAACTATCTTTCGGTCGGGCAGATCTATCTGTTGGACAACCCGCTGCTGGCCGAGCCGCTGTCGGCCGAGCACGTCAAACCCCGGCTGCTGGGTCACTGGGGCACCACGCCCGGGCTCAACCTCATCTACGCCCACCTCAACCGGATCATCCGCAACCGCGACGCCAGCGTCATCTTCGTCACCGGTCCCGGTCACGGTGGTCCGGGACTGGTCGCCAATGCCTACCTCGAAGGCACCTACAGCGAGGTGTACAGCGGCATCGGCGAGAACACCGACGGCATGCGTCAGCTGTTCCGCCAGTTCTCGTTCCCGGGCGGCATCCCCAGCCACGTCGCCGCCCAGACCCCGGGGTCCATCCACGAAGGCGGCGAACTCGGC
>NZ_DATJYB010000204.1:0-3028 GCF_035499775.1 Mycobacterium sp. | reverse complement strand
GTCGAATCAGTGCGCACCAACGCACCGACGCGACGCTGGTAGACCAAACGTCAGGTGAGCGTTCGGCCTCTGGACGGGCCTATGGACGGGCCAACGCCAACAGCTAGGTGTTGGCGTTGCCCGCCTTCCACTGCGGCCACGGGATGTTCCAGTCGCCGAGCCCATCGGTCCCCGGCAGCGTGCCCCCCACGGTATTGGTGACCTCGACGATGTCGCCGCGCTTGGTGTGCTCGTAGAACCACACCGCATTGCTGGGGCTCACGTTCAGGCAACCGTGGCTGGTATTGCTATGGCCTTGCGCGCCAACCGACCACGGCGCGGAGTGCACGAAGACGCCGCTATAGGAAATTTGCGTGGCCCACTCGACATCGGTGCGATATCCGTTGGGCGAGTTGACGGGAACGCCGTAGGTCGACGAGTCCATGATGATGTGCGTGAACCGTGCACCGACGATGTAGATGCCGTTGGCCGTCGGGGTGCTGTCCTTGCCCATCGACGTGGGCATGGTCTTGACGACCTCACCGTTGATCTTCACGGTCACCATCTTGGTGTTGTCGTCAGCGGTCGCGACGACCTCGTCACCAATGGTGAAGTGCGTCTTCACATTGTCTTCGCCGAACATGCCGTCACCCAAGTCGACGCCGTAGGTGTTGACCGCCACGTCAACGGTTGTGCCCGGCTTCCAGAAATGCTCTGGACGCCAACGCACTTCGCGGTTGTTCAGCCAGTAGAAGGCGCCCTCGACGGGCGGATTGGCGGTGATCGTGATGGCCTTTTGGGCCGCCATACGGTTGGCGATGTTCTCGTCGAACCGGATCGCCACCGGCTCGCCGATGCCGACCACCTCGCCGTCGCCCGGATTCACGTAGGGCATGGTGAGGTGTTCGGGAGAACTGGTCGCGAAGGTCATCCGCCGAGTCACCACGCCACCCAGTCCGTTCGCCCGCACGTCCAGCGTGTAGCGCCGGTTGTAGCCGAGCGGCTCGATGGTCTGCCAGTGCAATCCGTCGGGGCTGAGTTGGCTGTTGATCGACTTGCCGGACTCGTTGACCATGGTGACCGAGGCGAGCACACCGTCGGCAACGTTCACCGTCACCGGTGCATCCACGGTGACGCCGACGGCACCGTCGGTAACCGAGGCGGTGAGCTTGGGGACCAGCAGGTCAGCGAATGGCGTGCCCTTGTCGGCGATGGGTTTCACCGGCGCGGCGCTAGGGCTGCTGCTGCAGGCAACGCCAAACACAGCAACCGAGATCATCGCTATAACCAGCGACAACCGTGGTCTGCGCAAAGGCGTCATCAAGCCACCCTTCAGGAAATTTGGCTTATTCTGGTCGCCAATGACCCCGAATAGTTAGACGTATTCTAATGGGTTACCGCCGCACCTCCGAATCACTAAGGGCCAGCGATTTTGGGCACGAGTTCGTGACATTAAGCCAGCCTGCGGACGTCCGCAAACGCTAGCCGACCACCCGCCGCTGCAGGCCGCTGGAGGCCGCTGCAGGCCCTGCCCAGCCTCCGGGGATGCCACATTCACTACCGAGCGGACACCTTGGCGCGATACACTTTTGAAGCCTATTGCGCACGCAAATACGTTGTAGCGCAGTTACTTTCGTGACTATCTCAACTCAGAGCGCCAGCGCTGCAATCGACACGATTTCCGAAACCAGCCTGGCGGGTGCCAACGCGACAGGATCGCTCGCGGCTCAGCAGCTATCCTTGAGCAATCCGAGATTTCACTCCGCGGCAGGACGCCTGTTATTGTCGCGTACGCGGTCTCGGCCGTCCAAGGCGCCGTTAGCTCAGTTGGTAGAGCAGCTGACTCTTAATCAGCGGGTCCGGGGTTCGAAACCCTGACGGCGCACAAACCCAGTACCGCAGCTCAAGCGGGGTCAACCGTCAGGCGCATGCCCCGCTCGGCAATCCAGCCGTCGAGTGGATGCCAATCGCGGCCTGGGTGGTACGCCCAAGAGTGAGTCGATCGTCGGCTTCCACGGTTCAGCTAGTCCCTGCCGGG
Source organism: Mycobacterium sp. (assembly GCF_035499775.1). Taxonomy (GTDB): domain Bacteria; phylum Actinomycetota; class Actinomycetes; order Mycobacteriales; family Mycobacteriaceae; genus Mycobacterium. The sequence goes on along the minus strand of NZ_DATJYB010000204.1, from coordinate 1,011 downwards.
GCCGACGACGAAGGCGAGTTCGAGCCTCATGGGTCCGGCTGGCAGTTCTGCTTCGCCGGCGACGGCAACGTGGATCTGCTCCTTTGTAGGCAAGAGTCGAGGCCGACGCGGTCCTTCTCGCGACCAGCACGTCCACCGACGGCGGAGGCATCTCGGGTGCCGCTTCGATCCGCACGAACGACTACTCGCAGAGTTGGGACCCGAAGTTCGAGTCGGAACGCCAATGGGCTGTCGACCCGCGAGGCGGCGATCAGCGCTTCGGTGTCATCGAGAAATGGCTGCAGCCGAACCTGATCGGGATGGTCGCACCTGTCCCACGACGCCAACCGGGGCGCGACCCTGATGGTTGTCGCCTTCGGGGCGGGCGTACCAGCGCATCATCACAAGGGAACGCGCACGACGGCATGTTCTCTACGATGCGGGCGATCTCGCGGCGCCGATGCGCGGTCACCCGCTGCGCAAGCTTCACGCCCGTATGCGTCAGCTCGGCCACCAGCCCGCGGCGGGAGCTAGGGTGCGGTCCGCGATCAACAGGCCGACGCCGGAGAGTCGGTCGACCATCCGATCGGTGGTCTACGGCTGCACATCCAGCAGACCGGCCAGCGTGGCCAGATTGACCGGACCTCGATTGGACAAGATCACCAAGTCCGGGTCAGCAGCGCGTCGGTGATCACATCCACCGACTCCCCGGCCGCCGATGCGCTACAGACGGTCATTCTGCCTCCCCTTTCCGCAAGCGGTCACCCCGGCGCGGGCGCACCGCACAACCGCGACCGACCCCCTATTCATAGCTGATTGCAACTATTACATAATGCAAGTGTGGCTTTAGTCATGTCTTGGGAGGGCCGCGCCGGACCCCCTTGCCCTGGAGCCGGGCGTGGGCCGCATGGCTGCGGGAAAGCCGCTCGGCGCCGTGCAGCTGGCGATCACGGTCGCCGTGGTCATGACCATCATTCCTGCAAACACCGATTTTTCGGCTTTCTCCCCCCATCTTGCCGTGTTCCTGCTGGC
>NZ_DATJYB010000203.1:0-16300 GCF_035499775.1 Mycobacterium sp. | reverse complement strand
CATCTGTCTCGTCGTCGAACCACTGGCACGGTCCGTAAAGCCCCTCAACGCGATCACTGATGGCGTGCCGGAGCTCATCGACCCCGGCCGCGACCAATCCAACTGCGCGCCAACGGTGTTCGCCATCCCGCTGCGCGATGGCGACGTCGTCGTCGAAGGAACCGGCCGACAACAGCACATCGGCCGTCGGGACCTGCGCCAGCACGTCGCTGGCCCGGCCTGGACGAAAACTGACCGACCGCGACAGGAGGCCGAGGCGCCCGGCGGCCACCGCCGCCCCCTCGGCCACCTCGCGGCCGAACCCCGTGTCGACGTGCATTATTACCACCTCAGACCCCTCACCAAGACCTTCGGCGACAAGGGCTTCGAGCACCGCGGCGAGATAGCGGTAAGCGGGAGACTCCCCATTGACGACACGCGGATACGCCGGCCGCGCCAGCTGGCTGGTGGCGCCACCGTGGTTCCAGACGACCCCTTTGCTGGCGGCCACGGCCGCGAGCGCGGGCCCCGAACCGTAGGGCCCGAACACCACGTCGGGCCGGCCAGCCTCGGCGGCCCGCACGGCGGACGCCGCGGACGGGTAAGCGTCGATGACCCGCAGACTTACTGCGGAATGCTCCGCCCAAAGAGCAAGGGCGCTCGCCCCTGCTTTCCCGAATCTGGCCAGCGGCCCCGACAACGGGGTAACCAGGACGGCGCGAGCTGCCACACCCACAACTTAAGCGCTCCGCGGGCTTCACGAGTCGACCCAGGATGAGCTACGAGCCGAACCTCAGCGTGATGTCGGCGTCGCGGTTGATGGCGGTGTTCGGCGCTGGACTCTGAGAGACAACACGGTTGCGCTGCCGGTCTGGGCCGGCCACGTCGGCACCCTTGACCAGGGTGCCGGTCCACCCCATCGCCCGGAGCGGCGGTTCGACGTCCGCCAAGAACATGCCGGTGAGGTCGGGCATCACGAACTGGTTGCCCTTGGATATCTGCAACTGAATCACGGTGTCGTTCGGAACCGACTGTCCCGCAGGCGGATTGGTGCCTGGCACGGCGCCGGCTGGCTTCGGGCTGTCGACGGGTGAGGTAACCACGTTCGTGAAGCCGGCGGCGTTCAGCGCCGCCCTGGCCTGATCCTCCGTCTGGCCGGCGACATCGGGGACGACGACGACACTCGCGTTTCCTGCTCTGCGTGGTCGCCCCGAGGCAGAGACGCGGCAGGTGCTATCGGTGGTGGGCGAACTGATCAACGCTGACGGCCGGATTGACATCTTCGAATATTGTCTTGGCACACTCATTTTCGTTGGATTGAACGAGGCTTTGACGTCAGGATCGCCGTGGAGGGGCAGGCGTCAGAACCTGGCCAGCGCGCAAAACGCCGTTTCCTGTCTGATCGCGTTGCTGGCGCAGACCGGTAACAGCGACCCACGAGCCGCGGCTGCGGCATTCCAGGCGGGACTCTCGGTCGCCTACCCCCAGACGCGGATTCCGTTCGTGCCGATCGAAAGCGTATTCGCGCTCGAACAGGTGTGGCCGGTGATCGACGGGCTCGAGGGCAAGGACAAGTCCACCCTGGTTGCCGCCGTCGTCACGACGGTAATGGCCGACAGGGTAGTCACTTTGGAGGAGTCTGAGCTGCTCCGGACCGTGTGCGGTGTGCTGCACTGCCCGGTTCCGCCAGTCGTCTAATGCGTGTTGGATCCGCCACGTTTGCGCGACATGTCGGGTCGCGGGCCAGCGCAATCGAAATTGTCTATGTCCCATCCGGTTTGAGCTTGGATGCGGTGCCCGGTTTGTCCGAGGGTTGGAAGGGTGTGTACCACCACCAGTCGGCGCGTTCGCCGAGGGGTCCGGACCAGGGTGGGACGGCGGGTGGGGGCCGGGTGGGTGGGCGGGCGAGTGATCCCGCGCGCAGTGGTCGGCCGGTGCTGTCGGTGACGGTGAGATGGTCGGGGGGTCCGGTGATGGTGATGTGGCCGCGGTGGTGGCACCGGTGGTGATACGGGCAGAGCAGGACCAGGTTGTCTAGTTCGGTGTGCCCGCCGTCTTCCCAGTGCCGCAGGTGGTGGGCGTGCAGGCCGCGGGTGGCCCCGCAGCCGGGCACCGCGCAGGTGGGATGGCGGTATTCCAGGGCGCGGCGCAGCCGCCGGCTGATCTGACGGGTCGTTCGGCCGGCGCCGATGAGCTGGCCGTCGCGTTCGAACCACACCTCGCAGGTGGCATCACAGGTCATATACTAGCGTTCGGCGTCGGTGAGTAGCGGACCCAGATGCAACGCGGCCGCACGCTTCTCGACGTCGACGTGCACCACCACGGTGGTGTGCTGCCCGTGCGGTCGGCGGGTGGCCTCGGCGTCCCAGCCGGCCTCCACCAGCCGCAGAAACGCCTCACCCGTGGACGGCAGCGGGGGCCGCAGCTCGGCGGCCTCACCCTCGTCCTCGTCCTCGCCGTGCTCGCGTTTCCATTCGGCGATCAGCGCGTCGCGATGCGAGGCCAGCGCCGCCTCGAAGGTCGCGGCCTCGGGGTGTCCCAGTGTGATCCGCCAACAGCAGGACTGGTCATCGGAGGTCTTGGTGACCGAGGGCCGCGGCTCGGGCTCGGGCCCCGCATCGGGTTCGGGGTCGGGTCGCGGTTCCAGTTGGACCGCGGTACGCAGCTGGTTGACCGTGGCCACCGCGGCCAACTGCGCGTAATGCTCATCAGAACCCTCACCCGCGCGCGCGGCGATCACCCCGACCTGATCCAGCGACAGCCGCCCCTCGGCCATGCCCTGGGCGCACAACGGGAACTCCTCCACCCGGCGCGCCACCGTGGCGATCGTGCGGGCATTCGCCGGGGACACGCCCAGCTTCCAGGCCACCAACGCCGGCACCGAGCGGGCCCCGGTGATGCCGCACAACTCGTCGCGCTCGATCTCGGCCACGATTTGCACGATCCGCGCATCGATCGCGTTGCGCTGACCGGCCAACTCCGCCAACTTCTCGAAGGCCACCTCCACACGCTGGGCTGGACTCCCCACCGGGGGCAACGCGGTCAACGACATGAATTCATCCTTGCAGCCGGGTACGACAATTCCCGGCCGCCCACTCGAGGCGCCCGGGCGTGACCGTCATCCGCTGCCAAGTGGCACAGCCCGAATCGTGAGCCAAGTCAGGTCTTATGCCTGGTGGATCCGCCACGTTTGCGCGACCTGGCCGCGGGCTGACCGCGTCGCCCCGGTGGTGTGACGGCGCGCAGGGAATCGACCAGCCGGTCGATCACCGCGCCGGCGTCGTCGCGCGCTTGCTGCTGATCCTCCGCGCGGGCGATGTAGAGAGTTGCCTCGCGCAGCGCTCCCAGCATGGTCAATGCCGTCGCCTCGACCGGCTGTGGAGGGATGCTTCCCGACTCGATGGCGGCGTTGATCAGACCCCGCACCAGTCCGATGTTGTAGCGCTGCCCGATCTCGCTCCAGCGTTCCCACCCCAGCACGGCGGGCGCGTCCATCAGCACGATGCGCTGGACCTCGGGGTCGGCGCAGGCGTCCAGCCAGAAGGCCGAACCCAGGCGCATGACTTCGACCGGGTCGGTTTCCCCTGCGGCCGCGATGTTCTCGCCCATTCGCGCGGCCATTTCCCCCTCGACTTTCTCGAACACCGCCGCGAACAACTCCGTCTTGTCGGCGAAATGGTGGTAGAGGGCGCCGCGAGTTACCCCGGCATCGCGCACGATCGCTTCCATGGAAGCGTCGGCGAAGCCCGGTGACGCGAACAATGGGCGGGCGGCGGCAATAAGCGCGTCACGCGTGTCGGCTGCGCGTTCGGCCTGCGTGCGGCGCTTTTCCGGGATCGGGCCCACGGTTTCATGCATACCGCATGTTGCCCTCGAAAACGGCGCGTAACGAGATCGGAGCCCATGGCGCGTCAGAAGACCCTGAGCTTGCGGACCATTTCCAGGGTCGACGGATCACCTTCGGCCCGTACTCCCAAGTCCTCCCAGGTGCCCCGCTGGGTCACCCACCGCACGAACGCCAAGGAATCGGTAGTGATGTGGGCGGCGACGTCGGTGCCGGCGCCGATGTTCAGCGTTCGCGCACACAGTCCGTCGAGGCGTATCTGGACCGAATTTCCTATTGTGTCAAACAGACTCGCGTTCTGCTGCGGCAGCGACGCCTCGATCCAGTCGAGCGTCGGGCCAAGCCGGAGTTCGTCGGCAGGCGGGGGTTCCCCTTCCAGCGGCCCATCGGGAGGAAACAGGTCGTACCGGATATGAATGAAGGCCTCAAAAGCGAAGGCGGCCGGCACTACTGAAGCGGGATAGGTGCCGACATCGCCCAGTGGGACTTCGAAGTCCTGGCCCGCGACCGCAGCCAGCATCTCCAGACCCCGCAGGCTGACCTGCTCATAGTCGGCCACCACCTCTTCGGGGGTCATCGAGCGACGCGAGTCGACGTAGAGGTCCGCCGCGCGTTCGGCGGGCAAGCCGCCCGGATCGGGGAGCTTGGTCGGGTCGACGGCCAGCCAGAAGCTGCATGCCATGTGGGACAACAGGTCCTGTACCGACCAGCCTGGGCACCCACTGTCTTTGGCCCACAACGCCTCCGGAATCTGCGCACACAACGCCAAGACGGCTTTGCGATCCTCTTCGATAGCCCTTAGTGCGTTGCTCATCCCAGATCCCTTCAGAAGATACATACGGTATGTATTAAGATACAGACCGTATGTATCTTAAGCAAGGGGGTGTCGACGTGGGGCACAGTGCGCAGCCTCCCGGTTACACCGCATCTGGCAAGACCGGGGACTCAAGCGGTCCACAACGGCGGGATGTGGGCTGCGTTGCAAGCAGAACGGCGCCGATTGCCGCGGCACCGCCTGCGGTCCCTAAGCCGAGGAAGCGTTTGGCTGGCAACATGTGCCGCCACGCTCCCGCGATGCCTACGACGTCGCTGCTGTCTGCGAGTAGGGCGGCGATAAGCCAGGGTTTGACAGGACCGTTGACGCGCATCATGGCAAGAAGGCCAAGACCGAGTCCGATTTCGCGGCCGCCCATACCGCGCAGGAACGCTTGTGCGTCGGGCGCGGCAGCACCGTCCGATCTATCGCCGCCGACTCGACGCGGCCCTCGAAGCGGTCGCGAGATCGCTGCCCGGCGCCATACCCAAACGCGTCGCCGCGGGCCTCCACCTCTACGTGCAGTTACCGGATTGGTGTGACGAGTTGGGCCTCATTGACGCCGCCTTCAAACGAGGCGTCCACATTGAGGGAGCCAGCTGGCATTGGTCCCTCCCACGCTCGGCGCCATCAGCGTTAGTGCTGGGCTACGGAGCTATCGACGAGGCGGCGATCCGCGATGGGCTGAAGATTCTCGCACCGATCTACCACGAACGACGAGCAAGCCGCGACCCAAAGCCGCGCCAAAAGCGCCGCCGAACACGACTGACGATTAGAGGTTGGTGATCCGGTGACCAGTGTCGGCTGACTGCACGACGTCATCGAGCAAATGGGTCAACCGCACGGCGTGGTCAAAATCAGGGACGGTGTGTTCTCCGGACGAGATGTCTTGAGCCAAGCGGTTCATCGACCCGTTGGCGCTCGGGCGACGCCCAAAAATGCTGCCTTACAAAGGACACGGTGTTCGTGCACCCTGCAATCAGACCTTGGTGGCACCCATGTCGACGGTCAGCTGTGTTGCCGTGACGGCACGGGACAGATCCGAGGCCAGATAGATGACGGCATCGGAGATGTCGTCGACACTCGCGGGAAACGGCGTGGGAAGCACGCAGCCGAAGGACATGACAAAGTTCGGATGGGCAGTGAGCACCTCGCCGACAGTCGGGTCTTCGGCCGGCGCTGTGGCGACCCCCCACGGGTGGATCGAGTTGACCCGGATGTTGTATTCCCCGAGCTCGATTGCGGCCGACTTGGTCAGCCCGACCACACCATGCTTGGCGGCGGTGTAGTGACTCTGACTAGGCAACGCCTTGATTCCCGCGACCGAGCTGACGGTGATAATCGAGCCACCGTTCCCGGCGGAAAGCATATGGGGGACTGCGGCTTTCATCGTTCGCCAGACGCCGGTCAGGTTGACGTCGATCATCGTCTGCCACTGCTCGTCCGACATCTCCCAGAAGCGCGCCCAGTTGCTGATACCCGCGTTGGCGACCACAACATCCAGGCGTCCACCGAAGCGCCCGACCCCGTCGGCCAACACCGCTTCCAGCGCGTCGGAGTCCCGTACATCGGCGACCTCCAGCACGCATGGTCGGCCCTCGGCCTGCACCAGACGAGCGGTTTCCTTCAGGTCCGCCTCGGTGGCTGCGGGGTAGCCGTTGTGGGATGAAACGTCGGCCGCGACGTCTACGCCGATGATCGAAGCGCCTTCGCGCGCGAGACGCACTGCGTGGTTACGCCCCATGCCGCGCGCCACGCCGGTAACGAAGGCGACCCGGTCGTCAAGCAGGCCCATGACAATCCTCCGATTCGCTCGATCTGGTCGGCGTGTCGCAGCCGAGTTCGACTTTACGAGCGGGATGGCGAACCCGCGCGGCATGAATCGTATTCCTGCCCCCTCATGCGGTGGCCAGCAGCACGGCAGCGCCAATGGTTTCCACCAGGAAGTAAAACCAGTTGGGATAGAACGACGTTCGCTTGTCGACGACGGCAGAGGCGAGCCGACCGAACGCCATCCCGGCCAGCGCCGCCCCCACGGTGATCATGATTCCGGAACGGTGGAACCCGGAATCAACGGCGGCGATAGCCAGGATCGCCGCCATCGCTAGACCGTACCCGCCGTACCCCGCGCGCACCTCGGACCGGGATTGCGCTTCGGCCAGCGTGATGGCAAACGGGCGCAGCATGGCGGCCGGTGCCGCCAGCGCGACCACGCCCATGCCGAAAAAGAACACCGCCATGATGGCGATGACGATTGTCGCCATGGCAACCTCTTCCTCTTCAGACCGGTATGGCTTCCAGCACCGAGATCTCGTCGCTCACCGCAACCACAGCGTTCACCGTAAAGCCGGCCCGCTCGAGAAGGTCTCGATAGGCCGCCTCCGTTCGCTCACGTCCCCCGGTCAGCACCAGCATCGAGAGGTCGACGAACTTCGCCGGTGACGGCGTCGCGCCGGGCGGCAGCACCCGTTCGATCACGAGCAGCCGCCCAGAGTCGGCCATCGCTCTTCTGACGGTGGACAGAATCGCGATCGCGCGGTCGTCGTCCCAATCGTGAACGATGTCCTTGAGTGTGTAGGTGTCACCGCCTGCCGGGACCTCCACGAAAAAGTCGCCGACGACGAAATCACAGCGTCCCTCGCTCGCCAGTGCAGCGAGTCTCTTCCGCGCACCCTCGACCGCCAGTGGGCGATCGAAAACTACCGCGGAGACGTGCCGATGCAACGCGAGGATCGCGCGGACCAGCGCTCCCTCTCCGCCGCCGATGTCGATGAGCTGCTGCGTAGTCGAGAAGTCCCACCCCGCGGCGACCGCGTCCGCCTGAGCGGCCGTCATCAGCCCCATCGATGCGTGGAACAGCTGCGCGGCCTCGGCATCGGACGCGAGATAGTCGAACAGACCAACTCCGTGCACTTGATCGAACGCAGTGCGTCCCGTGCGCACCGCCTCGAAAAGACCTCCCCACGCGCCCCACCACCAGGACTCGCCGTACATGATCGCCGCAGGCCGCAGCGACCCCTCCACGTCGCTGCGGAGGAGTTGCCCGTCTTCGCCGAGGCCGAACCGATTGTCGGCGGTTTGGGTGAAGACGCCGACGTCGACGAGAACGCGGAGCAGCCGGTGCAGCGCCCCGGGGTCGGCGCCCACGTCGAGCGCGATCTCGCCGGCGGTCCGTGGGCCCGCGATAAGCGCGTCCGGAACACCGAGCTTGGCGACGACGTGAACCAACTGCGTGAGGCGGTAGCCGCGCAGGGCCCCATCCAGGATGCCGGGCCCCAACTGCTCGGCAGGCCGGTCGGAACGTGATTGCGGTCGAAAGTCGTCGAGCGGTCCCTGGGTCACTTCGTTGTTCGACCAACGGGCCGCAATGAGGTCGCGCACCGCACGGTCGTCGCGCCGGCCCCCGGCGGCCACCATCTGCTCAGCCCAACGCATGCTCTTGGCGCTCGTCGCCTGAAAGTTCTCGATTTTGGGTCGTTGCGACGCTTCGTACGACTCGAGTGCATGCGCGGTGTCGGGCGCGCTCATCAGGGCGGCGTGGAGCGCGATCGCATCGTCGAACGCGAACATCGTCCCGAACCCCTGGGAAAAGTGCGTGGTGTGCGCCGCGTCGCCGACGAGAGCGACATTGCGATGGGCGAGACGCTGGCACGAGATCATCGCGAAGCGTTGCCAACGGAACGCAGGCCCGTGCAGAACGGGCTGCCCACCGAGCTCGCTTTCGAAAACCTCCGCGATGCGACGGCAGCACCCGTCGGCCGGTCCGCGGAAGGATGTTTCGCTGGCGAACGCGGCTGCTGAGCACTCGACGATGAAGGTGCTCCGATTCTCGGAATACCCGTAGGCCCAGGCGAGCAGCGGTACCTCCTCGTCGCGAAGCAGGATCGTGAGCTTCGAGAAGGTGGCAGGCGTTGCGAGCCAAGCGTATTCGTTGTCGCCCTGTGTTGCCGTGGGCCCGAATGCTTCGGCGAAACGACGACGGATGCCGCTGTTGGCGCCGTCGGCGCCGACGACGACGTCGTATCGCGCGAGATCGGCATCCGAAAGCGTCGCGCCGTCGGTCTCGTAGACGATGTCGACGCCGGCCCTGGCGCTCCGCTCACCGAGAATGCGGGTCAGCTCGGCACGGGAAACGGTGACCAGGTGCGTGGCAGGATTCGGCAAATCCACGACTCGCTCGCCGCGGTGGAAGAACGCGCGGCCCTCGAGCGCTTTCATCGCCGACGGGTCGCCGAGACCCAGAAACGATAAAGCGTTGTCGCGCAGCGTCACACCCCACCCCGGCTCTTCTGATGCGGCGCCGCGCTCGATGACGGTGACTTGGGCCCGGCGCTCTGCTTCGGCCATGAGCGTGGCGAACGAGAGCCCGGCGGGACCGGCTCCGACGACGAGAATCTTCATTCTCCGCGCTCCTTCTTGCCAGGAGGTTTGCTAGCAGTATGCGTCGTACGCCTTTCCGGATTGGCCGAACGGACGACGGCGTTCCAAGAATCCGTTGAGAATCCGTTGAGGATCCGCCAAGCCGGCGACCGCACCGTTAGACGCGGATCGGCTCGCGCGCATCGACGCTGAGTGGCTGCCGACCCGGGTTTTCTTGTCTGGCGGAGGAGCATCATGAGCGTACCGATGTCTGATGCCGACCTCGAATCCCTTGTAGCACAGCGTGTTAACAGAACCGACGAGTATCGGCCGTTGATCCTGCGGCCACAGCGTGATGCGGACCTGCAAGTCCTGTTGCCGTTGTTGCGCGATCCGCAGATCGAGGTGCACGACACGCTGCTCGCGCAGCTGGCCGAGCTGGTACGCATCGGCAATCCCGGTCAGAAGTTTTCACCCCAGGCCCTGGCCGCCGCGGCCCGCGAAAGGCTGTGCGGCGTGATTGCTGCGCACTACGGCGTCTGGGTCTATTACCCGTGGGCGCGCAGGGTGGTTCACCTGCTGGACGAGCCCGAGTTCGTCGCAGTGCGAACGAGCCGCAACCACTACAAGATCACTCCCGACGAGCAACAAGCCCTGGCGGGCAAGCGTATCGGGGTCATCGGGCTGTCGGTGGGGCAGACCATCGCGCTGGCCCTGGCGATGGAACGGACATGTGGTGAGATCCGTCTCGCCGACTTCGACACGCTGGAGCTGAGCAACCTCAACCGGGTCCGCGCCGGGGTGGCCACGCTGGGCCTGGCCAAAACGGTGGTCGCCGCCCGGGAGATCGCCGAACTCGACCCGTTCCTGCGCGTCGACTGCGCGCTGCAGGGCATCACCGAATCCACTGTCGACGCATTCCTCACCGAAGGCGGCGCCCTCGATTTGCTGGTGGAGGAGTGCGACAGCCTCGACATCAAGGTGCTGGCCCGCCAACACGCCCGGGCCGCCGGCATTCCGGTGCTGATGCAGACCAGCGACCGCGGCATGCTCGACGTCGAACGCTTCGACCTCGAACCCGACCGCCCGCTGCTGCACGGGCTGATCGAGCATCTCGACGCCGATGGGCTCAGACATCTGTCGGCTGAGGAGAAGGTGCCCTACGTCCTGGCGATGCTCGGCATCGACACCGTGTCGGATCGCCTGAAGGCCTCGATGTTGGAGGTGGAGCAGACCATCCCGACCTGGCCGCAACTGGGCGGGGCGGTGATGCTGGGCGGCGCGGCGGTCAGCGACGTGTCGCGGCGCATCCTGCTTGACCAATTCCACGAGTCCGGGCGCTTCTACCTCGACCTGGAAGAGCTCGTCACCGACAAGAACGACCGCCCGAAGGACGTTGGTGCGCAGCAGGAACCGCCGCCGCCGTTGAGTGTCGAGGACATGGTGGCCGCCGTCGGTCGGCTGGTCCTGCCCCCACTCGGCCACGCGCAGCGCCTCGACCGCGCCGAGATCACCCGGCTCGTCGGGTCAGCCACGTTGGCGCCCTCGGGGGGTAACGCCCAACCCTGGCAGTGGCTGCACCACGAGGGTCGCCTGTTCGTGTTCAGTGACCCGTCGCGTGGAGCGTTCTTGGACATCAAGTCGACGGCCACCCAACTGGCCCTGGGGGCGGCCGGGGAAAACCTGGTCCTGCAGGCGCACGCGATGGGGCTGCACGTGCATCTGCATCCGCTACTCGACAGCGGCGTGCGGTCGTTGGTGGCCGCGTTCACCTTCGCCCGCGACGACGGCGTCCTGCCGCACCGCGAACCCCACCAATGCGACCATCTGGCCGGCTTTATCGGCCACCGGATGACCAACCGCACGCTCGGACCGCGTCAGCCGATCGGCGCCCCCCAACTCCGCACGTTTCAGGAAATCACCCGAACCGTGCCCGGCGCGCAGCTGAGCTTCTTGACCTCGGAGTCCGAGTTGGCCGAGTTCGCGGCGATCAGCGCCGCCGTGGAGCGGTTGCGTCTGCTGCACCGGCGCGGGCACGACGACTTCGTCCGCGAAGTCCGATGGACACCCGAAGAGACCCGGGCCACCGGCGACGGGATCGACCTGGCCACCATCGACTTGACCGCCACCCAACGGGCCGGCCTGTCGGTCGCACGATCGTGGCCTGTCGTCGCCAACCTCAAACGGTGGCGCGGCGGCGGCGCGTTCGAGCAACTCACGCATGATGCCATCGACGCCGCATCCTGCGTCGGCCTGCTCACCATGCCGACCTGGAGCAGCCGCTGCTTTTTCGACGGTGGCCGTGCGCTGCAACGTTTTTGGCTCACCGCCACCGAACAGGGCATCGCCGTACAGCCCGTCAGCCCCGCCACTTTCCTGTTCGCACGCCTGGTGCACGCCGAAGGTGCCGGGCTCGATCGGGACGCGGTGGCTGAACTGCGCGAACTGCGCGGGCGGTTCGTGGCGCTATTCCCGATCGTCGCCGAGCAGCACGGCGAAATCCTGCTGCTGCGCCTTGCGATCGCCGCCGAACCGGCGACGCGGGCCCTGCGCCGTCCGCTCGACGAAGTGCTGACTTTCCACGACGACCCCCCACCCCACAAGCCACCCGCCAAACCCCTGGAGGCGTAATGAACGTTCATCTCACGACACCCACCGTGGTCACGGCCCGATTCAGGCTGCCCGGCCTGGCGTACCAGCTGCCGACGATGGCGTCCATCGCGCAACTGACCGTCACGCCGCACCCGAGCCTGCAGTCCCTGCACGACGAGTTGATCGCGCCGTTCCGTCACCGCCCGACCACCGACGAGGTGACGATCGCGCTCGTCGGCCCCGACACCTACGAAGCCGGCCACGCAGCCATGATGCTCAACTGGGGTTACTGCTCGCACTACCACACCGGAGAGCACCCTCCCGCGTTGCCCGTCGAGCTGTTCGACCCGCGCGCGCACACCTACACGCTGGCGGCATATCTAACCCTGGGCGACACCAAAGCGCTGGTCGGCACGCTTCAGGTCGTCATCGGCGACACCGTGCCGGCGCTGTCTCTTTTCGAGGCCGCCGACGGCGCGCAGTTGCCCCACGAGCCTGCCGGCGCCGGGCCGATCGCCGAACTGCGCCGCTTCAGTGTCAGCCCGATCCTCGAAGTCGCCCCCCTGCCTGACGACCCGCTGAACGTCGTGCTGCGCGAGTTCCGCAGTCGCATCTACCGAGAGCTGTATACCTTCTCGCTCAAGCTCTTTCGCGCGACACGGGTGCGGGTCGTATACGGCATCGCCACACCCGAGATCTACCGGTTCTTCACCAGAAGCGGGATGCCGATGCGCCGCCTCGAGGAGACGGTGCTGGTGGACTCCGCGGAGGTGCGTGCGCTGCAACACCAATTTGCGCGCTATTGGCGCCCAACCGCACCGCTCGCGCAGCAGCCCGCCCTCTACCAGATTCTCGTGCCAACCCACGGTGCCCCGAAGCTGACGGGCAGCTGCCGGACGTCGGTCGAGCGCTCCTGCCAGTGTGCGGAGGTGGCCTGCGCTCGTATTCCCTAAATGCTGCTCAGGCTCTATATTCAGCAAGCCGCTAGCGAGTCTGACCTCGGGGGGTTGCAATGCTGATTTCCGGTATGTCCGGCAACGAGGTCTACTGCCTCGCCCAGAAGGGACTTTCGCCAGGCGAGATCGTCGTGGGCAACAGCGTGTGTTCGATGGGGTTCGGCGGCGGCATCGCCAGATTCGGGCAAACGCTCGCCGGCGGCGAGATCACGACGGTCACCGAGCTGATCTCCAACGGCCGACACGCCGCGATTCACCGTATGGAGGAGGAGGCGCGCGGCCACGGCGCCGTCGGTGTCACCAGCGTCATCACCGAGCTCCGCACCCTCGCCGGCTACACCGAGTTCCTCGCGCAGGGCACTTCCGTGCACGCCCAGGGCGCCGGTGGCCGCGCTCGCATCTTCTCCAGCGCCGCCTCGGGGATGGAGCTGTACTGTCACCTCGACGTCGGCTACCAGCCGGTGCGCTTTGTGATGGGCAACATCGCCTACGCGCTCGGGATCGGCCGCGGCATCACCGGATCGCTGCGGACCTTCGCCCAGGGTGAGGTCCACGAGTTTTCACAGATGTACAACGCGATCCGGCACCACGCGCTGGAGCGCTTGCGCGCCGAGGCCGCGGCTGCGGGGGCGAACTCCGTCGTCGACGTCATCATCCAGATGCTCCCGTACGGACCCAGCACTCTTGAGCTGCTGCTGACCGGCACAGCCTCCTACCATGCGAGCATCTCGAAGGGCCCGGTGTCACCCGATCAGGTGGTGACTTCCGAGCTGACCGGCGACGAAATCTGGAATCTCGCCACACTCGGCTACGCCCCGGTGCAGCTCGTCATGGCGACCTCGGTCTACTCGCTGGGGCTCGCCGCCGGCATCGGTACCCGGTTCAGGAGCATCAGCAGGGGCGAACTGCCGCAGGTCACCAAGCTCATCTACCACGCCCGCGAGAACGCCCTGGACCTGCTCCGCGGCGAAGCGACCCGTTTGGGCGCCGAGCGCGTGATCGGCAACAAGCTGCGGATCATAGAGCTGGCGCCTGGCTTGATCGAGATCATGGCGATCGGGACCGCGGTGCGCCGCGTCGAGGGGATGCGGCCGGCCACCGGTGCGCTCATCCCTCAGGCGCTCATCATCGACCGCGACACCATCGAGACCAAGCGCACGCTGCAGGAGACGCGCTTCGCGGCCCTCAACGTCGGCCGGGCAGGGGTGCAATCGACGTCGCAGCGCGGCTGCGCGATCACGGTGGCGGTCTTCTTCATCCCGCTGCTACTGATGATCATGACCATCGTCATCCGGATCCTCACGCGGCGCTGAGTGACCGACGATCCACGCGTCGACGCCGTCTCGCGCCAATACGACCGGTGGGAATATCCGCCTCCGGTAACCGATCTCGAAGCGTGGACCAAAAACCACTGGGATTTGTTCGATCCCTTCTGGGCTCATCGGGTCTTGTGGCCGAACCGTGAATACCAGCCGGACCTCGACATTCTGATCGCGGGTTGCGGCACCTTTCAGGCCGCCGTCTTCGCGTTCAAGAACCGCTCCGCGAAAGTGGTGGCGATCGACGTCAGCCGGTCGGCGCTGGATCACCACCAGTACCTGAAAGACAAGCACGGGCTGCAGAACCTAGAGCTGCATCTGCTTCCGATCGAGGAGGTGTCAACGCTCGCAAGCGAATTCGACCTCATCGTCTCCAGCGGCGTGCTGCACCACATGGCTGATCCGCTGGCCGGGCTGAAGGCGCTCGGCGGGTGTCTGCGCAGAGACGGGGCGCTCGCCGTCATGCTGTACGCGAAGTACGGCCGGTTCGGAGTCGACCTGCTCGAATCAGTCTTTCGCGACCTGGGGCTGTCGCAGGACGAAGCCTCGGTTCAACTGGCCAAAGACGCGATTGCGATGCTCATGGGCGGTCATCCGGTGATGAACTACTTCGCGCGGGCGACCGACATGGTGTCCGACGGCGCCCTGGTCGACACGTTCTTGCACAGTCGGCAGCGAAGCTACACCGTCGACGAGTGTCTGGACCTCGTGGACTCGGCCGGACTCGCATTTCAGGGCTGGTTCTACAAAACGCCGTACTACCCGAACGACCTTTCGACGCCGGCCAGCGGATTCAAATCGGTTCTGGACCAGTTGCCCGACGTCAAACTCTGGTCGGTGATGGAACGTCTGCAGCCGGCAAATGCCACCCACTTTTTCCTCGCCTGCCGCCCCGACCGTCCGAAACAGGATTACGCCATCGATTTCTCGACGGCCGGCTGGCTCGATTATGTTCCGGTGGCGCGAACCGCGTGCCTGCTGTCCGGCGACGAGATTCTTTCGCCCGGTGGGAAACTCAAACTCAACCAGGATCAACTGCCCTTCGTTCAGCATGCCGACGGCCGTCGCACGATTCGAGAGATCGCCTCGGCTGTCGCGCAGCGCGCCGACGCGTCCCGCGAGAGCGAGGATGACCACCAGGAGTTCGCGCGCCAACTATTCCAATCGCTTTGGCGCCTGGACTTTCTGGCGATGGCGCTGAACACGCACCCGACCGGTTAGCCGGACGCCGGTGCCCCAAATTCCTCAATTATCTTGCGGCACTTCGGCAAATCCCGGTTGCCCGGCATCTGCGACGGAATTGAACCGGACGCGAGTTTCGAGACGCTCGTTGATTTCCTGCATCGCGCTTTCGGGCAGCGCCGTCACATCGAAGTTCTCGCGTATGCGCGATGGCGTGACGGATCCGGTGAGAACTGCGCTGCCGCGCTGAATGCCCCAGGCTAGAAGCACTTGCGCGGGAGTCTTTCCCACACGTCGAGCGATCGAAGCAACGAGGGGATCGTCGAGCAGTCGCGGTTCCAGTCCGTGCCCCAGCGAAGCGAACGCTAACAGGATGATCCCATGTGTCTTGCACAGTTCGTGGAGTTCCCACTGGGGGTGATAGGGGTGCGACTCGACCTCCACGACCGCCGGCTTGATTCGGGCGGTGTTGAAGATCTTTTCGGTGCCGGCGGCGTCGATATCGGACAGGCCGATCGCTCGAGTGAGTCCGTCGTCAACAAGGGCCTCCATCGCGGCCCAGGTTTCCTCAAGCGTGACCCCGTCGTCGTAGACGACTTCGCCGCGCGAATCGCGGGGATCTTGGTCGTCGCCGGGCTTGAACGCGAACGGCGTGTGCACCAGATACAGATCGACCGCGTCCAGCCCGAGCCTGTCCAGGCTGGCCTGAAGCGCTGGCTTGACGCGTTCGGGTCGGTGGTTGTTGTTCCACAGCTTTGTGGTCACGAAAAGCTCCTCGCGGCGGACTGTTCCGTCGGCGAACAGCTCTTTGAGGGCTGCGCCGACCTCCGCTTCGTTGCGGTACCGTTCGGCGGCGTCGAGGTGGCGGAAACCCACCTCAACCGCGGCCTTGACGGCATTTCGTGTCTGCCTGTTATCGGACAGCGAAGTCCCAAACCCGAGTGCGGGCATCTCGCCGCCGCCGTGGTTCAACCCAAATCGATGCTGACTCAGACGCTCGCTCGATGTCATCTCAGGCTCCTTGCCCCATGTCGTGGTTGGCGGGCTTCTCTATAATAGATGACCAGTCGTCTATAAATCAAGAGCCATCGATGCTGAACTTGGAGCTGCCACAGGTCAACGGAGAAGTGCGGGGAGGGTTACTGCCTCGAACCGTTCATACGGGTCGCGACTGCGGGTCACCTTCCCGCGCAGGGCCGCGCCCTCCCACGCCTCGAGCAGCACGGCGGCGAGCTCCGCCGCATCGAGATCCACT
>NZ_DATJYB010000202.1:0-2283 GCF_035499775.1 Mycobacterium sp. | reverse complement strand
CCGGCTGTTCCGGCAGTTCTCCTTCCCCGGCGGGATCCCCTCGCACGCGGCGCCGGAGACGCCGGGCTCCATCCACGAGGGCGGCGAGCTCGGCTACGCGCTGGTGCACGCCTACGGTGCGGCGTTCGACAACCCCGACCTGGTGGTCGCCTGCGTGATCGGGGACGGTGAGGCCGAGACCGGTCCGCTGGCCGCCGGCTGGCACTCGAACAAGTTCCTCAACCCGGCCGTCGACGGCGCGGTGCTGCCGATCCTGCACCTCAACGGCTACAAGATCGCCAACCCGACGGTGCTGGCCCGCATCCCCGAGGCCGAGCTGGAGGCGCTGATGCGCGGCTACGGCTACCGGCCGATCATTGTCGCCGGTGACGACCCGGCCGACGTGCATCAGCAAATGGCCGCCGCGCTGGACGACGCGTTCGACGACATCGTCGCCATCCAGCGCGCCGCCCGCTCCGGCGAGCGGACCGAGCGGCCGGTGTGGCCGATGATCGTGCTGCGCACGCCCAAGGGCTGGACCGGGCCGAAGGTGGTCGACGGCCAGCGCGTGGAGGGCACCTGGCGTTCGCACCAGGTGCCGCTGGCCGGGACGCACGAGAACCCCGAGCACCGCGCGCAGCTGGAAGAGTGGCTGCGCAGCTACCGCGCCGAGGAGTTGTTCGACGAGCACGGCGCGCTGCGTGCGGAGCTCAAGGCGGTTGCGCCGCAAGGCGATCGGCGGATGAGCGCCAATCCGCACGCCAACGGCGGAGTGTTGCTGCGCGACCTGGACTTACCCGATTTCCGCGACTACGCGGTTGACGTGCCCGAACCGGCCGTCTCGACGCATGAGGCCACCCGCGTGCTCGGCACGTTCCTGCGGGATGTCATCACCCGCAACCTCGACAACTTCCGCCTGATGGGGCCCGACGAGACCGCGTCCAACCGGCTGTCGGCCGTTTTCGAGTCGACCGACAAGGTCTGGCTCTCGGCGACCGGGCCAGACGACGACCACCTGGCCCCCGACGGCCGGGTGATGGAGGTGCTGTCCGAGCACCTGTGCCAGGGCTGGCTGGAGGGTTATCTGCTGACCGGCCGCCACGGCCTGTTCAACTGCTACGAGGCGTTCGTGCACATCGTCGACTCCATGTTCAACCAGCATGCGAAATGGCTGTCCACGAGCCGCGAACTGCCCTGGCGGCGGCCGATCGCCTCGCTCAACTACCTGCTGAGCTCGCACGTGTGGCGTCAGGACCACAACGGTGCGTCGCATCAGGACCCCGGGTTCATCGACCTGGTAGCCAACAAGCGCGCCGAGGTGGTGCGGGTCTACCTGCCACCGGACGGCAACACGTTGCTGTCGGTCGCCGACCACTGCCTGCGCAGCCGCGACTACGTCAACGTGATCGTCGCCGGCAAGCAACAGGCGCTGTCGTACCTGTCGATGGACGACGCGATCCTGCACTGCACCCGCGGGCTGGGGATCTGGCAGTGGGCCAGTTCGGCTGTTGGCGAGCCTGACGTGGTGCTGGCGTGCGCCGGGGACATCCCGACGCTGGAGACGCTGGCGGCCGCCGACATTCTGCGCCGAGAACTGCCCGACCTGCAGGTGCGGGTGGTCAACGTCGTCGACCTGATGCGGTTGCAGCCGGAGTCCGAGCACCCGCATGGGTTGCCCGACAGGGAGTTTGATGCGCTGTTCACCAGCGACAAGCCGATCATCTTCGCCTACCACGGCTATCCGTGGCTGATCCACCGGCTCACCTATAGCCGGACCAATCATTCGCAGATCCATGTGCGCGGATTCAAGGAGCGCGGCACCACGACGACGCCGTTCGACATGGTGATGCTCAACGACCTGGACCGGTTCCACCTGGTGATGGACGTCATCGACCGGGTGGACGGGTTGGGCAGCCGGGCCGCCATGCTGCGGCAGCGGATGGCCGACGCCCGGCTGGCCGCACGCCGCTACACCCGCGAGCACGGTGAGGACGACCCGCAGATCTCGGGGTGGACCTGGCAGCGGAGCGAGTGACGGCCCGCCGGCGCTACCCTGAGCGGGTGTCGAAGGTGTTGTCGGTCAACGTCGCACGGCCCAGGGAAAACCCCGATCCCCGCGCGCAGTCGAACGTGACCGGGATCGACAAGCGAGCCGCAACTGAGGCGGTCATGGTTCGTGCACCAGGGCCTATGCATGGCGGTCTCGGCAGCGGGCTGGTCGGCGACACGATCGGCAATCCAAGAGTCCACGGCGGTGACGACCAGGCCGTCTACGCCTACGCACGAGAAGACCTCGACGCCTGG